>JAODBO010000139.1 GCA_025464005.1 Acidimicrobiaceae bacterium | reverse complement strand
TCGTCGCCGGCCGTCGCCGTACCGGAGGCGCCCGCGGCACGGGCGTCGCGCGCGCCACGACCCGAGACGGGCCACATCCTCATCGCTCCACCCAGTCCATCGCTGTCGGACCCACCGCTCTAGCCGTCGCCAGACAGCCGGCGGTTGATGCTGCCGATCTCCTCAACGAAGCGCCGGCGAGTCGGGTGCTCGAGATCGAGGATCTCCCCGAGCGACCAGTGAAAGTGGTAAGCGACGTACGCGACCTCCTCGTAGAGTCGGTCGGCCGCGTACGTCACGATTCCCCCAGGCGACCACCGGCCAGGTCGACCGAGAATCGTTCGTTGCACGCCGGACAGGTCACTGCGGCGAGGGTGTGGCCCTCGGAGTTCACGCGGCGGTAGAGGTCCTGCAGGAAGGCCAGGTCCGACGCGAACAAGTTCTCGACGACGTTGACGCTGACCGAATCGCCAGCGAGCGAACCGAGACGCGTGATGACGCGCGCGAGCAGCACGACGGTCAGGTACGGCGGGTTGGCCCGCACCCGGTCGTCATGCAGGGGAAGCAGCTCGTCGCGTGCCGTGGCGAGGCGCATCGTGCCGTCACGATGCACCGTCCCCGACGAGTCCACGTAGCCACGCGGCAGCACGAAGTCGAACTCGGTCCGAAGCTCGTCCACCCGCTCCGCCACGGGGGGCGAAGCGGGTGGCCTCAGCTCTGTCTCGACGGCGACCGAGCCCACCGGCCCGCCGTCGACGTCCGCCTCAGACCCGGCGGGCGCCGGGCCTCGCCGCATCACGCGGGCTCGAGACCCTCGTGGGCGATCGTGAGCTTCTCGGTGAGGACGGACGCGTCGCCGGCCTTCAACGAGCCGTACTCGATGCTCTTCGCCCAGCCGTTGGTGAACTTGAACGACTGCACGGGGTTGCCCATGTAGTCGTAGATGTTCACCTGGCCGCCCTTACGTGCCCCGGGCATGTTGCCCTCGAACACCGAAGCGATCCAGGTCTGCCAGCTCTTGTCGCTCGTCACGCCACGCGTGAGGTGGATCTCTCCAACCTTCTTGCGGCCGGGGAGCATCTTGTTGATGTACTGGCCGGTGGCGGTGTTGTGCTTGAGCTCGATCGAGTCGACCTCAAGCTTGATCCCGTCAACTTCTTGGATCTCCTTGATCTCGATCCCGTCGACTTCGAGACCGAACGACCAGCCGACACCCGTGTCGAACTCGGGAAGGCCCATAATGCTTGTCTCCTCTGGTTGTCCACCGCCCAGCGGGCCGATGGCGTTGTCCTACGTGTCTGTTGAGGCTTGCCGGCAGGTGCACGCGACCCGCAAGTTGCGCGGCGGTACGCGCCGGTGGGCGTGCGGAGCCATCGCCCCGCACGCCGTACGGCTACTCGGCGACGAGACTCGTCCCGCCCGAGTACTGCGACAGGCGGAAGATGACGAACTCCGCCGGCTTGACCGGTGCGACGCCGATCTCGCAGACGACCTGCCCGGCGTCGATGCCCTCGGCCGGGTTGGTCTCGTCGTCGCACTTCACGTAAAACGCCTCGCCCGGCGTCGAGCCGAACAGCGCGCCCTTGCGCCATTCGTTCACGAGGAAACCGGCGATCGTCCGGCGGACCTTGGCCCAGAGGTTGCGGTCGTTGGGCTCGAACACGACCCAGTCCGTGCCGGACAGGATCGACTCTTCGAGGTAGTTGAACAGCCTGCGGACGTTGATGTAGCGCCACGCGGGGTCGCTCGAGAGCGTGCGGGCGCCCCAGACGCGGATGCCGCGGCCGGGGAACGTCCGGATCGCGTTGACGCCGATCGGGTTGAGCAGGTCGTGCTCGGTCTTGGTGATGTTGAGCTCGAGGTCGATCGCACCGCGCACTACCTCGTTGGCCGGCGCCTTGTGCACGCCGCGGGTGTCGTCGTTGCGGCCCCAGATCCCGGCGAGGTGGCCACTCGGCGGCACGAACTTGTTCGTCCCGGTTGCCGGGTCGAACACCTTCACCCACGGCCAGTACAACGTCGCGTACTTGGAGTCGTAGCCGGCGGTGTCGACGCGCCACTCCTTGATGGCCTGCGCGTTCAGCCCGGGCGGGGGGTCGACGATCGCCATGCGGTCGCCCATCAGCTCGCAGTGGGAGATGATCCCGAGCTGGACCGCCTTGACGCCCTCGAGGTCGATCATCCCCTTCTGGTAGGCGCTCATGAGGTCCGGCACGGCGACCATGGTCACCTCGTCGACGGCCTCGAGACCACCGATGCCGCTGCGAGCCGCCGGGTCGCCGACGTAGTCGCCGGCGTTGAGGTTGGAGGGGGCGGGCGTGCCACCACCGGCGAGCGAGACCGAGCCGCGGGCGACTGTGTCGATGGCGGTCTTCGTCGCCTCCTCGAGGCGAATGAGCTGGCTCTGGGCGTTCACGACCGTGACGACGTTGGACTTGCCACGCTTCGGCGAGACCGGGTCGAAGGTCTCGGCGACCTGGCCAGCCTGCTTCACGACGAGCTTGAACGAGCCGTCCTCGCCGGAGGCGGTGTCGGCCACCTCGACGGTGAGCCCGTTGCCGTCGGCTCCGGCGTTGAGCGCCTGGATCTTGTAGGCGCCGAGCGTGCCGTCAGCTCCCGAGGTGATCTCGGCGATCGCCGGCTTCTCGTCGCCGCCGGCACCGATGCGAACGATGTAGCAGGCGCCGCCGCCGTTCTGGAAGTAGCCGAACACGGCGTGGGCAAGGTAGGTGTCCTCGACGAAGTCGCCGAAGGACTGGGTGAACTGGCTCCAGTTCGTCACGAGCGTGGGGGTGTTGAACGGACCTTTCTCGGCGAGGCCCACGAAGGCCGCCACCGCCGTTCCGACCCCCTCGATCGGCCGCGAGCCAGACTCGACCTCCTCGACGTATACGCCGGGAGACAGATACGTGGGCATTGACACTCCCTCCTAGGTGACCAGTCGTCGCCGACTGATCGTCATCGTTGCTCGGTCCATCTCGATTCACCACGACGGATGGGCGCCCACAAGGGTTACAAATGATGCCCGTTGGGGCATAGCACCTTGTCCTGCGGATCGCTTCGGTGGTCGACGCGGGCCGCCGATGGGAGCGCCCGCGGACGTAAAGCCTGCGTCAGGCTTCGCTCTCTCCCTCTCGCTCCTCCTCTTCGGAGACTCGCTGGAGAGTGAGTGCCTGGACCTGCTCGTCCTCGGAGCGGGCGAAGCCGCTCGAGGCCGAGGACGCCCCGGCAGGGGTTGAGGACATTGCTGCGTCGGCCGCGCGCTCGGCCTCGCGCTCGAAGCGATCGGACGGGTCGGAGACCTGCACGCCGCCTTCGCGGGGCGTGCCGTCCACCGGACCGGACCGCTGCTGCTTCACATGTGTCAGCTCGTGCGCAAGAGTCCGCTGGGCCTGCGGCGTGCCGGCGGCGTAGTGGTTGGGGTGTACGACGACATTCTCGCCGACGGTGTACGCGGCGGCCTGCACGGACTCGGCTGACTTGGCGTCGACGTGCAGCCGCACGTTGCTGAAGTCCGCCCCGAGCTTCTGCTCCATCGACGAGCGCGTCGCGGCGTCAAGCGGGCTTCCACTGCCCGCGATCGTGCCGTGCACCGGGGAGGAAGCGTCAGGGGCCACGGCTGACTCGCGCTCCTCGCGCTGGAGGAAAGCCGCCGTGCCGGCGTTGCCCACGCTGCGCTGCAGGCGGAGCACCGAGGCCGCGCTCGTCGCCGAGGCGGGGCGCACCATCGGGGCCTCGGGCGCACGGGACCGCTCGACGCCGGCCTTCGCGGGCTTCGCCGCGAGCCGGTGCTTTGTTAGTTCTTCGAGGAAGTCCTGCGGCGCCATCGACAGCCTCCTTTGGCAACTTGCACCCTACATCGCCACAAAGGCCAAGACGAGGATCGAGGTCGTTCCGCCCCGACACGTGCGCCTCTCACCGCTCCCTCCGGCGTCTTCGTGTGCTGATCAAGCCGATTCGTCCGCCGCCGCTTCGTACCACTCGCCGAACTCGGAGCGCACCGAGAGCCGGCCGAGCTTGCGGTACTCGCGGTGCACCGCGCGAACGAGGTCGCCCATGCCCACCTCGGCACCGCCCTCGGCCGCGAGGTACGCCGCGGTGAGGGCGATGGAGCGGATGTTGCCGCCCGACAGCTCGAAAGACTTGGCGACGAACGCGAGGTCGACGTCCTGCGCGAGGGGGACGGAGTCGCCGAGGCACTGGCGCCACAGGATCAGACGCTGCTCGACGTCGGGGAACGGGAAGTCGATCACCGAGTCGAGCCGACGGGTGAAGGCCTCGTCGACGTTCGCGCGCAAGTTGGTGGCGAGGATTGCCAATCCGTCGAAGGTCTCGATCCGCTGCAGCAGGTAGGCCACCTCGATGTTGGCATAGCGGTCGTGCGCGTCGCGCACCTCCGACCGTTTGCCGAACAGCGCGTCGGCCTCGTCGAAGAGCAGGACGCCATTGACGCCGTCGACCTCGGAGAAGATCCGCTCGAGGTTCTTCTCTGTCTCCCCGACGTACTTGTCGACGACCGTCGCGAGATTGATCGTGTAGAGCTCGAGGCCGAGCGCTCCCGCGACGACCTCTGCGGACATGGTCTTGCCGGTGCCGGACTCGCCTGAGAACAGCGCCACGACTCCCTGGCCCCGCCCGCCGCCGGGACGCATCTCCCATTCGCCGAGCACGCGCTCGCGATTGAGGACGCGCCCGACGAGCTCGCGCAAGAGCCGGAGCGCGGAGGGAGCGAGCACGAGATCGTCCCAGCCCACTCGGGGCTGGATGCGCCGTGCCATTCGCTCCAAGCCTGCGGCGTTCTGTGCGAGCGCGCCCGAGCGAATGTGCTCCGCGGCGAGCGGCGTGCCGCTCAGCGCGGCCTGCCAACGCGCCGCGGCACTCGCTCGCGCCACCTGCTCGGGGGTGAGCCGGAAGCCGGACACCGCTGAGTGCAGGGCGTCTGCTCCGGCTTGCTCGGACCCGAGGCTCGCCGACCACGCCGCCCGACGGTGGCCTTCGTCGGGCAGTGGGGCGTCGAGCAGCACCGGCACTCTCGAGCTCCAGAAAGGGTCCCAACCGCTCCGTCCGAGAAGCACGACCGGGCAGGCGAGCTCTGCGTAGGCCCGTACCGCGGCGCGCTCTCGGGCCGAGTTGGGCTCGCCGAGCGCCTCGACGGGACCGGCGACGAGGCCGGCACCGATGAGCAGCGCTTCGCGGCCGGCGACGCGCGCCACGCTCGCGACGTCGATCTCGGGCTCCAGCCGGCCGAAGTCGACGCTCACCGCGCCGAGCCCGCTCAGGCGGAGGGCCTCGACGGCGAGCGCGCGGCCCGCGGAGCCCGGCCGCTCGCGCAGGTAGACGAGCGACGCCCCGGCAGCGAGCGCGCGGCCGAGTGGCTCGGCGTCGAGCGGCACGCGTGGGCCGGGGTCCGCGAGCGCGGCCAGGAGCTCGTACGCGGAGGTGTCGTCGCCGAGCAGATGCGCGGCAACACGGTCGGGGACGCGCAGGGACCTCGTGAGGAACGGCCGGTCGAGCTCCTCCACGACGACGAGGCCCTCGTCGACCAGAGGCGCTCCCGGGCGCAGCCGGCCGCGCCCCTCGGCGTCCGAGCCCTGACGGCCGCACAGCTCGAGGGCGAGCCCGATCGTCGCGCGCCGGCGGGTGACGTCGTCGTTCAGGTAGCCGTACAGCCGCTCGAACCGGCCGTCGACGTCGGGGGCGAGCGCCACGACGAGCAGGTCGATGTCGAGGGGCGCCAGGCCGAAGCGCTCGCGCACGAGGTGCAGCCGGCTCTTGCCACCTGTTTCCGCCGAGCTCGCCGCGTCGACCTTGCGACCGGACTCCGCAACCGCTTCAGGGAGCGCCGGGAGCTGTGGCCAACCTCCGGCGAGGAGGCGCTCGACGTCGTCGTCGGAGAGGTAGAGGCCGCGGAAGGCGTCGTCGGGCGCCGGGTCGACGGCTCGGCGCGCCTCGACGGCGGCGCGGACCTGACTCTCGAGCAACGCCAAGCGGAACAGGAGGTGCTCGATCCCGGGGGCCTCGGCCACTACCTCGGCCGCCGCCTCCGGTGCTGGACCCGATGGCGGGGCCCCGGTGGTCCGGGCGCGCCCGGCGCGCGACGCGGGCGACCCCGACGCGGCCCCTCGAGCCGTCAAGCCCGCTTCTTGGCGGGCGTCGCGTCGGCGGGCGCCGCGTCGGCGGTTGCGCCCGCGGTCGGCGCGGGCGCATGCCGCTCGCTTTCCTGGCCCGGTTCGCCGAACACGCGGACCACGGTCCCACCGCTTGCGGGAGGAGCGGTGACGGCCACCTTCGCCGAAGACATCGGCGCGGTCACCATCACGTCGAGGGAGGCCTTCAGCTCGCCCCCGAGCGCCGACCAGACCTCGGAGATCTGGCGGTTCTCCGGCGGTGGCTTTGCCACCTCGAGCAGCACGGGCATCCCGAGCTCGCCGAGCGTCCCGCTGAGCACGTCGGAGGGGAAGACCTTGTGGCGGAGGAAGGCCGCCAGCATCGCGGAGAGGAGCCGGTGCTCGTCCTCCGGTCGCTGGGTCCACGCAGTCACGAGGTAGGACAGCCGGAAGTAGCGCGGCGGATCGGTCCGCGAGCGCAGCACCCCCTCCTCGTCGCGCTCGTTGTACGAGCCGACGTGGCGCCGGTGCGGATCCTCTCGCACGTCGTAGAGGTACACGTCCACCGTCGGCGAGTTGCGGCGAGACGCCCAGTCCTTGGTCGGCGCGTCGAAGACGACCTCCGCGCCGGCTCCGTCGAGCGCCTCCCGCTTCACGAGCGCCTCGAGCGCCTCATCGACCTCGTGGATCACCGCTCGACACTCGCCCCCCGGGACGACGGGAGCAACGGCGCCCGTCCAGCACAATGGGACCGAGATGCTACCCGAAGGGCTACACACGAGGGCAGGAGAGGCATCAGATCACGCCGGTACGCAGCGCGTAGGCCACCGCGTGCGACCTGTTGCGCAAGTTGAAGCGCGACGTGACGTCGTGGATGACGTTCTTCACGGTGCGCTCCGAGTACGACAGCTTGTCCGCGATCTCGGCGGTGTCGAAGCCGTCCGCAACGAGGCGGAGCACCTCGATCTCGCGCTCGCTGAAACCATTGAACAGGAGCCCCCGCGGGTGAAGGACGTTGCGCTGGAGCTTGCCGACCTGGGATAGCAGCGAGCCGAGCAGGTCCGGCGGGAGGGTCCCATGGCCCTCCCTCGCGGCCACGAGCACGCTCGCCAGCTTCTCCGGTGCAGCTTCCGCGCGCCGCAAGATGGCACAGGCGCCCGCCTCGACCGCCTTCAGCACGCCGCGGTCGTCGAGCGCCGTCGCGATGAGAAGGACATGGAGCACGCCGGCGCGCAGCAACGTTCGGATCGAGCGCGCCGCGTCCTCGTCGACGGAGTCCACGACGACGACAGCGACCATCGCGCGCTCTTGGTCCTCGACGACGACGAGCTCCTGCTGGCTACGAAGCTGAGCCGCGAGACCAGCACGCGATATCGGGTCCCCCGCCGCTACGTAGGTCGGGATTCGCCTCGCTCCGAACTCCTGCTCGCGCATCCCATCGCTCATAGCACCCGCTCGTCACGTGCCCTCGGCCCCTCGACCGAGGTGACCAGCTCATTCGCGTTTGGTCACTCAGCGTCACCGCGCGACTACTGGATAGTGTAGGTAATCTCGCCCGATAGTGCACACAGGTCACCGGGGCTGGCATATACGGGCCGGTCAGCGGAGGGTGCGAGGTCCAGCGCTCAAAATTCGGTGATCGCGAGCACTGCTGCGTTGAACTCCTGGAACTCGGGCGAGGTCGTGATCGGCAAGAGCGCCATGAGCTTGGCGACGTCACCGCCGACCTTGATCCGTCCCTGCATGAACGCCGCGTTGGCGTCGAGCTCGCCGCGCTGGATCGCGACGGCGTCGTCGTAGGTCTCGGTGAGGGTCACCTCGGCATCCTGCAGCTGCCCGAGCCGGTTGTCGACGAGGTGACCGTCGACCACGACCCAGTGGTAGAAGACGTCGCCGTCGGGTCCGTCGGTGATGACGTACTGCAGTCGCGCCGTCGCCCCCGGGCGCTCGGGCTGGCTCTCGGCGAGCGCGGTGCTCTCGTCGAGCCACTCCTGTGTCAGGTACTTCGCCATCTCGTCTCCCTCTCAGTCGCCAGACGAACGTGATGCCAGCTCGCGCACGCCGGAGAACAGGTCCTGCTCGGGGAGCGCGGTGTCGACCAGAGTGCGTGCGAGGACGTAGTAGTCGTGGGTGTAGATGGCGCGCTCCGCCTCGTCGGGGAGGCCGAACCAGAACGGCGACGTCGGGTCGACCTGGGTCGCGTGCGCGAGGAGGCCGGCCTGACGAATGTGCTCGAAGCCGGTGAGGTCCACCGACGTCGTCGGATGGACGTCCGGCATGCGCTGCAGCCACCCCTCGGCGATCCGCTCGGCGTAGGGCGAGATGAGGCCGAGCTCGAGGAACTTCTCGTGGCGCGCCAGGGCCTGCTCACGCGACCATCCGACGTAGTACAGCTTGAGCGGCTGGAACGGCTCTCCCGAGTCGGTGAATGCCGCCGGGTCGGCGGCGGCGTCGAAGGCCGCCACGGCGATCTCGTGGGCGCGCAGGTGGTCCGGGTGGGGATAGCTGCTCTGATCCTCCCCGTACGCGACGAGGACCTGGGGACGCTCGCGCCGGACGATCCGCACGAGACGGCCGACCGCCTCGTCGAGCGGGGCGCGCGCGAAGCTCCGCGGGTCGGCGTTCGCCGGGCTGTCCGGCATGCCGGAGTCGCGGTAGCCGAGCATCTCGACGACGTCGTAGCCGATCGCTGCGGCAGCGACGTCGAGCTCCAGCTTTCGCACCGCCGCGATGTCGTCCCGCACCTCGGGGGTGTCCATGGCCGGGTTGAGGATCTCCCCCTCCTCGCCGCCGGTGCAGGTCACGAGCACCGTCCGCACGCCTTCGGCGTGGTAGCGCGCGACCGTTCCGGCGCCTTTGGAGGCCTCGTCGTCCGGGTGGGCGTGGACGGTTAATAGACAGAGCGACGCGGGCATCCCATGACGCTACTTCGGCCCCGAGGCCCGGGTGCCCGCCTCACAGGAGCGGGGCATATGCTCATGATGAACGCGGAGAGGACCAGCATGGGCGACGTGCCCGGCCGGCCGCTCCGCCGGTAACGACACGACCCGGGCGACGGCCCGGAAAGGGGCAATCGATGAGCGTCATGAAGCGCCTGTCGGGCATCGTGCAGGCCAAGGCGAACAAGGTCCTCGACAAGGCCGAGGACCCGCGCGAGACGCTCGACTTGTCCTACGAGAAGCAGCTCGAGCAGCTGCAGCAGGTGCGCAAGGGTGTCGCCGATGTCGCGACGGCCCGTAAGCGCATAGAGCTCCAAGCCCAGCAGCTCCAGACGAGCGCCACGAAGCTGCAGGAGCAGGCCCGCCAAGCGCTCGCCCAGAACCGCGAGGATCTGGCTCGCGAAGCGCTCGGGCGGCGGGCGAGCATCGCGACCCAGCTCGAGGGGCTGAAGAGCCAGCACGATCAGCTCGTCGGCCAGGAGGAGCGCCTGGTGGCGACCACCCAGCAGCTGCAGACCCGGGTGGAGGCGTTCCGTACCCAGAAGGAGACCCTGAAGGCCTCGTACACCGCCGCCCAGGCGCAGACGAGGATCGGCGAGGCGGTCTCGGGAATCTCCGAGTCGATGAGCGATACGGGACTCGCGATGGAGCGGGCGCAGGACAAGATCGCCAACATGCAAGCCCGCGCCGGCGCGGTCGACGAGCTGCTCGCGTCGGGCGCGCTGAACGACCTGACGGGCTCGAGCGACCCGCTCCAAGCCGAGCTCGACAAGGGCTCGAAGTCCACGCAAGTGGAGCTGGAGCTCGCACAGCTCAAGGGTCAGATCGCCGGCCCCGCACCGGCAGCGGTCGGGACGGGCGCTGGTGCCGACGCGGCGCAGTCGGAAGGCGACAGCGCACCCGGGGGCGAGGCAGACGAGGAGCCCGCGACGGGCGAGCCGGTCGACACCTCGGCGCCGGCCACGGGCTCGAGCGACATGTTCTCGCTCGACAAGGGGGCCGGGTCGTGATCGTTCGTGTGCTCGAAGAGGCGCAGTACGAGCTGGACGACGCCAACACCGCCACGCTCAACAAGCTGGACGGCGTCCTCGGCGAGGCGCTGCGCTCGGGGGATGCCGAGACCTTCGAGGCCGCGCTCTCCGCCATCATCGACGAGGTGCGCTCGTCAGGCCATCGCCTGGACCCGACGACGATCGTCCCGTCGGACCTGGCGCTTCCGCGCCCAGGCGCCACGCTCGAAGAGGTGCGGCAGTTGCTCCAAGGCGAGAGCGCACCTCCGGTCGACGACCCGGCCGTCTGAAGATGGCTTCTCGCACTCGCTTTCCCGTCGACCGTGGCCTCACGGCGCGCATGATGACGACCGTCTTCCTCCTCGGGCTGCTCTACGCAGTGTTCGTGGTGGTGCTCGTCGCCGTTCACGTGCAGCTCGGGCTCATCCTCGTGCTGGCCCTCGGGATCCTGTTCGTCCAGTACTTCTTCTCGGACAAGATCGCCATGTACTCGATGGGCGGCCGGATGGTCACCCGCGAGCAGCAGCCCCAGCTCTACGGGGTGGTCGACCGGCTCGTCGCGCTCGCCGACATGCCGCATCCACAGATCGCCATCGCCAACAGCGACATCCCGAACGCCTTCGCCACCGGCCGCAACCAAAAGCACGCCGTCGTCTGTGTGACGACCGGCCTGCTGCGCCGGCTGGACGAGCCCGAGCTCGAGGCGGTGCTCGCCCACGAGCTCTCCCACGTCGCTCACCGCGACGTCGCCGTGATGACCATCGCCAGCTTCCTCGGCATCCTCGCCGGCCTGATGACCCGAATGTTCTACTTCGCCGGCCTGTTCGGCGGCATGGGCGGCGACAATCGCAACAACAACAACAGCGGGGGCCAGCTGGCGATCATCGAGCTCGGGATGGTCCTCGTCTCCGCGGTCATCTACGCCATCAGCTTCGTGCTCATCCGCACGCTGTCGCGCTATCGCGAGCTTGCCGCCGACCGCTCCGGCGCCATCCTGATAGGTCAGCCGGCGCTGCTGGCGAGAGCGCTGGTCAAGGTGAGCGGGGAGATATCGCGCATCCCCACGAGAGACCTCCGGGCAGCGGAGCACTTCAACGCCTTCTACTTCGCCCCGGCGATCGCCCCGGGCGCCAGCCTGTCCAGCTTGTTCGCCACGCACCCGAGCCTGCAGAAGCGCCTCGACCAGCTGGCAAAGCTCGACGCCGAGATGCGTCACGGAGTGGCGTGACCCTTCCCCTCGCGCCGGCGCCAGCCGGCCCCGCACACTGAACGGAGCCACTTCCCCCACATGGGCTTGCTCGACACGATCCTCGGCCGCACGAAGCCCGTCCAGGCCAACCTCGACCGGCTGTTCGGCCTGCCAGGCGCGCGGATCACACTCGAAGCGTCCGAAGACCTCGTCCCGACCGGGCAGGCAGGCATCTGCTTCAAGCCATCCACGGGCCAGGCGTTCGACGCGACCGAGCGCGAGATCGGCCAGATGCTCGCGGGAGACGGCGCCGAAGGCGCGACCGCGAAGCTGAGCGAGCAGAGTGACGAGTTCGGCTACCGCTGGATCGTCGTCGGCTCGCCCGACTTCGACACGCTCGTCACCCAGGTCCACTACGTCAACTCGACGTTGCAGGACAACGGCTACGGACCACAGCTGCTCTGCTCGGTGTTCGGCTTCGCCGCGGCGGCGCCGCCCGCGTCGGGCAAGGCCGGTGGCGGTGCGAGCACCTTCCTCGTCTACCTCTACAAGCGTGGGAGCTTCTACCCCTTCGTGCCGACCGGCCCGCAGCGGCGGGACAACGAGTCGGAGCTCAGGCTGAAGACCGTCCTCGCCAGCGATCTGGCCATCGAGAGCGACCTCGACCGCTGGTTCCCGCTCTGGGACCTGCCGGTCCACTGAGCCCCTGGCCGCCGGGCCCGTCGCGGCCGGTCCCCGGACCCACGAGGGCCCCGGCCGCTCGCCACGGGTCCCATGCGACGGGAGCTTCCAGCAGGTAACCGCGGACGAGCTCGGTGACACGCGCCAGGTCGAGCGAGCTCTCGCCGTCGCCCGCGACCCTAAGGCTCGGCCCGAGCGCGCCGGGAGGATCGGCCACCCAGGAGGCGCCGCCACGTTCCTCGGCCGAGAGCCGCTCGGCCAGGGGCCGCAGGTCGCGCCGCAGCGGCAGTGCCGTGCTCACGTAGCGCACCCAGGTCTCGTAACGGTCGTAGTAGCGATACCGACGTCCCTGCGCGACGAGGATGCGCGACGAGTCGGTGGCCGCGTGCACCGCGGCGGGGTGCAGGGGCCCGGCGAGAGCTCCGGTGAACGGCGTGGTCGACACGGCGGCGACGCGCTCATCGACGTCGACCACGCCGAGGCCGGCGTCGGCGATCGTCACGAGCGCGACATTGCCGCTGGCGACGACACGTCGGCTGGCCTCGAGCGCCGCCAGCTCCTCCGCGTAGAGCGGACGGGAGCGACCGGGGTGGTCGAGGAGCTCGGGCAGCCGTCCGAGGAGCTCGTGGTAGCACGCCGCCGTCCAAGCGGCTCCAGGGTTGGGCCCTGGCGACGGTGCGAGCGTGAGTGGGGTGCGCTCGGGGTCGGCCAGGGTGGCAAGCGAGAAGGCGACGAGCGCGGCGGCCTCGTCGCGCACCACGGCGAAATCGCCGACTCTCGCCACCTCGACGATGAGCTCGGCGCGCGCGAGCGCTCCCGACGGATCGACGAGGGCATAGAGCGCGACGAGGCCGTCCTGATCGAGGTGGTCGTTCGTCACCGCCTCGGCCACGGCGCTCCACCACATCGGAGCGTCGAGATACGCGAGCGCGATCTCGGCCGAGAGGTCGCGTGCCAGCTCCACGGGGGTCGGGCTCGACGGCCAGTGCGTGAGGGCGAGCACCGTGCCCGGGCGGGCTCCCCCGTCGACGACGACGTGCGGCCGCTCGCCGAGCTCGTCCACTGCGACGAACGGCAGCGGGCGTGGGCTCAGTGGAGAGCGTCTATCTTCGTCGCCAGCGAGATGTCCGCGTCGGTGATGCCACCGAGCGAGTGCGTCGAGAGGCGCAAGGTAACGGTGTTCCAACGGATGTCCACGTCCGGGTGGTGACCGGCGGCCTCGGCGAGCGCGCCGACCTCGTTCACGTAGCGCAGTGCGTCGCCGAAATCGTGCCTGCGCACCACCTTCACGAGCTCGTTCCCGTCATGCGACCACGCCAGCGGTGCCACCGCCTCCGCGAGGCGCGCGGGTTCGAGGATGTCCACGCCTCGCACGCTACCGGCTAGCGGGCGGCCGCTCGCTTTCGGGAGCGCTCGAGCGACTCGATGAGCACGTTCTCGTAGTGGACGAGCCCGACGATGCTGAGAGGCGCACCCGACGCGGCGGCGATCGCCACCCGCTCCGGGACCACGCCCCAGATGGCTTCCCCCTCGTCGTCCCAGTACCGGAGCGTGTCGTCGAGGTCCCTCGTTCCCGTACGGGCGGCACAGATGACGATCCCCCGACGCGTCCCCGGAGCGATCATGTCGAGCGTCGCTCGGACTCGGCTCGGCTCCGGGCCGCCGACGCGCGTCGGGATGACGACGGCGTCCGCGCGCTCGAGGACAGCGCGGACCGTCTTCTCGTCGCCTGGCGGCGAGTCCACGATCACGATCCGCTCCGACCCTGCCTCCATCGCACGCGTCACCATTCGCGCCGTCGGTGCTTCCATCAGGCGCACACCGCTCACCGGGGCTTCTTCGAGCCATTCGGCGCTCGACGCTTGCGGATCCGCGTCGACGAGGAGAACAGGTCCCCGTCCGGACCGGACCGCGGCTCCCGCGAGATAGACCGCGGACGTCGTCTTGCCGACTCCGCCCTTGACGTTCGTGACCGCGATCACCGTGCGCATGTCCCTCCCTAGCTCGCGTGCCCCGCCTCATCCATCTTCGCGGCGAACTTGGCCGTTGGCGAACGGACGCCTCGCCATGCAGGCCGGCGTGCCCGGCCAGGCACGCCGGATCGGCTCAGGCGTCGATGTCGACGACCACTGGGGCGTGGTCCGAGGGCACCTCGCCGGAGACACCCTTCTTGCGCTCCTCCCGATCCACGCAGGCGCCCGTCACGCCTCGGGCCAACGGCTCGGAGAGCAACGCCAGGTCGATCCGCATCCCCTCGCCCTTATGGAACGCGCCCCCCCGGTAGTCCCACCAGGAGAACGGCCCGGGGCCGTCCGGGATCACCTCTCGCACGACGTCTCGTAGCCCCCAACCGAGCACGGATGCGAGTGCGGATCGCTCCGGGCCGGTGACGTGGGTCGCCCCGTCGAACTTGGTGATGTCCCACACGTCGAGATCCCCGGGCGCGACGTTGAAGTCCCCGCAGACGGCGACTCTCGCACCCGCCTCGCACGTGGCGTCGAGCTCGACTCGAAGGCGCCGGAGCCAGGCGAGCTTCGCTTCGTAGAACTCCGACCCGACGACGCGGCCGTTCGGAACGTAGACGCACATGATCCTGGCACCGCCGCAGGTCGCAGAGAGGATGCGGCTCTCGGCGACCTCGTCCGGGTCCTCGCCGTGGAAGCCGGTCCGCACGTCCTCGAGACCGACGCGCGAGATGATCGCCACGCCGTTCCATCGGCCGTTGCCGTGATGCGCGCTCTCGTAGCCGAGCTCGGCGAAGGCGGCCTCGGGGAACATCGCGTCTGCCATCTTCGTCTCTTGCAGGCAGAGCACGTCGGGCTGGACCGAGGCGATCCACGTCTCGACGCGTGAAAGTCTCGCCTTCAGCGAGTTGACGTTCCAGGTAGCCAGGCGCACGCCGAGACCTACCGCGGCACGAAGACGAACAGCAGGTCCGTCTCGCAGGCAGTCTCACCGTCGACCGACGCACGTCCGTGACCGGTGCCGGCCCGGGCGGACAGCCGCCCGAGCTGCACCTCGAGGTCCAGCACGTCGCCCGGCAGCACCTGACGGCGAAAGCGCGCCCGCTCGATCCCGCCGAACAGCGGGAGACGGTCGGCGAATCGCTCGTCGGCGAGGACTGCGGCCACTCCGAGCTGGGCCAGGGACTCGACCATCAGCACGCCGGGAAGGGTCGGGCGACCGGGGAAGTGACCGGCGAAAAACCCCTCTTCCCCCGTGAGTCGCCAGCGTCCCGACGCCGACGAGCCGGGGACGAGCTCGAGGATCTCGGACAGCAGGAGGAACGGCTCCCGGTGGGGGATCAACTCTTCTGGTCGTGGTGGGGCCATGGTGTCCTTCGTCGATCGGCTCGCGCGTCGTGCGAGCTCGGGGTCTTGGCCGTCAGGCTCGGCGCGAGCGGCCACGAGCTTGGGGCGCCGGCTCACCGGTCGTCCCGCTCCGCCGAGCGCCCGCCCGTGCCGGACGCGACGCTCCGTCGGCATTCGCAGCGGTCTGCTTCGACGGGCTCCGTCGGGGTATCGGCGGCCCGTCGGAGGGCGGCGCCTTCGCGATCGTGCGCGCCGGGATGATCGAGGTGTCGCCGACGGGTCGCCGGGCGCGCGTGCTCGTGGTCTTCTTGGCGACGACTGGCCGACCACCGGCGGGGGCCCTGCCGTTGGCGGACGTCTTTCGTGCGGTCGTCGCCCTGTCGGGAGCAGCCTTGGCGGGAGCGGCCTTGGCGGGCGCCGCGGTGGCGCCGGCCGCCTTCTTGACCCCGGCCCTGGCGCCGCCAGCCCTGGCGCCGGTGGCAGCCTTGCCAGGAGCCGACTTCTTCGCAGCTGGGTTTATGGTGCCGGTCACCTTGGAAGCCGCTGTCGCGCTGGCGGCCTTCTTGGCCACACCTCTGGTGCCGGCGGCCTTCGCGGCGGTTGTCCTAGTCGCCGGCGCCTTGGCCGCGGGTGCCTTGGCCGCGGGTGCCTTGCCAGCCGGCCTTCTGCCCGCGGGCGCCTTGGCCGCGGACGCGTTCGATGCGGGCGCCTTCGCCGCGGGCGCTTTGGCCGCGGGCGCCTTGGCAGCCGGCCGCTTGGCAGCTGGGGCTTTGGCACTGCCGAAAGCCTTCGTGGGAGCGGCCTTGGCGACGGCTGTGACTCGGGCCGGCGGGGCGGCGGCGGCGCTGATCGAAGCGACCGCCTTGGTCGCGCGTGGAGCTTTCGTGGCGCGTGCAGTTTTCGTAGCGAGCGCCTTCTTCGCCGGAGAACGTGCCATACGCACCTCGGCGGCGACTGTCTCGTCGCTCGGGCGACCCGACACCACCCCGACACCGGGAAGCGCGAGCTCGACGCCGCGGCGGAACGGGTCGAGCGCCGTGATCACGAACGTCCTCGTCTCGCCGCGGTGCAGGACCTCGCGGGCCGCGCGCGGGGCCGGGTCGCCGAGACCCGACAGTGGGACGTAGCAGCGCACGTCCCCGAAGTGGACCACGGCGCCATGGGAGGTGAACCCGTCGACGACACCCTCGAGCTCTTCGCCGAGCGGGTGCTCGGCGATGAAGGAGATGAAGGTCATCGGATCGTTCACGGCCTGGGGCGACTGCCCGGTGGTTCGACCTCTCGTGCGTCGGGAGCTCGTTGGCTGCACCGGCTCCGGGGCGGGCTCGACGACCTCCTTGGTCGCCTGGGCGATGGCCTTGACGACCCGCTCCTTGGCGCGACCGGCGTCACGCACGGCGACCCTGCTGCGCGGCCCGCGCACCGGTGTGCGCGGGATGAAGATCCAGCCCACACCCGGCACCGGGGTGGCGCCGAGCAGACGCCCACGGTCGAAGAGCCACTCGTGCTCGCCATGGAACTCCTGGAAGGAGTCGTTCGACAAGACGATGCCCTCTACCCGCTCGGCGATCCGCAACAGGAAGGCGTCGCCCCGCCCGATGGCACCGGCCGGCGGGTAGACGTACTCGCCGCGCAGTGCGGCCTTCTCGAAGCGGTCCAGCTCCGACCCGTCGATCCGGTGGGCGAAGGTAGCGTCGACCACGACGGTCACCTCTGCCTCCGGGAGCTCCTTGCGCAGCTCCGAAACGGCCTCCTCCAGCTGGAGGAGACTGGGGGTCGAGCGCCCTTCCGTAGCGATGTTCGAGCCGTCGACGACGACGTGCTGGGTAGCCATATCCCGGCTAGTCAAGCACTCGCGCGGCCGCACCACTGAATCTGGCGCTCGTGGCACCGGGCGCTCTCGGCGACAGGCGCCGAGTGACGTGCCTTATGCTCCGCTCGGTAAGGCTCCCACCGACTCGCTGAGCAGGTGCTCTAGCTCGAGCTCGTGGACCGCGTGCGATCCGGTCGCCGGGCTGCCCGCCTCGGCGCGGCTCACCTGGAAGATGCGGTAGCGGTCGGGGAACAACCGGCGGAGCTGTCCACCGGCGAAGGTCCAACCACCCATGTTCTGCGGCTCGTCCTGCAACCAGACGAGCTCCTCCGCGTTGGGGTAGCGATCGAGGACGTCGACGAGCTGCGCGTCCGGCCACGGGTAGAGCTGCTCGATCCGCACGATCGCCGCGACCGGATCAGCCATGCCGGCAGCGACGAGAGCGTCACGACGCTCGATGGCCTCGTAGGCGATCTTGCCGCTGCAGCAGACGATGCGCCGCACTGCCGCGTTGTCGACGGTCCCGAGACGGGCCGGGTCGTCGATGACCTCGCGCCAGGAGCCCGAGACGAGCTCGGTCAGCGGCGAGCGCGCCGAGCGCGCGCGAAGCAGCGATTTCGGGGTCATCACGACGAGCGGCTTGCGTACGGACCGTCGTGCCTGTGCGCGCATCAGGTGGAAATACTGGGAGGCGGTCGTCGGCTGGGCCACCGTGATGTTCTCCTCGGCGGACAGCGCCAAGAACCTCTCGAGGCGAGCCGAGGAGTGCTCGGCGCCCTGCCCCTCGTATCCATGGGGAAGCAGGAGCACGAGACCTGAGCTCTGGCCCCACTTCTCCTCTGCGGCGACGAGGAAGTTGTCGACGATGATCTGCGCGC
This sequence comes from Acidimicrobiaceae bacterium, assembly GCA_025464005.1. Lineage (GTDB taxonomy): Bacteria > Actinomycetota > Acidimicrobiia > Acidimicrobiales > Bog-793 > RYN-46. Next base: position 86,954 of record JAODBO010000139.1, on the reverse strand, counting down.
CGTTGGCGAAATCGCCGAACTGCGCCTCCCATGCCACGAGGGCATTGCGCGCCTCGACCGAGTAGCCGTATTCGAACCCGACCGCGGCGTACTCGGAGAGGAGCGAGTCATACACGAGGAAGCGGCCGCGACCCTCGGACTCGGGGCCCTGACGGCCGAGACGTGCAGCGAGGGTCGCGAGCGGCACGAACTCCGCTCCGGTCTCGTAGTCGACGAGGACGGCGTGGCGGTGCGAGAACGTGCCCCGGCGGGTGTCCTGGCCCGTCAGGCGGACGTCGGTGCCCTCGAGCAGCAACGAGCCGAAGGCGAGCGCCTCGCCGAGCGCCCAGTCGACCTGGCCGGACGCGTAGAGCTGGGCCCGCTGCTCGAGCTGCCGGGCGAGCTTGGGATGGATCGTGAATCCTTCGGGCGTCTCGTGCAGGCGCTGGGCGATCGAGTCGAGGACGGCCCGATCGACGCCAGTCGCCATGGCGAGACGAGGCGCCTCGACGACGCGCCGTTCAGGCAGGTGATCGATCTTCGGCGGCGCGGCCGACCGGGTCTCGTCGAGGGCGCCTTGGAGGCGGGCCGAGAAGTCCGCCAGGGCTTGCTCCGCCTCGTCGACCGTGATGTCGCCTCGCTTGACGAGCGCCTCGGTGTACAGCTTGCGCACCGACCGGTGCCGCTCGATCTCCTTGTACATGAGCGGCTGGGTGTAGCTCGGATCGTCGCCCTCATTGTGGCCGTGTAGCCGGTAGCAGACGAGGTCGACGACGACGTCCTTGTGGAACGCCTGGCGGTAGGCGAACGCGAGCCGCGCGACACGGACGCAGGCCTCGGGGTCATCCCCGTTCACGTGGAATATCGGCGCCTGGACCATCTTCGCGACGTCGGTGGCGTAGACCGACGAGCGCGCTTCGGTCGGCGGCGTCGTGAAGCCGAGCTGGTTGTTGATGACGAGGTGCACCGTCCCACCGGTCCGATACCCCTGGAGCTGGGAGAGGTTGAGCGACTCGGCGACGACGCCCTGGCCGGCGAAGGCCGCGTCGCCGTGCACGAGCAGCGGCAGGACCGGGAAGGTATCCGGTTCGTCCTCGCGGTCCTGCTTGGCACGCGCCATGCCCTCGACGACCGGGTCCACCGCTTCGAGGTGCGAAGGGTTGGACGACAAGGTCACCGGAAGGGTCAGCCCTTCACGACCGACGAACTTGCCGACCGCGCCCTTGTGGTACTTCACGTCCCCCGAGCCCTGGACCGTCTCCGGATCGAGGTTCCCCTCGAACTCGGCGAAGATCTCCCCGTAGGACTTGCCGACGATATTCGCGAGCACGTTGAGCCTGCCGCGGTGCGCCATGCCGAGGACGGCTTCGGACAGCCCGGCCCTCGCCGCCTCCTCGAGCACCGCGTCGAGGAACGGGATCGTCGACTCGGCACCCTCCAGGCCGAAACGCTTCTGGCCGATGTAGCGCGAGTGGAGAAAACGCTCGAAGGCCTCGGCGGCGTTCAGCCGGCCGAGGATGTGGCGTTGCTCCTCGGCCGAGAGCGTCGTCTTCACACCTTCGACGTGGCTCTGGATCCAGCTCTTCTCGACCGGCTCCTGCATGTGCATGTACTCGATGCCCACGGTCCTGCAGTAGGCGTCGCGCAGGATCTCGAGGATCGTGCTCAGCGGGAGCAGATCGGTCCCGGCGAGCCCGCCGGTGTAGAAGCGACGATCGAGGTCCCACAGCGACAGTCCATAGCTGGAGGGATCGAGGTCCGGGCGGAGATCGGGGGCGGTCGTCGCGAGCGGGTCGAGCTGGGCGATGAGGTGGCCGCGCACCCGGTACATGTTCACCAGCGCCTGGACCTGGACGTTCTTCTCGACGAGCGAACGGTCGCGCTCCCCAGACGCGAGCGAGCTCCGGTCGCGCTGCCACTGCACGGGCTGGTGAGGCACGCCGAGGGATTGGAAGACGTCGGAATAGAACCCGTGCTCCCCGACGAGCAGCTCGTGGACGCGCGTGAGGAAGAGCCCGGACTCGGCGCCCTGGATGATCCTGTGGTCGTAGGTCGAGGTGAGCGTGACCACCTTGCCGACGCCGAGCTCGGCGAGCGTCTCCGGATCGGCGGCCTGGTACTCGGCCGGGAAGTCGAGCGCGCCTACCCCGATGATGGCCCCTTGGCCGTCCATCAGCCGCGGCACGGACTGCGTCGTGCCGAGCGTGCCCGGGTTAGTGAGGGTGACGGTGACACCTGCGAAGTCGTCAACGCCGAGCTTGGCCGCCCTGGTCTTTCGCACGAGGTCCTCGTAAGCGTGGAGGAACCCGGCGAAGTCGAACGTGTCGGCGCGCTTGATGCACGGGACGAGCAAGCTGCGAGTGCCGTCGGGCCGCTGGAGATCGATCGCGATGCCGAGCCCGACGTGCTCGTGGCGCACGACGCCGGGCGTGCCCTTGCCGTCGGCGTTCTCGACGAAGCTGGCGTTGAGCGACCGGACGGACTGAAGCGCCTGGACAACCGCCCAGCCGATGAGGTGCGTGAAGCTCACCTTGCCGCCCGAGGTCCGAGCGAGGTGCTCGTTCACGATTCGGCGGTTGACCTCGAGGAGCTTGGCCGGGACTGGGTGGACGCTGGTCGCCGTCGGCACGCGGAGGCTGCGGACCATGTTCTCGACGATCCGAGCCGCAGCGCCGCGAAGTAGCACAGGAGCCGGTGTGGCCACCTCCGGTGTCGCTGGGACCGCCTCGCCAGCCGTGGGGGCGGCCGTGGGCGCAGGTGCCTGCGTCTCGGGCGCCGTCGCGGCCGCGGCAGGAGCCGTCGTCGTCGGCACGCTTGTCGCCGCAGGGGCCTCGGCCGGGGAGCCGACCTGTGCTGCGGGCACGGGCCGCGCCGCCAGCTCGTCGGGTGTGGCGGTGAGCGGAGCGACGAGGCTCGATCTAAGCGGGGCAGCGGACCTGCCGCCCGCAGTGGGCAACATGCTCCGGTAGTCCGCGAAGAACTCCCGCCAGCTCTCGCTAACCGAGGCCGGATCCGTGCGGTACTCCTGGTACATCTCCTCGACGAGCCAGGCGTTGAGCCCGAGCGCGCCGGACGAGACGCCGCTGTGCCCGCCGGACCCGGTCTGCGCCTCGTCTTCAGTCACCTGCAAAATCCTACCGTCGAAGGCGGTAGCGTCGCACTATGGAGGCGTCGCCGCAGGCCTCCCCCGATGACGCTGGGCGGGCAATCGCGCCTGACGACGTTGCACGGCCGCCCGCGCCGGATGGCTCCTTGCACGTCGAGACGCGCGGCGAAGGTGGCGAGAGCCTGGCGCCGCTCGTGCTCGTCCACGGCGTGCTCGACAGCGCCCGAAGCTTCTCCCGTCTCGCCCGCAAGCTCGACACCTCGCGCCAGGTGGTTGCCTACGACCGTCGCGGCTACCAGCGCTCGCGAGGTGCCGAGCCGGCTTCGGTCGACCTGCGACAGCACGTGGATGACCTGATCTCCGTCCTCGAGGAGCTCGACGCCCCGGCCCAGGGGTCGCACGCTCGCCGTGGCGCGGCATCAGAGCGACCCGCTGCGGTCCTGCTCGGCCACAGCTACGGGGGCATCGTTGCGCTCGCCGCCGCGGCCCGCCGTCCGGACCTCGTCGGCGGCGTGCTGGCCTACGAGCCTCCGCTCAGCTGGCTGTCCTGGTGGCCGGAGCCCCCTTCCGAGAGGGGGACACCTGCGCACTTCGCCGAGCGATTCATGCGCACGATGATCGGCGACCGCCGTTACGAGCGCCTCTCCCCGACCTCTCGCGACGGCCTCGCGCTCGACGGTCCGGCTGCGGTGTCCGAGCTGCGAGACCTCGCCGCCGCGGCGCCCTTCGACCCGAGCGCCGTAGGCGTGCCGGTCGTCGTGGCGCGAGGCGCCAGGACATCGGCGCGCCACGTCCGCGCCGCCGAGTGGCTCGCGGCGGAGCTACCGTGCGCGAAGCTCGAGGTGGTCGGTGGGGCGGACCACGGCGCGCACATCTCGCATCCGGGCGAGCTCGCCCGGCTCCTGGAAGGCCTCGCCGTGCGCGTCGAGGCACGTGCGTCTCGCCGCGGCAGAGCTCAGGACGGCTGACCAACAGCTCTGGCGGCGCCACGCTCGCGCCGCAGCACCTGGGCGCCCCTTGCGCCGCGTCGCTGGCGGAGGGGCTCCGGGGTCACGAGCCGGTAAGCGCCGACGAGGAGGAGGTCGGTCAGCAACGCCAGCAGCGCGACGAGGAGCGAGCCCGCGACGGTCTCCACGCTGTCCTGGGTCGAGAGACCCGCGAAGATGTACACGCCGAGGTCGTTGACCGTCACGTACGCGGCGAGCGTCGCAGTGGCCACGACCTCGACCGCGGCGGTGCGCAGGCCCGCCACGGCGAGCGGCAGTGCTAGGGGCACCTCTACCTTCCAGAGCTGTTGCCAGCCGTTCATGCCCATGGCCCGGGCCGCTTCGCGCACGTCGGCGTCCACCTCGCGCATGCCGACGTAGCTGTTGGTGAGGATCGGCGGAACGGCAAGCACCACGAGGGTGATGCCGGCGGTCAAGAAGCCTCCGGCCCTAAGGCCGATGCTCGGCTGTATCGCCAACAGCGTGAGCAGGGCGAGCGAGGGAACGGCTCTGGCGGCGTTGGCGGCGTTGACCGCGACGAGACCGCCCCGGCCCACGTGGCCGAGCAGGAAACCGAAGCCGATCCCGAGTGCACCGGCAATCACGACGACGATCGCCGACAGCTCCGCCTGCAGGACGACGCGATGCACGATGCCGTCCGCGCCCGTCCAGTTGGCCGACGTGGTGAAGAAGTGGCCGAGTCTGGGCCAGAAGCTCACGCCGGGCTCCTCGAGGATCGGCCCCAGCGCACCGTGACACGCTCGAGACCCACGAAGAGCAGGTCACCGACGCTCGCCAGCGCTATCGACAGGACGAGCGCGACGACGATCGGCGAGTTGTAGGTCTGTTCGAAGCCCTGGGTGATCAGCTGGCCGAGAACGTTCTGGCCGATGAAGGTCGTTATCGTGACGAGGCCGACGACCGTCACCGTGGCGACCCGCAAGCCGGCGAAGATCGAGGGAAGCGCGAGGGGCAGGTCCACCCGGAGGAGCTGCGCGAGCGGCGCGTAGCCCATCGCGCGTGCCGCCTCACGCACGTCGTCGGGCACGCCATCCAGCCCGGCGAGGATGTTGCGGACGAGGATCAGCAGGGTGTAGCTGACGAGCGGGATCTCCGCAGCGGTCGTGGAGAAGTAGCCAACGATCGGCTGGACGAGGGCGAACAGTGCGAGCGAGGGGATCGTGTAGAGCACCCCGGCGAAGCCGAGCACGGCCGGCCGAGCCTTGGCGTAACGCCAGACGAGCACGCCGAGGGGCAGCGAGATGGCAAAGCCGAGGACGACGGCGATGACAGTCAGCTCCGCCTGTCTCGCGAGGGCGGAGAGGATCGTCCCGATGTTCTGCGTGACGTAGGACCACTGGAGTAGCGGGTTGGAGACCGCGATCAATGTGGCGCTCCTTCCCCGCGGCGGCTCACGACGCTCCAGGCGCTGCGGGCCTCGTTCATCGGAATCACCACCGGCCCCGACGGCTCGCTAGCGTCCTAGCGGGATGATCAGCCTCCGCTCGGTCTCGAAAAGCTACGGTCCGGGGCCCTCCGCTGTCGAGGACCTCAGCATCGACGTGGACGACGGCGAGCTCTGCGTCTTCGTCGGCCCCTCGGGCTGTGGCAAGACCACAACCTTGAAGATGATCAACCGACTGATCGAGCCGAGCTCCGGTGAGATCTTCATCGACGGCGAGAACGTGCTCACCGTCGATCCCGTGCAACTGCGGCGTCGCATCGGCTACGTCATGCAGCAGGGTGGTCTCTTCCCGCACCGGCGAGTAGGGGACAACGTCGCCGTCGTCCCCCGCTTGCTCGGCTGGCCGAAGGAGCGCGTCCGGGCGCGCGTGCGGGAGCTCCTCGACCTCGTCGGCCTCGACCCGGCCGCCTACGAGCGCCGCTATCCGCACGAGCTCTCCGGCGGCGAGCGTCAGCGCGTCGGCGTCGCCCGGGCGCTCGGGGGCGACCCGCCCGTGCTGCTCATGGACGAGCCTTTCGGCGCCGTCGACCCCGTCACCCGCAAGCGCCTGCAGGAGGAGTTCCTCGAGCTGCAGGCGAGCCTGGCCAAGACGGTGGTGTTCGTCACCCACGACATCGAGGAAGCGGTGACGCTCGGCACGCGGATCGCGGTGTTCTCCAAAGGGGCGACGCTCGAGCAGTACGACACGCCGCGTGAAGTGCTCGGCCATCCGGCCTCTGACTTCGTCGCCGGGTTCGTCGGCACGGACCGGGGCCTGCAGCGGCTCGGCGTGACGACCGTCGAGCGCGAGGACCTGACCCGCGTGCCCCTCGTCGCCGGGACGACCGCCTTCGCTGTCGCGAACGAGCAGATGCATGCCTCGGGCTACCGGTTCGCCGTCGTGCTGGACGGCAGCGAGCGTCCCATCGGATGGGTGCCACGGGAGCCGGTGACCGCCGATTCGGTCGGCGACGGGGACCGCCCCGTCGCCGACCGGCTCCGACCTTTCCAGGCGGCGGTCGCGCTCGGCTCGTCCTTGAAAGACGCTCTCGCGCAGATGCTCCAGTACGACGACGGCTTCGTCGCCGTCGTCGACGGGGAGCAGTACGTCGGGGTCCTCACCCCGGACGACCTGCACGCTGCCATGCGCCGTTCGCTGGGACCGCCGGCCTCGACGGCCTCCTAGATGATGCCCTTCTGGACGAGCCAGGCCCGGGCGACGGCCGACGCGCTCTGGTGCTGGTCGTTCACCTTCAAGTTGAGGTTGGACAGAGCGGTCGTCGTGAGCCTGCCCGAGAGGGCGTTGAGGGCTGCCGCGACCTTCGGGGTGTCGACCGACTTGCGGATCACTGGGATCAGGTAGTCGGCCGCCTGCAGGTGCTTGTCGTCCTGGAGCTGGACGAAGTGGTTGTTGACGATGTTGCCGTCGCTCGAGAAGAACTCGACGACCTGGACCGTGTTGTCCTTGAGCGCGGCGACACTGATCGGCCCGGCCTCGTCGGTGGGCTGGAACGACTTGAAGTGCAGGCCGTAGACGTTGGCGAGACCCGGCTCGCAGGTGGCGTTCTGCGGGCACTCCGGGGGGCCGCCGAGCACGAGCTGCGACGCGTACGGCTTCAGCGACGAAAGCGTCGGGCTTTTCCCGAGGTGGTACTTGGTGTCCGTCGCCTTGGTGATCGCGAAGACGTTCGTGTCGATGGCGTTCGCCGGGTCGAGCACGGTGACGCCGTGCTTGGCGAGCAGCGTGTCGAGTGCCGGGACCGCCGTCTTTATGTTGTTGGCCTTGGCGCCGGCGCTCGTGTTCAGGTAGAGCAGCAGGGTCCCCGCGTAGTCGGGCTCGAGGTCGAGCGCGCCGCGCTCGAGCGCCGGCACGACCTCCTGACGGGCGCCGAGATTTGCCTTGATCTGGACCTTGAAGCCGGCGTGCTGGAGCACGTCGCCATAGAGGTTCGCGACGATGTACTGCTCGGTGAAGTTCGTCGACCCGATGACGATCGTGGGCAGCGACGCCTTTGCCTGGCTCGCGCTCGCGGACGACACGCCGGCCGCCAAGCCGACGGCGCTGCCCATGAGGGCGAGACCCGCAAGCAGGTTACGTGTTGCTCTCATCGTTCCTCCTCCGGCGAGCGGCGAGCGCTCCCGATCAATACTTGAGTAGATCCGTCGAAATAGTAGACGATGACCCACGCTCGCCAGGCGAGGCCGCGGCGTCCTTACCCAAACACAAGCCACAGGCTTGCACGACCTAGCAATGTTTGCATCCAGGTCTATCCGGAAAGCCTGCCCACCAGGCTCCGTCGATGCTCCGGCCGTTAGGCTCGCAGCCGTGAAGAGAGGTGGTCGCCGGTGAACGTGCTGGTGAGCGGTTCGAGCGGCTTCATCGGCAGGGCGCTCGTGGCGCGGCTCGAGGCGCGGGGGGACACGGTGCACCGGCTCGAGCGCGCCCGTCCGTCGTCAGGGCGCGCCGCGCCCGAGACTCCGGCGTCAGGGAGCCGAGATCCCAGCGAGCGGCATCCGGGCAGCGCCGTGATCGACCTCACGACCCGGCGCATCGACACCGCGGCCCTCCCCGGGGGGAGCCTCGAGTCGATCGACGCCGTCTTCCATCTCAGCGGAGAGCCGATCACGCCCTGGCGATGGACCGCCGCGAAGCGCGAGCGCATCCGAGCGAGCCGTGTCGCCACTACCCACGCCGTGGCGCGGTCGATCGCGGACGCGCCGGGTCCACGCCCCGTCCTCGTCTCGATGTCGGCGGTCGGCTTCTACGGCGAGCGGGGGGAGGAGATCCTCGACGAGACGAGCGCCGGCGGGAGCGGGACGCTCGCCGAGATCTGCCGGGCCTGGGAGGAGGCGAGCGCGCCCGCCCGCGATGCGGGTGCCCGCGTGGTCAACCTTCGCTCGGGCGTGGTGCTCGGTCCTGGGGGAGGCAGCCTGCGGATCCAGTTGCCGTTGTTCCGAGCGGGCCTCGGTGGCCGTCTCGGTACGGGGCGGCAGTGGACGAGCTGGATCTCGCTCGAGGACGAGGTGGGTGCGCTGCTGCAAGCCGCCGACGATCCGGAGCTGTCCGGCCCGTGCAACGCCACCTCGCCCGAGCCGGTGCGCAACGCCGAGCTGACCGCAGCCCTCGCCGCGATCGTGCACCGGCCCGCATTGCTCTCGATGCCGCGACCCTTGCTGGGGCTCATCGCCGGCCAAGAGACGACCCGCGAAGTGCTCTGCGTCAGCCAGCGCGTGCTACCGGGCAAGCTCGAGAGGAGCGGCTACCAGTTCGTGCACGGCGCGCTCGAGGGCGCTCTTGCTGCTGCGGTCGCTCCCACCCGGGCCGGGCCCGGGGAGATCGAAGGCGTGGTGCGGGCGTGACGGCCGGCCTCGAGACCGACGTCCTCGTCGTCGGCGGCGGGCCGGCGGGAAGCGCGGCGGCCACGACGCTCGCACGAGCCGGGGTCGACGTCGTGCTCGTCGACAAGGCGCGGTTCCCACGCGACAAGTGCTGTGGCGACGGGCTGACGACCGGGGCGCTCCGGCGCCTCGACGCCCTCGGCCTCGACCCGATGAGGGTGGAGTCCTTCACCCCCGTCGAATCGTTGGCGGTGCGTTCGGAGTTTGGTCGCATCGCGCACCTCCCCCTCTCCGGGAACGACGCGTGCAAGGCCGCCGTCGCACGCCGGCGTGACCTCGACGCAGCGCTGCTCGAGCTCGCCCGCGGGGCAGGAGCGACCGTCCTCGAGGGCCAGGGCCTCGAGGCGCTCGAAGTCGAGGAGCTGGACGGGGCGCTCCCGGGCGCCGCGTGCACTGCCGGGTTGTCCGGCGGGCTCGAGGTCCGCTCCCGGTACGTCGTCGCCGCGGACGGGGCGTGGTCGAAGGTTCGAGCGCAGCTCGCCGTAGGACAAGCTCCCCGCGTCCGCGGCGGGCGCGTGCTCGAGGGCGACTGGCACGCCTACCGGGCCTACGTCACCGGGGTCAGCAGCGGCGCGTCGGAGCGGCTGTGGGTGTGGTTCGACCCCGCGCTGCTACCGGGATACGCCTGGTCGTTCCCCCTCGCCGGGGGCGTGGCGAACGTGGGCATCTGCGTGAGGCGCACCGCGGGCGTCTCGGGAGCCGCGCTCGCCTCGGCGTGGCGAGACGAGCTGGAGGGCCCCTTCCTCTCGTCGCTGCTCGGCGGTGACGCCGCGCTCGAGGCGCCGGCGAAGTCCTGGCCCATCCCCTCCGGCATCGACCGCGTCGTGGTCGCGGCCCGCGGCGGGCGCGTCCTCTACGTGGGCGACGCCGCGTACGCCGCGGACCCGTTCACCGGCGAAGGCATCGCGCAGGCGCTCGAGACGGGGACCGAATGCGCCGAGGCGATCATCGACCATGGCGCGACGTCCCCCGAGCGGGTCGGCGCCAGCTACCGCGAGCAGGTACGGGCGTCGCTCGCCCTCGAGCACCGACTCAGCCGGGTGCTCTCCTCCATCGTCGCGGCGCCGCTCGGCGCTCGCGGCGCCGTGCGGGTGGTCGGCCTCAACGCGTGGACGCGCAGGAATGCCGGCCGCTGGCTCTACGAGGACGTTCGAAGGACGATCCCGCTCACGCCGAGGAGATGGAGGCGCGGCGCGCTCCGGCTCCCGACTCCTTATCCCCGCGTGGAACGCGTGGAGCCTCCGGTCAGTCGAGGTTGACGCCCTGGCGGCGGACGTGGTCGTTCACGGTGTAGTAGGCGTCGATCGACTCGCCCGCGTCGCCCCAGAAGCCGTCGAGCACGTCGTAGGACATGAGGCCCTTGTCGACGTAGTGGTTGTTCACGTCCGTGATCTCGAGCTCCCCTCGGCCTGACGGTTCGAGCGTCGAGATCACCGAGAAGACCGACGGGTCGTAGCAGTAGACGCCGGTGACGCAGTAGTTGCTCGGCGGATCGGTGGGCTTCTCGACGATCCGCACCACCTTGCCGTCGTCGGTGAGCTCCGGCACGCCGAGATGGCGCAGGTGCTCGGGCTCGGCCACTGGCGCGAGCACGATCCTGGCGCCGATGCGCTGGGTCCCGAAAGCCTCCACCGTCGGCCTGATGGAGCGGCCGAAGACGTTGTCCGCGAGCATCACGAGCACCGGGTCGTCGCCGACGAAGCGCTCGGCGAGACCGAGCGCCTCGGCGATCCCACCTGGCCGGTCCTGGTAGGCGTAGCAGAGACGGTCGACGCCGTGCTGCTCGCCGTTGGAGAGCAGCCGGAGGAACTCCCCCGCGTGGGTGCCACCGGTCACGACCATGATCTCGGAGATCCCGGCCTTCACAAGCGCCTCGACGGCATAGGCGATCATCGGCCGGTCGTAGATCGGCAGCAGGTGCTTGTTGGTGATGCGAGTCAGAGGGTGCAGGCGACTGCCCGTGCCGCCCGCGAGCAGGACACCTTTCATGCGAGCGGCCCCGCCGTGGGGAGCCGGGCGCTGGTGCCCGGCTGCGGCGGATCCGCTCTGCTCGGATCTGGCGTCTCGGGTTCCGGGGTCTCGATCCGTCTCACGGCGGGCCAGCGTAGTCCTGCACCGCTCGAGCGATGCCCGAAGACGTCGCTCATCGACCGGCCGAGATCTCGCTCATCACCTCGTCCGCGAGCACGGGCCAAGCCTGCACGGCCCAGTCTCCAAAGGGACGATCCGTGAGCGCGGCGCACGCCACGTCGGCGACGGGGTCGACCCACAGGAACGTTCCGCTCTGGCCGAAGTGGCCAAAGGTCGCCGGCGAGTTGCGGCTGCCGGTCCAGTGTGGCGATTTGGCGTCCTTCAGCTCGAAGCCGAGCCCCCAGTCACAGGGGTCCTGGCGGCCGAAGCCCGGCAGGACGCCCGCGAGACCGGGAAAGGCGACCGATGTCGCCGCCTGGAAGATCGCACGCGAGACGAGGCTCGGCCGCAGCAGCTCGGCGCCGAGGGCCAACAGGTCGGCGAGCGGGCCGACGGCGCCCGCCGCAGCGGACCCCTCGAGCCTGGTCCCCGACATCGCGAGTGGCTCGAGCACGCCGGAGCGCAGGTACGAGGCGAAGTCCATGCCGGTGCGGGCTTCGAGGTGTGCCGCGAGCACCTCGAAGCCCGCGTTCGAGTAGATCCGCCGGGTCCCGGGGGCCGCGATCGGCCGGTCGGGATCCGCTGGGCCGAGGCCCGACGCGTGCGCGAGCAGGTGGCGGACGGTGGAGCCCGGCGGGCCGGCCGCGTCGTCGAGCGAGGCGCTCCCCTCCTCGACCGCGACGAGCACAGCGAGGCTCGTGCAGAGTTTCGTCACCGAAGCCCAAGCGAGGGCGACCGAGGGGTCCCCCCGTTCGGCGATGAGCCCACCGGGACCGATCACCCCGACCGCGGCGCGCGCCGCGCCCCAGGAGTCGACCGCCACGAGCGCCTGCACGAAGAGGAGGGCGCGGGTCAGACGTCGAGGAAGCGCCGGACGGCGACCGACGAGCCGGCAACGCCGACGACGATGCCGATGAGCACGACGAGCAGCTCGGTCACCACGAGGTCGTGCGCCGGCAGCACGGCCGATCCGAGCACCGACACCTTGTAGTGGCGGATGAGGTAGCTCACGCCGAAGTTGGACATCAGCACGATGACGACCGCGACGACCGCGCCGAGCAGGCCCTGGACGAGGCCCTCGAGCATGAAGGGGACGCGGATGAACCAATTGGTCGCCCCGACCAGCTTCATCACCCCGACCTCGCGGCGGCGGGCGAAGATCGCCATGCGGATCGCGTTGAGGATGAGCACGAGCGACGAGATCAGCAGCACGATCGCTATCACGAGCAGGATCAGCTGGAGGACGTTGGTGACCTGCTGCATCACGTGGATGCTCCGGCTCGGCGAGATCGCCTGGTACACCCCTGGAACGCCGCTGTTGAACGTGGCCTGCACCGTCGTCGCCTCGGACGGGTTCTTCAGCTGACAGCGGAACACCGTCGGAACCGTGGCCGGCGAGAGTGCTTCGATCGCCGTCAGCTCACCCGCGAGCACCTGCTTGGCCTGGGCGTAGGACTGCGCGTGGTCGAGATAGGTGACGTGAGTGATCTGTGGCGTCTGCTCGATCATCGACCGGACGTTCGCGATCTGCTGGCTCGTCGCGTCCGGGTTCATGAACACCTGGAGGCTGACGTTGTTGCTCCACTGCCCGATCTGGCGGTTGACCGCCTGGCGCAGCAACAGCGCGGTGCCGACGAGGGAGAGCGAGACCGCGACCGTGAGGATCGCCGCCAGGGCCATCATCCGGTTGCGCCAGAGATTCGTGGCCGTCTCCTTGGCCACGTACTCGAACGAAACCGCCATCAGTGCCGCCCCGCCGAGACGCCGGGAAGCCCTTCCAGCTGGGCCCGGCCGGTGAGCAGATGCCTCACCGTTGACCCCGGCGTGCGCGGACCGCGGCGACTCTGCTCGTCACCGGGTCGCCCGCGGCGTCGTGGCCAAGATCGCCATTTCCCGCCATGGCGACGACGGGCACGCCTCTCGTCGAGGACGTCATGTCGCCGTAGCCGTAGACGCCGCGGGCCTGGTCGCGCACGAGCCGGCCGCGATCGAGCTCGATGACCCGGCGACGCATCGTGTCGACGATCCCGACGTCGTGGGTCGCCATGACGACGGTGGTCCCGGTCCGGTTGATCCGGTCGAGCAGCTTCATGATCCCCTGGCTCGTCGACGGGTCCAGATTGCCCGTGGGCTCGTCGGCGAGGAGGACGAGCGGACGGTTGACGAACGCACGAGCCACCGCGACGCGCTGCTGCTCGCCGCCGGAGAGCTCGTGGGGCATCCTCTCGCCCTTCTGACCGAGGCCGACGAGGTCGAGCACCTGGCATACCTGGGTCTTGATCACGCTCTTCGGCCGCCCGATCACCTCGAGGGCGAACGCGACGTTCTCCGTGACCGTCTTGTTCGGCAGCAGACGGAAGTCCTGGAAGACACAGCCGAGATTTCGTCGCAAGTAGGGCACGCGCCAGTGGGAAAGGTCACCGATGTCGCGCCCGGCGACCCGGATCGATCCCGAGTCCGGAACTGCCTCGCGAAGCAGGAGTTTCAAGAATGTCGTCTTGCCCGAGCCCGAAGAGCCGACGAGGAAGACGAACTCCCCCTTCTGTATCTCGAGCGAGATGTCGTCCAGAGCAGGTGCCAGACCCTTGTAGCTCTTCGTGACGTTGTCGAAGCGGATCATCGTCCTCTTCCTCGTGGTCTACCGGGACGGCGTCACACCATCGATCCGGCTCGTAACGGAGCCATCGGCACGCAGCCGAATCGGATGCCCCCTTTGGGCGTATTTCCTGGCCCGACACAGTGTGCCCTATAGCCCACCAGTCCGGGTCAGACTACCAGCCTGACCGTGCAGGTCCAGTGACTTTCGGGGTCCGCGGACAGCCGTCGCGCCTATGCGGCCCGGCCGAACACACGGTCGACGATCGCGGGTGCAACACGCGTGTCATTATTTCCCGTCCGAACGTGTCACCGCTGATCCATCCATGTCACGGCTTCATTCTCGCTGAGCCGGCAGGTCGATCTGCGTCAATCCGCCGAGGCCGATCGCCGCCAGCGGAGGTAGGCGACCATGAAGTCCTCGAGGTCGCCGTCGAGCACCACCTCGACGTTGCCCGTCTCGTACTCGGTGCGCAGATCCTTCACGAGCTGGTAGGGCGCGAGCACATACGACCGGATCTGGCTGCCCCACTCAACCTTGTTCTGGGGGCCGGTGAGCGCCGACATCTCGTTACGTCGTTCTTCGCGTTGCAGCTCGGCAAGTTTGGCGGCGAGGATCTGCATCGCCTTCGCCTTATTTTGGTGCTGGCTGCGCTCGTTCTGACACGACACGACGACCCCGGTCGGCAGGTGGGTGATGCGCACGGCGGAGTCAGTGACGTTGACGTGCTGGCCGCCGGCGCCCGACGAGCGGTAGGTGTCGATGCGCAGGTCCTTGTCGTCGATCTGCACCTCGTCGGAGAGGTCGTCGAGGAACGGCGTGACCTCGAACGACGCGAAGCTCGTCTGGCGCCGGTGCTGGGAGTCGTACGGCGACATCCTGACGAGCCGGTGCACACCCCGCTCCGCCGTCAGGAGGCCGTACGCGTTCGGCCCCCGCACGATGAACGTAGCGGAGAGGATCCCCGCCTCCTGACCGGGCGAGACCTCGTCCACCTCGACCGAGAAGCCGCGCCGCTCCGCCCAGCGCAGGTACATGCGCAGCATCATCTCGGCCCAGCCCTGCGCGTCCGTACCGCCGGCGCCGGCGTGGATCTCGGCCACCGCGTCGCGCTCGTCGTGCTCCCCGGAGAACAGGCTGCGAAGCTCCAGGTCGCCGAGCGCCCGACCGACGTGGGCGATGGTCGCGTCGAGCTCGTCGGCGATTGCCATCACGGCCTCGGGACCCTCCTCGAGGGCGAGCTCGTGGAGCTCGGACGCGTCGCCTAGCCGCTGGGCAAGGTCGTCGAGTGCGTCGACGTCACTCTTGGCCCGGCCGTAGGCCGTCGTGACCTCACGCGCCCGAGCCGGGTCGGACCAGAGCTCGGGCGCGGCCACCTCGACCTCGAGCCGGACGAGCGCCGAGCGCTGCTCGTCGAGGTGCAGGTACTCGGCGGCGGCATCGAGCCGTTGGCGCAGGTCGGCGAGCTCGGCGGCGATCCCCTCCCGTGGCTCGCGAAGGGGCGCGGAAGGACCGTCGACGGGCGGCTTGCTCGCCACCGCTCAGGCAGCGCCGTGGCAGAGCTTGAACTTCTTGCCACTCCCGCACCAGCACGGGTCGTTGCGGCCGAGCTTGGGGTCGGGAGCGCGGGCTCCCGCGAGCTCGGCGCCAGCGCTTCGGGACACGTTGGCAGGGCGGGCGGGACGAGGGGCGTCGGGCGCGGCCGCCGGTCTTGGCGGCGCGGCGAGACGCTGGGCGGCTCCGGCCCCCTCCACAGACTCGTCCGCCGCCGGCTCGAAGCCGGCTGCAGTCGCGAGACCGCTCGCCGGGTCGTCGGCGGCCTCGAAGCTGGCCTGGGTGTAGTCGGGGGCGACCTCTTGCTCGACGAGCAGCTGGACGTGCATGACGTAGCGCAGGTAGTCGTCGTCGATCGAATCCATCAGCTTGCCGAAGAGCTCGAAACCCTCGCGCTGCCACGCGACGAGCGGATCGGTCTGGGCGATCCCCCGGAGGTGGATGCCTTCGCGCAGGTAGTCCATCTCGGACAGGTGCTGGCGCCAGCGCTGATCGATGATCTGCATCATGATCTGGCGCTCGACCTGGCGTGCCATCTCCTCGCCGCCGGGCATCGTCTGCTCGCGCTGCTCGTAGTGCTCGACGGCATCCGCGAGCACGCTCTCGACAAGCTGCTCCACGGTGTCGGCCTGCTCGAGGTCCTCGACGGTGAACTCGGTCGGGTAGTACTGGGCGAGCTCGTTCACGAGCCGCTCGAGGTCCCATTCTTCGGCGAAGTCGTTCGGGCAAGCGGTCGTGACGACGCGCTCCAGCGTCGTCTCGAGCAGGTCGAGCGTGCGCTCGCGCAGGTCCTCGCCGTCGAGGATCTGCAAGCGCCGCTCGTAGATCACCTTGCGCTGCTCGTTCATCACCTCGTCGTACTTGAGGACGTCCTTGCGGACCTCCGCGTTGCGCGCCTCCACGGTGTTCTGCGCACGCTCGATCGCCCGGCTGACCATGCGAGCCTCGATCGGCACGTCCTCCGGCAGCGCACGGTCCATCACCCAGCTCATGGCGCCGCTCGCGAACAGTCGCATGAGCTCGTCCTCGAGCGAGAGGAAGAAGCGGCTCTCGCCCGGGTCGCCCTGGCGACCGGAACGACCTCGCAGCTGGTTGTCGATGCGCCGGCTCTCGTGGCGCTCGCTGCCGAGCACGTAGAGCCCGCCGAGCTCGCGCACCTGGTCCGCCTCCGCGGCACACTCGGCGGAGAACTTCGCGAGCAGCTCGGCGCCTCGAGCTGCGCCCTCGTCTGTCTCCGGGTCGAGACCCTCGGCGAGAACGGCATCTTGGGCGAGCCCGCCGGGGTTGCCACCGAGCAGGATGTCGACGCCACGGCCGGCCATGTTGGTCGCCACGGTGACCCCGTGGAGTCGGCCGGCCTGGGCGACGATCTGGGCCTCACGGGTGTGCTGCTTGGCGTTGAGGACCGTGTGCGGTATGCCCTGCTTGTCGAGGAGGCGGGAGAGGTGCTCGGACTTCTCGACCGACGCCGTGCCGACGAGCACGGGCTGGCCCGTCTCGAAGCGCTCCGCGATGTCCTCGACGACCGCCTTGAACTTGCCTTCCTCGGTCTTGAACACGAGGTCGGCACCGTCGTCACGGACCATCGGGCGGTTCGTCGGTATCGGCACCACCTGGAGGTCGTAGGTGGAGGCGAACTCGGCCGCCTCGGTCTCGGCCGTACCGGTCATCCCGGCGAGCTTCTCGTACATGCGGAAGTAGTTCTGGAGCGTCACCGTCGCCCAGGTGTGGTTCTCTTCCTTGATGCGTACACGCTCCTTGGCCTCGACGGCCTGGTGGAGGCCGTCGGACCAGCGGCGCCCCTCGAGGATGCGCCCGGTGAACTCGTCGACGATCTTCACCTCGCCGTCGGCGACGATGTACTCCTTGTCCCGGTGGTAGAGCTCCTTGGCCTCGAGGGCCTTGCCGAGCTGGTGCACGTAGTTGACCGCGACGGCGTCGTAGAGGTTCTCGACGCTGATCTGGCGCTCGACCTTCGCGATGCCGTCCTCGGTAGGAACGACCGTGCGCTTCTCCTCGTCGACCTCGTAGTCCTCGTCGCGCTTGAGGGTCCGTACGACGCTCGCGAACTGGTAATAGAGGCGCGTCGACTCGTCCGACGGCCCGCTGATGATGAGGGGCGTGCGCGCCTCGTCGATGAGGATGGAGTCGACCTCGTCGACGATCGCGAAGCTGTGCCCGCGCTGGACCATCTGGTCGCGCTCCACGGCCATGTTGTCCCGCAGGTAGTCGAAGCCGAACTCGGTGTTCGTCCCGTAGGTGATGTCCGCCGCATAGGCCGCGCGCTTGGCGTCCGGCGTGTCGACGTCGGGCACGACGAGCCCGACCTCGAGGCCGAGGAAGCGGTAGACGCGGCCCATCCACTCGGCGTCACGCCGAGCCAGGTAGTCGTTGACCGTCACGACGTGCACGCCCTTGCCAGAGAGCGCGTTGAGATAGACGGGCAAGGTGGAGACGAGCGTCTTGCCCTCACCGGTGCGCATCTCGGCGATCCATCCGAAGTGCAGCGCCATGCCGCCCATGAGCTGGACGTCGTAGTGGCGCTGACCGATCGTGCGCCGGGCCGCCTCGCGCACGACCGCGAATGCCTCGACGAGCAGGTCGTTGAGGTCCTCGCCCTGGTCGACGCGCTCCCGGAAGGCCACGGTCATGTGCGCGAGCTCCTCGTCGCTCATCGCGCTGACCTCGGGCTCGAGCTCGTTGACGAGGGGGACGAGTCCGGCGAGGCTCCGGACCTTCTTTCCCTCGCCAGCACGCAGGACTTTCGCGAACACGCTCACAACGGGTCATTCTACGCCGGGACGCAGATGCTCCCCGGTCGGTCGCCTCCACCCCGTGCGTCGGCCCTGCCGGGATCGGCGGCGCGGCTCGGCGAGGCCGTCAGTGTGCTGCGACGGGCAGGGCGATTCGCCGTCGAGCGGGGCGCGCTGGCTGCTCGAACGACACGAGCTCGCCGACGAGATGGTGCGGGCCGGCGTAGGAGACGCGTACGTTCGCGAACGCGCCCGGCCCGAGGATCAGGGCCTCGCCCGGTGACTCGCCCGGCGCCGACGCCGCACCGTCACCCTCGCGGGTCTCGAGCCGAGGCTCGAAGTGCACGAGCTTGCCTTGGCGCGTCCTGCCGGTGAGAAGGGTGGCGTCCTTCTTCGACGGGCCCTCGACGATGACCTCCTCGACGCGACCGACCCGGGCTCGGTGGCGAAGCAGCGCGGAGCGCTCGACCACCGCGGCCAGCCGGGCGAAGCGCTCCGCGACGACGTCGTCGGGCACGAGCTCGTCGACCATCAGCGCTGCCCGCGTTCCGGGACGCGGCGAGAAGATGAAGGTGTAGGCGCTGTCGTAGCCGACCTCTGCGACCACTTCGAGCGTCCTCTCGAAGTCGTCTTCGGTCTCACCGGGAAAGCCGACGATGATGTCGGTCGTCACGGCCAGGTCCGCGATCGCCTCTCGCGCCGCTGCCAGGCGCTCCATGTAGCGGCCCGAGCTGTAGCCGCGGCGCATCGCCGTGAGCACCCGGTCGCTTCCCGACTGCAGCGGCAGGTGGAGCTGCTCGCACACCGCGTCGGTCTCGGCCATCGCGGCGATCGTCTCCGGGCGCAGGTCCTTCGGGTGGGGGCTCGTGAAGCGCACCCGCCGGATGCCCTCGACGGCGCCGACCGAGCGAAGCAGCTCGGCGAAGAGGGGGCGGCGCCTCGTGATGTCACGCCCGTAGGAGTTGACGTTCTGGCCGAGGAGGGTGACCTCCACGGTCCCGTTACGAGCGAGCGACTCCACCTCGGCGATGAGCTCGTCCACGGGGCGGCTCTGCTCCGGGCCGCGCACCGCCGGCACGATGCAGAAGGCGCACGAGTTGTCGCATCCGACCTGGATCGTCACCCAGGCCGCGTGCGGCAGATCCGGACGGACAGGCAGCGCAGAGGCGAACGCATCGGCGTCGGACGCCGGCGCGTCGGGGACGTCGAGGATCGACCGACCCGTCGCAGCCGCCTCGTGGAGCAGTCCCGCGGCTCGGCCGACGTTGTGGGTACCGAAGACGACGTTGACGAAGGGCGCCCGTTGCAACAGCGTGCCCTGGTCCTTCTGGGCGAGGCAGCCGCCGACCGCTATCTGCAGGCCCGGGCGTCGCTCCTGGAGCGACTTCAGGTGCCCGAGGTGGCCGTAGAGCTTGTTGTCAGCATTCTCGCGGATGCAGCAGGTGTTGAGCACGACGACGTCGGCTTCCTCGAGGTCATCCGTCGCCTCCATGCCGTCGGCGACGAGATCTGCAGCGATGCGTCGCGAGTCGTGCTCGTTCATCTGGCAACCGAAGGTGCGGACGAAGAACTTCCTGCTCATCGCGACAACGATAGGTGCTCGGGCACGCCGTCGATCACCGGCCGCCGCTACCGTGCTCGCCATGGATATCGGCGCGCACGTCAGTTCGTCAGGAGGCCTCCTCAAGGCGCTCGACCGTGGAGTGTCGATCGGGGCCGACGTCGTCCAGATATTCACCCAGAGCCCACGGATGTGGCGCAGCCCGTCACACAGCGCCGAGTCCCTCGCCGCCTACCGTGCCGCCCAGGCGGCTCACCCGAGCGTCCACGCCACGTACTGCCACGCCACCTACCTCATCAACCTCGCCGCGGCCGACGACGAGCTCTTCGCCCGCTCGAGGCGGAGCCTGGTCGAGAATCTCGTAGCCGCCACCGCCATCGGCGCGTCGGGCGTCGTCCTCCACGTCGGAAGCCATCGTGGCGCCGGGCTCGAGGCAGTGCTCGCCCAGGTCAAAGGTGCGCTCATCAGCGCGCTCGACGAGGCTGGCCGTGTGCTCGGCGACACCCCGTGCCCGCTGCTGCTCGAGAACGCCGCCGGCACAGGCGGCACCGTGGGAAGGAGCTTCGCCGAGCTCGCCGCGATCATCGACGCGACCGGAGCCGACCCACGCCTCGGGGTGTGCCTCGACACCCAGCATCTGTTCGCGTCGGGCGTCGACTTCTCGACCATCGAGGCAGCAGATGCTGCCGTCGCGGCGCTCGACGCGGCGGTGGGCCTCGATCGGCTCCGCTGCATCCACCTCAACGACTCGAAGGTC
This sequence comes from Acidimicrobiaceae bacterium, assembly GCA_025464005.1. Lineage (GTDB taxonomy): Bacteria > Actinomycetota > Acidimicrobiia > Acidimicrobiales > Bog-793 > RYN-46. Next base: position 66,689 of record JAODBO010000139.1, on the reverse strand, counting down.
GCGCTCGGTGCGAACCGCGACCGCCACGAGAACCTCGGCGACGGCGAGATCGGCGTGAGCGCTCTCGCGTGCCTCATCGGCCACCCGGATCTACAGCACGCTCCGGCCATGCTCGAAGTCCCCGGTGACGGAGACGGCCCGCGTGCGGAGGACGTCACGGCCGCCCGGGCGATCCTCGCCGACGGCCTCTCGCGCCGGGCCGGCTGACCGAGCCGAGCGCCAGTCGCCGACCGATCCCTGGGCGGGCGACTCGCGCCGCTCGGCCGCTCGCCGATCAGCCGGGCTCGTGCGCCGAGAGCGTCGTCGCCGTCGTCTCCGTGCTCGCGGTCGGCGTGTCGGTCCGGATCGGCTCGAGGCTGCCGACGACGTGGTCGTGCAGCACGGTCCGCACGCGCTCCGCGTCCCCGCTCTCGAGCGCCTGGACGAGAAGGGCGTGCTCCGCGACCGAGTCGGGGTGTGGCCGCCAGAACTGCGGGCCCATCGGGAACGACCGCCACAGGAAGCTCAGCAACGTGAGCAGCATCGGAGAGCCGGCACTCTCGTAGATGCAGAAGTGGAACCGGCGGTTGAGGTCCCGGATGCGCGGGTCGCCTTCCTGGCAGCTCGCGTGCGCCGCCGCGAGCGTACGCAGCTCCTGGAGTCGCTCGACGGTCATCTTCGCCGCGGCGAGCTCGCCCGCGAACGCCTCGAGCACCACGAGGATCCGGAGATGCTCCTCGAGGCGCTCCATCGGAGGCGCCGTGACGGTCGCCCCCCGATGGACGTCGAATCGCACGAGGCCCTCCGACTCGAGTCGCCGCAATCCTTCTCGTACCGGCGTCGGGCTGAGCTCGAAGAGCGCGGCGAGCTCACGCTGGCGAAGGTGCGCGCCCGGAGGGAACGTGCCATCGGCGATGAGCTCGCGGACGGTCTCCGCGACGAGGTCGCTCTTGCTGCGGTACTCCCTCGTGGCCGTTCCCGCGAGACGCCGCTCGAGCGCCTGCGCGCTCCAGTCCGCGGCGCCCGAGTCGGGTGTCACGGGTTCGCTCGCGCCGGCACGGCGGGTCGCGCCGCGCTCCCGAGGAAGACCTCTCGGATGTCCGGCCGCTCGAGCAGGTCACGGGCCGGCCCGGAGATCTGCACGCCGCCGCCCACGAGCACGTAGCCCCAGTCGCTCACCGTCAGGGCGTCGAGCGCCTTCTGCTCGACGAGCAGGATCGAGACGCCCCTCGAGACGAGCGCGGGCAGCTGGTCGTGGAGAAGGTGACGCGCGAGCTCCGGCGAGAGGCCCGCTGTCGGCTCGTCGAGCAGGAGCAGCTTCGGCTCGAGCATCAGGACCCGGCCGATCGCCAGCATCTTGCGCTCGCCACCCGACAGCCGGACAGCGGTCCGCTGGCGCATCGGCGCGAGCGCCGGGAACACCTCGAGAACCTCGTCGACGCGGCGCCCGATCTTGCTGCGTGCAAGCAGGTAGCCGCCCATCTTGAGGTTGTCCTCCACGGTGAGCGTCGGGAAGACGTCCTTGTGCTGGGGCACGAAGCCGAGCCCGAGACGACAGAGCTTGTCCTCACGGTGGCTGGTGACATCCGCGCCCGCGAGGAGAACGCTCCCGTGCACCACCTGGGCACGTCCGGTGAGCCCCTTCAACAAGGTGCTCTTTCCCGAGCCGTTCGGCCCGATGACCGCGACGATCTCGCCGTTGCCGACGGTGAGGTCGAGATCGTCGACGATCGGTGCCCCGCCGTAGCCGACGCCGAACCCTCGAACCTCCAGCAGCGTCTCTGGACGCACGGGACTAGCCGACGAGGTAGGCATCGAGCACCTGCTGGTCGGAGCGAAGCTCGCTCATGGTCCCGGTCGAGAGCACCTGGCCCTGCGCCATCACGACGACGGGGTCGCAGAGGCGCTCCACGACCCCGAGCTCGTGCTCCACCATCAGCATGGTCAGGCCCTCCGCTCGTAGCCCGAGGAGGTGCTCCTCGAGCCGGCGGACGAGCGAAGGGTTGACGCCGGCCATCGGCTCGTCGAGGAGCAATAGCTGCGGCTCGCTCATCAACGAGCGGGCCAGCTCGAGCAGCCGCTTCTGGCCGCCGCTCAGGTTGCCGGCCAGCTCGTCCTCTTTGGCGGGGATCTCGAAGCGCTCCAGGAGCACGCGTGCCCTCTCGACCATCTCCTCCTCCTCGGAGCGCCACCGCCATCGGCCGAGCAGCGCATTGCCCATCCGCTCCCCGCGCTGGCTCCCGGCGGCGACGAGCATGTTCTCGAGCACCGTGAGCCGCTCGAACTCGCTCGAGCTCTGGAACGTCCTGATCACGCCGAGCCGGGCGATACGGTGCGGCGGCTTGCCGGAGATGTCCTGACCGCGAAAGGTGATCGATCCGGCCGAAGGCGACGTCGAGCCCGCGATCATCGCTAGCACGGTGGACTTGCCCGCGCCGTTCGGACCGATGAGCCCGGTGATCGTCCCCTCTGCGACGGCGAACGAGACACCGCGGACAGCCTGTACTCCGCCGAAGCTGCGCCGCAGCCCCTCGACCTCGAGGATGGCGGCACGGGCTCCTTCCAGAGGGCTGCTCACGGCACTTGCGCCCGGCGCGCGAATCGTCCGGGACGCTCCGGGAAGACGCCCTTCGGACGGAACCACATCACCGTGAGGGTGAGAAGTCCGACCACGACCCACTGGAGCGCGTCGACGAGGCCCGGGTAGCCGAACTGGGGTATGTAGCGGGTCGACTCGAGGAAGGCGACGGGGACGAGGAGAGCCCCCACCGCGGCACCGACGTTGTTGCCGGAGCCGCCCACGATGAGCGCCGCGAAGTAGACGAAGCTCTCCGGGAACAGCCAGCTGCCGGGCGACCACGCCGAGATGAACTGGACGAGGATCGCGCCGGACAGCCCGGCGATCGCCCCACCGGTGACGAACGCGACGAGCCGCAAGACCGTGACGTTCTTGCCGAGCGCGCCCGCCGCCGCTTCGTTGTCCCGCACGGCGCGAAGTGTCCTGCCGAGTGGGGAGGAGGTGATCCGATGGACGCCGACCCACACGAGCGCGCAGAAGGCGAACGTGATCGCCACGTACACCCACTGGTAGCCGACGAGCGAGAGGCCGAGCACGCTCTGCAGCGGCTTCGGTATGGTCGCAAGACCGTTCGAGCCGTTCACGAGCCCGGTCGCGTTCGTCGCCACCGTCGTGGCGATGAGCGAGATGACGAGCATCACCATCGCCTGGTAGTCCGTGCGTAGCTTGCGCAGCGCGACGAGCCCGACGAGGAGCGAGAGCAGCCCTCCGACGACTGCCGCCGCCAGGAAGGGCACCGGGAAGGGGAGCCTCGCTCCGCCGATGTAGCTCTGGAAGCCTCCGCCCGCGCTCGACGACCCGAGCGTCAAGACCGCCGCGGTGTAGGCGCCCGCGGCCTGGAAGATGATGAACGCGAAGTTCACGATCCCCGCCACCCCGAACTGCAGGTTGAGGCCGAGGCAGGCCATCACGTCGACGCCAAGGTACACGAGCAGGTTGGACACGTAGAACTGCATCGCCGTGCTCACGCGACGACCTCCTTTTGGGTCGCGATCTCGGCGAATATGCCCTGGGGGCGGACGAGGAGCACCACGACCAGTACGCCGAAAGCAACGACTTCCTTGTAGGCAGGATTGACGAACGCCGCGGAGACCTCGCTCGCGAGACCGATGACGAGTGCGCCGATCATGGCGCCGTAGGGGTGGCCCACGCCGCCGAGCACTGCAGCCGCCACCACCGGGATGAGGAAGGACCCGCCGGTCGTCGAGGAGAAGCTCGTCACGTTCATCACGAGCGTCACGCCGGCGATCCCGCACAGCGCACCGGACATGAGCCACGCGACACCGACCACGCGGTCGGTCGCCACGCCGCAGCCGCGCGCCAGCTCGGGGTCGGCCGCGGTCGCGCGCATGGCACGGCCGAGGCGCGTGTAGCTGAGCAACGAGTGCACTACCGCCATCGCCACGACTGCGATCCCCATGATGAGCAGCTGCTGGCCGGTGAAGATCATCCCGGCGAAGCCGTACGAGGCGGTCCGGGGGAGCACGAGGCTGAAGAACGACGCTCCGAAGATCGCCTGGAGCCCGTTCTGCAGCACGAGGCTGACCGAGATCGTCACGATGATCATCCCGAACAGTCGCGTTCCGTGCCGCACGAACGGCGTGTACAGGAAGCGGTTGAGGACATAGGAGGCGAGCGAGCCGGTGATCGCCCCGGCGAGCAGCGCCGCCCAAAGGCTCCCACCGGCTCGCGTCACGAGGTAGGCGATGAACGCCGCACCGGTCATCACGTCGCCGTACGCGAGGTTCAAGATGTTGGTCACGCCGAACTGCAACGTGAAACCGACGCTCGCGATCGCGAGGATCGAGGCGGTGATCAGGCCGAAGCCAATGGACAGGACGAAAAGGCTCACGGGCTACTGCGACCGCGGCTGCGTGGCGCCACCCGTGCTCACTTGCTCAGCGAGGCGATCTGGGACGCCGTGATCTCGCCCACGAGTGCGACGTTGCCATTGCTCTGGCGCGCCGCCTCGAACGCCCCGGCCGAGTTGTGCCAGGCGTTGAAGACGATCGGTCCACCCGCCCCGACGTATTGGATCTTCTTCCCGGCCCGCAGCGCCGCCTTTCCCTCGGCGAAGGAGTGGACGACGGTCTTGCCCGCGCCGGGCTCGGTCACCGCGGTCACGAAGGCGTTGTACTTCGACCGGTCGGTCGTGTTGCCCGCGATCATCGCGAGCGCCATGACGTTGACGGCGTCGTAGTAGGTCATCGAGTAGGGGTCGCTCGACCACTGAGAGGGGTTCGGCACCGAACCCTTGGAGGCCAGCAACGCCGCGTTGTAGGTGCTCCACGACTTGCCCGACGTCGGCGCGTACGGCTGCATGCCGGTGAAGTACTTGCTCATCGCCTGCTTGCCGAGTGCTCCGGTGACCGCCTTCAGCCAGGGCGCCTGCAAGGTGACCTCGGTGCCGATGATGGGAATAAGACCGTGCAGCTGCTGGAGCTCGCTCAGGAAGGTCGCGGCGGTCTGGGGATCGACCTCGGTGAAGATCACCTGCGGGTGTGTGGCCAGCATCTGCTCGATCTCGGTGCGGTACGAGCTCTGGTTGAGCGCGATCACCTGATTGCTCACCATCTTGCCGCCGAGCTTCTTGTACGCCTTGAGAAGCGTCGGCACGTCGGACTGGCTGCCGGCGTCGTTGCCGAACACCGCCGCGGCGCGCGTGTAGCCGACCTTGTGCGCCCAGAGGGCCAAGGCATAGCCCTTGACGTCGTCGGCGGGCGTTATGCGCCAGAAGTACTTGAGGCTCGTCTTGTCGAAGTACGCCTGACCGGTGTCGACGAACATCGGGACCTGAGCCTGGTCGAGGATCGGCGCCGTCGCGAGCGCCTCGTCGGCGCTCGGGCCGAGGATCCCCTCGAGCGTCGAGTTCGTGGCGATCAGCTTGTTCGCCGCCGGGACGGCATCCGCTGGGTCACCGCGAGTGTCGACCTGCAGGCACGTGAAGTCGTGGCCCGAGACGCCGCCCGCGGCGTCGATGAGGCGCACAGCGGGCTGGCATCCCGCGATCATCTCCGGGCCGAAGGACGCGTCCGCGCCGGAGAACGGGTTGAAGTTCCCGATCACGAACGTCGACGTCGCGGCGGACGCGGGGATCGCGGCGACGCTCGCGAGGGTGACGACCCCGGCGACACAGCCTGCGAGGACGTAGTTGCGGACGAGTCTCGTGACCTTCACAGCGGATCTCCTGCCTGGCGCAAATGCGCCTCGTGGTCGAGCGTTGGCTGTAGTTCGTTGACGAACGCGGTCCGAACCCATGCTCAGACCGAGTCGAGGGAGGCTTCGGGCACCCACGCGATCGACTCGATCTCGATGAGTGCGTCCGGGTGCGCGAGTGCGCTGATCTCGACGAGCGTGCTCGTCGGCCGGGCGTCTCCGAAACGTCGCTGGCGCACGACGTTCACCGCCGGTCGGTCGTCGACGTCGCGCAGGTAGACGATGACCTTGACGACGTCGGCGAGCGTCGCGCCTACGTGGAGCAGCACCGCTTCGATGTTGTCGATCACCTGCTCGCACTGTGCGACGACGTCACCGGCTCCAATGAGCGCGCCAGCGGCGTTCGTCGCCAGCATCCCTGATATGTAACAGAACCCGCCGGCGAGGATGGCGTCGGTGTAGTGGCTGATGGGCTCGCCGAGGACACCCTCCAGGCGGACCCGCACGATCCCGTTTGCCGCTTCCGGCACGACGGCATCACTCATCGCGGCGACCCGACCCGTATCGCCATCGGGCTCGGATTGAAGCCGTTGCACGGGTTGAGGTCCTGCGGGCACGCGGAGACGGCGAGGATGGCGTCCGCGAGCACATTGAAGACGATGCGGTCGCCGGCAACGCTCGTGGGGATCTGGTTGCCGAACGTCCTGTCCGGATGGATCGGGGCGTTCTGGAAGATGTTGAACGGATCCGGGATCGCCCACTCGGCGATCCCCCACGGGGCGAGCACGTCCACGAAGTTCGAGCGACAGCTCCGGTGGCCCTCGACGTTGTAGTCGATCCGGTAGCGCCGCTCGTCGCACATCTGGGTGATGATGTCGTGCATCCCCACGTCGTCGTGGAGCACCTCGAGCATTGGCCGTCGCCAGTTGGTCTGCAGGACGTCGCCGACACGTAGGTTGAGGCACAGGCTCGCGGCCCGCGTGTGGCTCGTCGAGAGCCACTCGGTCCGGTCGTGGGTGGCGAAGCCGACGAGATCGCCTACCTGCTGGCCCTCCAAGTCGACGATCTCGAAGAGGTCGCCGGCCGACACGCTGAGCGCGGCGGCGAACCCGCCGGGGATCACGCGCTCCTCGCGGACCTCGATCTCGCCGCCGTCCAGTGACGACACGTCCACCATGTAGGCCTCGACCTTTCCTCGAGCGGGCCAACCGGGAAGACAGACCGGCGCGAGGCGCGTTCTGGGTCGTCCATCCCGGATGGCTATTTCTTATTTCATCATGCGCGCTGCACCAGGGTGCGCGTCAATATCCAAACGTTAAGCGCGTGTGTCGGCAGCATGAACTACCTGGATACATGCTTGACGGCGCCGAGATGATGGTGAAGAGTACCGTGCAACTTTGCGAACTTCGTTCCTATATATGCACGGAGGGTGGCGCACGATGGGGGCCGAGAGAACCGATTCGCCGCGCACCTCCGAAGGCTCGACCGATCCGCCGGCCTCCACCGCGAGCCGCTCGGTGGAGCGGGCGCTTGCGATGCTCGAGCTGATCGGCCGGACAGGACGGCCGCTCGGCCTTTCGGAGATCGCGACCAGTCTGTCCGTCCCGAAGAGCAGCGCGCTCCGGCTCCTGCGAGGGCTCGTGAAGCGCGAGTTCGCGCGCCTCCAGGCCGATGGGCGCTATGCGCTCGGTGTGCGCTCGTTCGAGATCGGCGCGGCATACCTGCGCGCCATGACTCCCGTGTCCGCGGTCGTGGAGGAGCTCGAGGCGCTCACCGCCGATCTCGGGATGACCGCGCACTTCGCGGTGCTGGACGGCTCCGAGGTCCTCTACCTCGCCAAGCACGATCCCCCCGACGACGGCCTCAGGCTGGCGACCTCTCTCGGCGCCCGTCTTCCGGCGTGCAGCACCGCGGTCGGCAAGGCGGTCCTCGCGTATCGCTCGCAGGCGACCCACGGCACTGGCGCTGATCGCCCCGCGCCACCGACGGGCCCGCCGACCTCGAGCGAGACGTCGCTCGACCTGGCAGACGCGCTCTTCGTCGAGCTCGCGAAGGTGCGCGCCCACGGGTACGCGATCGACGAGGGAAGCACCGCAGCGGGGATCCGGTGCGTCGCGTCGCCGGTGTTCGACTCCTCCGGCTGCTGTGGCGCACTCGGGGTGAGCAGTCTCCAGCACGGTGGGCAGCACAGTGGGCCCACCCACGACGAGGTCGTCGCCACCGTGCTCGCCGCGGCACGGCGCTCGACGGCACGACTCGGGGGCGCCTTCCCGGGCTCGGGCCTCACCGTCCCGGCGCGCCGGTGAGATCCTGGCGAGTGACGAGGTCATGACGCGCCCGGCGCCGGGCGGTTCGGTCGCAGCACGGGCGACGCCGCCCTGCCAGGCTGGACCGGGACCAGACTCGGACGGGCGTCTGAGTCGGCCCGGGGACGAGGAGAGTCGATGACGAACGACGCCGATGTTCATCGGACGATCAGGGCCGCTAGAGGCGGCCAGCTGTCGTGCAAGGGCTGGCCACAGGAGGCCGCGCTGCGGATGCTGCACAACAATCTCGACCCCGACGTCGCCGAGCACCCGGAGGAGCTCGTCGTCTACGGCGGCACGGGGCGCGCCGCTCGCGACTGGCCCTCGTTCCACGCCATCGAGCGCTCACTTCGCGACCTCGAGCACGACGAGACGCTGCTCGTCCAGTCCGGTCGGCCGGTCGGCATCCTGCGGACCCACGAGTGGGCGCCTCGCGTGCTCATCGCGAACTCCAATCTCGTACCCGAGTGGGCGAACTGGGACGAGTTCCGCAGGCTCGAGCACCTCGGCCTCACCATGTACGGCCAGATGACAGCCGGCTCGTGGATCTACATCGGCACGCAGGGAATCCTGCAGGGGACCTACGAGACCTTCGCGGCGATCGCGGAGAAGCGCTTCGGCGGATCGCTCGCGGGCACGCTGACGGTGACGTGCGGCGCGGGCGGCATGGGCGGTGCGCAGCCGCTCGCCGTGACGATGAACGACGGCGTGGTGATCTGCGCGGACGTCGACCCGAGCCGCGTCGAGCGGCGCCTGCAGACCCGCTATCTCGACACGATCGCCCACGACCTCGACGAGGCGCTTCGCCTCGCCGAGCATGCACGCTACGACGCCCGAGCGCTCTCCATCGGGCTCGTCGCGAACGGCGCCGAGATGCTCCCCGAGCTCGTACGCCGCAACGTGCACGTCGACGTCGTGACCGACCAGACCTCGGCGCACGACCCGCTGAGCTACGTCCCTGCCCACATGACCCTGGCAGAGGCCGCGTCGCTGCGGACGGCGGACCCGGTCGAGTACGTCAGGCGGTCACGCGCCTCGATGGTCGAGCACTGCGCGGCCATGGTGGCGCTCCTCGACCGAGGCGCAGAGGTCTTCGACTACGGGAACAGCCTCCGGGCCGAGGCCGCCCTCGGCGGCTACGAGCGTTCATTCGACTACCCCGGTTTCGTCCCGGCCTACGTCCGGCCGCTGTTCTGCGAGGGCAAGGGGCCTTTCCGCTGGGCGGCGCTGTCGGGCGATCCCGCGGACATCGCGGCGACCGACGACGCCGTGCTCGAGATGTTCGGCGACGACCGTCGACTCGTCCGGTGGATCACGATGGCTCGCGAGCGGGTCGCGTTCCAAGGGCTGCCGGCCCGGATCTGCTGGCTCGGCTACGGCGAGCGCGAGCGCGCCGGGGTGCGCTTCAACGAGATGGTCGCGTCCGGGAAGCTCAAGGCTCCCGTGGTCATCGGCCGCGACCACCTCGACTGCGGCTCGGTGGCCTCTCCCTACCGCGAGACCGAGGCGATGCTCGACGGCTCGGACGCGATAGCCGACTGGCCCCTGCTCAATGCGCTCGTCAACACCGCTAGCGGGGCCTCGTGGGTCTCGATCCATCACGGCGGTGGCGTGGGGATCGGCCGCTCGATCCACGCCGGCCAGGTCAGCGTCGCGGACGGCACCCCGCTCGCCGGTGAGAAGCTCGCCCGCGTTCTGTCCAACGATCCGGCCATGGGCGTGCTCCGTCACGTCGACGCGGGCTACGAGGCGGCCGAGCGGGTCGCGGAGCGACGTTCGGTCCGGATCCCGATGCGGGAGCGACCATGACCGCCGTGGCGCCTGCAAACGGCAGCGGGGAGCCGGGATCGGGCGTCGAGCTCGATACGGCGGGCGCCACGGCGCAGGAGGTGATCGCCGTGGCGCGCCACGGGGCACAGGTGCGGCTCTCCCCCGCCGCGCTCGACGCGATGGCGGCGTCGCGGCGCATCGTCGAGAACCTCGCCGCGGGCGAGGTGCCCGTCTATGGAGTGACGACCGGCTTCGGTGCGCTCGCCACCCGCTACATCGATCCCGAGCAGCGCGCCCAGCTCCAGCGGAGCCTCGTGCGATCGCACGCGGCGGGCATGGGCGACGTCGTCGACAGCGAGGTCGTGCGCGGCCTCATGTTCCTACGGCTGAAGACCCTCGCCTCCGGCCACACCGGGATCAGGCCCGTCGTCGCCGAGACGCTCGCGGCCCTCTTGAACGCCGGCATCACCCCGATCGTGCGCGAGCACGGATCGCTCGGCTGCAGCGGCGATCTCGCCCCGCTCGCGCACTGCGCGCTCGTCCTCATCGGTGAGGGCATGGTCGCCGGCTCCGACGGGCGGCCCACGCCGACGGCGCCCGTGCTGGCGGCCGCCGGCATCGAACCGGCGTCGCTCGAGGCCAAGGAAGGGCTCGCCCTCATCAACGGCACCGACGGCATGCTCGCGATGCTGGTGATGGCGTGTGAGGACCTGGAGCAGCTCTGCACCGTCGCCGACGTCACCGCCGCGCTGAGCGTCGAGGCGCTGCTCGGCACCGACAGGACCTACCTGCCGGGCCTCCAGTTCGACCTGCGTCCCCACCCGGGCCAAGCGACGAGTGCGGCCAACCTGCTCGCCCTGCTCGAGGGCTCGGGCATCGTCGCGTCACACCGCGAGGGCCACGCTCGAGTCCAGGACGCGTACTCGCTGCGCTGCGCGCCGCAGGTCGCCGGGGCGGTGCGCGACACGATCGACCACGCTGTTGTCGTCGCCGAGCGGGAGCTGCGCTCGTCCATCGACAACCCCGTGGTGCTGCTCGACGGGACCGTCGCGTCGAACGGCAACTTCCACGGCGCCCCGATCGCCTACGTCCTCGACTTCCTCGCGATCTGTGTCGCCGACCTCGGGTCGATCGCCGAGCGCAGGACCGATCGCCTCCTCGATCCCGCTCGCTCGCACGGGCTACCACCGTTCCTTGCCGCCGATCCGGGCGTGGACTCCGGGCTGATGATCGCCCAGTACACCCAGGCGGCGATGGTCTCGGAGAACAAGCGGCTCGCGACGCCCGCGAGCGTCGACTCCATCCCGAGCTCGGCGATGCAGGAGGACCATGTGTCGATGGGATGGAGCGCCGGCCTCAAGCTGCGCCGAGCTATCGACAACCTGCGTCGGATCCTCGCGATCGAGCTCGTCGCGGCGGCCCGCGGCGTCGAGCTGCGGGCGCCGCTGCGACCGAGCCGGGCGAGCGCGGCGGTCATCGCCGCACTTCGTGAGCGCGTCCCGGGACCGGGCGCGGACCGATGGCTCTCGCCCGAGCTCGACGATGCGGAGGAGCTGATCGCCTCGGGGGCCATCCTCGAGGCGGCCAACAGCGTCGTGGCGCTGCGATGACGCGAGCCCCGGAGGAAGATCTCCTGAGGACGGCTGGTGATCGGCCGAGGATCGCCTTCGAGCAGATGTGGGCCGAGATCGGCGCCATCGGTCGCGATCCTGCGGGCGGGTTCTCACGCCTCGCCTGGAGCGCCGCGGACGCGGAGCTACGCGCGTGGTTCCGCCGCCAGGCCGCGGCGCGCGACATGAGCTTCGAGCAGGATCGCAACGGGAACATGTGGGCCTGGTGGAACGGACCGGGGCCCGACGCCGTGGTCACGGGCAGCCATCTCGACAGCGTCCCGAACGGAGGTGCCTTCGACGGCCCGCTCGGGGTCGCGTCCGGCTTCCTCGCACTCGACGACCTTCGGGAGCGCGCGATCGAGACACGCCGGCCCGTGGCGGTCGTCGGCTTCAGCGACGAGGAAGGCGCCCGCTTCGGCATGGCTTGTGTGGGCAGCCGGTTGATGACCGGCGCCCTGGATCCCGACGCCGCTCGTGCGCTCGTCGACGCCGACGGGACGACGCTCGCGCAGGCGATGAGCGGCGCCGGCGCGGACCCCGCCGCCATCGGGCCCGACCCCGCTCGCCTCGCGCTGATCGGGGCGTTCGTCGAGCTCCACATCGAGCAGGGACGCGCGCTCGTCGACATGGATGCACCCGTCGGTGCCGCGACCGCCATCTGGCCGCACGGCCGCTGGCGCTGCTCGTTCCACGGCGAGGCCAACCACGCGGGCACGACGCTGCTCGAGGACCGACGCGACCCGATGCTGCCGTTCGCGGCCACCGTTCTCGAGGCGCGACGCGTCGCCGCGCTCCTCGGGGCACGGGCCACGTTCGCGAAGATCGAGGTCCAGCCCAACGCAACGAACGCCATCGCGGCACGGCTCGACGCGTGGCTGGACGCGCGAGCGCCGGACGACGCGACGTTGGCCGCCCTCGTGGCCGAAGTCGCCGGCGCGGCGCGCCTCGCATCGCTCGAGCACGGAGTCACCGTCGAGGTCACGGGCGAGTCGCTCACCGGCGTCGTCGAGCTCGAGCAGGCGCTGCGCGCCCGGATCTCCGCCGCGCTCGGCGAGATCCCGGAGCTCGCCACGGCCGCGGGCCACGACGCCGGGACGTTGTCGGGCCACGTCCCGACCGCGATGCTCTTCGTGCGCAATCCGACCGGAATCAGCCACAGTCCCGCGGAGCACGCGAAGCTCCACGACTGCCTCGCCGGCATCGGCGCGCTCGCGCGTGTGATCGAGGACCTCGCGTTCCGGTGACTCGCGGGCCGGTGAGCGGACAGGCGGCCGATCTGACCACGTACTTCTGCGACCACGCCTGGCTCGGGGGCGACGCGACCGCAAAGGCCGTTCTCGTCTCGGTCCACGACGGCAGGATCACCGCGGTCGAGGCCGGGGCGAGAGAGCCGCGAGAAGCCGTTCACCTCGCGGGCGTCACCCTTCCCGGCTTCGCGAACGTGCACTCGCACGCCTTCCACCGAGCGCTTCGCGGCCGCACCCAGCGCGGTGGGGGGACCTTCTGGTCGTGGCGCGAGCAGATGTATCGCGTCGCGGCCGCGCTCTCGCCGGAGAGCTACTACGCGTTGGCGCGCGCGACCTACGCCGAGATGACCCTCGCGGGGTTCACGTCGGTCGGCGAGTTCCACTACCTCCACCACCAGCCCGGCGGCGCCCCGTACGCGGACGCGAACGAGATGGGCGCGGCGCTCGTCGCCGCGGCGTGCGAGGCCGGCATCCGGATCACACTGCTCGACACGTGCTACCTCGAGAGCGCGCCGGGACGGCCGGCCGAGGGTCCCCAGCTCCGCTTCGCCGATGCCGGCGCCGAGGCGTGGGCCGAGCGGGTCGCCGGCCTGCACCTCGGCGCGGGGGCTCGGCTCGGCGCGGCCATCCACTCCGTGCGGGCCGTGCCGCCGGCCGCCGCGCGGCTCGTGGCTCACGCCGCGGCGAGCAACGACCTCCCGCTCCACTTCCACCTCTCCGAGCAGGTCTCCGAGAACGAGACGGCGATCGCCGCCTACGGCGCCACGCCCGCCGCGGTGCTCGGCGGGTCCGGCGCGCTCGGACCGACCGCCGTTGCCGTGCATGGCACACATCTCTCCGGTAAGGACGTCGAACTGCTCGCGTCGAGCGGCACCGGGGTCTGCATGTGCCCGACGACCGAGCGGGACCTCGCGGACGGTGTGGGCCCAGCACGGCTCCTCGCCGAGGCCGGAGCGCCGATATCGCTCGGCTCCGACAGCCACGCCGTCATCGACGCTTTCGAGGAGATGCGCGGACTCGAGCTCGACGAGCGGCTGGTCTCGGGCCGGCGCGGCCACTGGTCTGCCCCGGAGCTGCTCGTGGCGGCGACCTCGGCCGGCCACGAGGCGATCGGCTGGCCCGACTGCGGCCGCATCGCGCCGGGGTCGGTGGCCGACCTCGTGACGGTCACACTCGACTCCCCACGCCTCGCAGGCGCGACGCCGAGATCGTTCGTCGAGCACGTCGTCTTCGCGGGGTCCGCGCCGGACGTGACCGACGTCGTCGTCGCCGGGCGGGTCGTCGTCTCACAAGGTCGGCACCGCCTCGTCGGCGACGTGTCGGCCGCGCTCGGCGCGGCGATCTCGAGCGTGGTCGAGAGATGACCTCGCTCGTCGTGGACAACATCGGGACGCTTCTCACCAACGACCCCGACGCGGGTGCCGGGGCGACCGGCGTGGTCCGCGACGCGGCGCTCGTCGTCGACTCGGGCCGCGTCGTGTGGTTCGGGCCGCGGGACGACCAGCCGGAGGGGACGGACGAGCGCGTCGACGCCGAGGGTCGAGCCGTGATCCCGGGGTTCGTCGACAGCCATGCCCACCTCGTGTTCGCCGGCGACCGCACGGGCGAGTTCGCCGCTCGTATGGCCGGAAAGGCGTACTCGGCCGGCGGCATCGCCTCGACGGTCGCCGCCACGAGAGCTGCCGACGAGCCCTCGCTCGGCGCGAACCTCCGCGCCCTCGTCGCCGAAGCACTGGCCAGCGGCACGACGACGATCGAGTGCAAGTCCGGCTACGGCCTCACCGCCTTCGACGAGGCGCGGAGCCTGCAGATCGCGTCGTCCGCGACCGACGAGGTCACCTACCTCGGAGCGCACCTCGTTCCACCGGAGTTCGCCGGACGTGCCGACGACTACGTCGAGCTCGTCTGTGGCGAGATGCTCGACGCGTGCGCACCGTTCGCGAGATGGGTCGACGTCTTCTGCGACCGAGGAGCCTTCGACCGCGACCAGTCGAGACACGTCCTCGAGGCCGGAGCCAGCAGGGGCCTCATACCGAGGATCCATGCCAACCAGCTCGGACCCGGCCCCGGCGTCGAAGTCGCCGTCGCCGTCGGCGCCGCATCTGCCGACCACTGCAGCTATCTGAGCGACTCCGACGTCGACGCCCTCGCTTCGAGCAGCACCGTGGCCACCTTGCTTCCCGCGGCCGAGTTCTCGACTCGCTCCCCCTACCCCGATGCCCGCCGGCTGCTCGCCGCGGGGGTCACCGTCGCCCTCGCGAGCGACTGCAATCCGGGCTCGAGCTTCACGACGAGCATGCCGTTGTGCATCGCGCTCGCAGTCCGTGAGATGCGCATGAGCCCTGACGAGGCGCTCTGGTCGGCGACCAAGGGAGGCGCCGAGGCACTTCGCCGGGACGACATCGGGAACCTCGCCGTCGGAGCTCGCGCCGACTTCGTCCTGCTCCGTGCCCCGTCACACGTCCATCTCGCCTACCGGCCGGGCGTGCAGCTCGTCGCAGCGGTCTGGCGGCAGGGAAAGCTGTGCGGCTGAGCTCCGCCGATTCCTGAGGGCTGCTACTCGGCCGCCGCCGACAGCGCCTCGGCCAGTGCCGGGTGAACAAAGACGGTCTCGGCGAGGTCGTCGACTCGTAGGTGGGCGGTCACCGCGACGGCGATGACGCTGATGAGCTCGGCGGCGTGCGCGCCGACGATCGAGCCGCCGAGGACCACACCGGTCGACGGGTCGGAGACGAGCTTCACGAAGCCGCGTGGGTCGCCGTCGATCATCGCTTTCGCGTTCACGGCGAAGGGGACCTTGGTGACGCGGATCTTGCGGCCGAGCGCGAAGGCCTCCGCCTCCGCGAGGCCGACGTCGGCGATCTCGGGCTCGGTGAAAATCGCCGACGCGGCCTTGTCGTAGTCGAGATGGCGGTGGTCACGGGTGTGGAGGCCCATCACGTGCTCGGCAACCTTGCGACCCTGCATCGCCGCCACCGAGGCGAGCGGGAGGCGCCCGGAGAGATCACCCGCGGCGTAGACGTGAGGCACGTTGGACTGGCAGTGGTGGTTGATCGGCACGTAGCCGCCGTCGTTCGTCTCGACTCCCGCGAGGTCGAGGCCGAGACCCGCCGAGGAGGGGATGGAGCCGATCGCGAGCAGCGCGTGCGAGCCGACGATCGACCTCCCGTCCTCGCACATCACTGCGACCTCGTCGCCCGAGCGCTTCATGGCCACCGCGCGGGCGCCCTTGACCAGCGTGACGCCACTGTCCAGGAAGTCCGACTCGAGCGCCGCGGCCACCTCGGGGTCCTTCATGGGGAGCACCTGTTGTCGCGAGACGATGAGGGTGACCCGGGAGCCGAGGGAGCGGAACATGTGGACGAACTCCACGCCGGTGACACCGGAGCCCACCACGACGAGGTGCTCCGGGATCGTCGGCGGCGGGTAGGCCTGCCGGGTCACGAGTATGCGATCGCCATCGACGCCCGCCCACTCGGGGACGCGCGGGGTCGAGCCGGTGGCGAGGAGGATCGCGTCGGCCTCGGCGACGAACGGGTCGACCTGGTGGCCGTCCGCCTGGTAGGGCGACACCTGCACCTTGTGTGGGCCCACGAGCTTGGCGCTCCCGTGGACCACTCGCACTCCCTGGCTCTCCAGCTGGCGCTTCGTCGAGCTGGAGAGGCGCTCCGAGATCGAGCGCACCCGCTCGCACAGCGCGTCGAGGTCGGGCGACGCCGCGGCGAGCGAGATGCCGAGCGAGGTCGACCGGCGGGTCAGCGCGATCGCGCCGCCCGTGGCGATCATCGCCTTCGAGGGGATGCAGTCCCAGAGATTGGCGGCTCCCCCGACGACGTCGCGCTCGACGAGGGTCACCGACGCGCCGAGACGCGACGCCGTCGACGCGGCCTCGACGCCGGCTGGGCCGCCACCGACGATCACGAAGTGCACGGACACGAGGGCGAGGCTAGTTGGTCGTCGAAGTTCGCCGTAACTGTCGAGGTCAGGGCACTTGCCCGAGGAAGCTGAGCAGGACGCGGCGCTCGGGATTGTCGAGGTTGGTGTCGACGAGGACGACCGACTGCCACGTCCCGAGCAGGGGTCGGCCGCCGTGGACGGCGAGGACGAGCGACGGCGAGATGAAGGCCGGCAGGACGTGGTCGGCGCCGTGACCGCGCGACCCGTGGCGGTGTCGGTAGCGGTCGTCGCGAGGCAGCAAGCGGTCGACGGCCTCGAGGAGGTCGTCGTCCGAACCGGCCCCGGTCTCGATGAGCGCCAGCCCCGCGGTCGCGTGCGGGACGAAGACGTGGCACAGGCCGTCGCCTCTGCCGGCGCAGTAGGCGGCGACCTCGTCGGTCAGGTCCACGGTCCTTCGGGTGCCGGTGCGCACGACGATCTCGACGGTGTCCACCACAGGAGCGTACGCGTCGGGGTGCGAGATGCGAACCTGTTGCCATGGGGGACGAGCGACACGGGCCAGCTCGCGCAGACAGCACCGGCGACCCGGTCGACGCTTTCGACTACGTCGTCGTCGGAGCGGGGTCAGCCGGGTGCGTGCTCGCCGCTCGGCTCAGCGAGGACGGCCGGTCACGTGTGCTGCTCATTGAGGCCGGGCCGCGCGACACCAACCCGCTCGTCCACATCCCGGCGGCGTTCCCCAAGCTGTTCAAGGGGAGCCTCGACTGGGACTACCAGACCGTCGCGCAACCCGGGCTCGGTGGCCGGAGCGTCTACTGGCCACGGGGGAAGGTGCTCGGAGGCTCGTCCTCCCTCAACGCCATGATGTGGGTGCGCGGCACGGCCGCCGACTACGACGGCTGGGCGGAGACCGCGGGACCCGGTTGGTCGTACGCATCGACGCTCTCGTACTTCGCCCGCATGGAGGACGTCGAGGACGCGGACGGCGACGGCGACCTCGGCCGGGGTGGGCCCACCTCCATCCGTAGGCTGCGCGACCCCAACCCGCTCACCCGCGCGTGGATCGAGGCGGCGCGCCAGTGCGGCGTCGCCCTGGCGCCCGCCCCGAACGCCGGGCAGGCTGAAGGCGTCGGCGAGACGCTCGTCACGCAGTCGCGCGGCCGGCGGGTGAGTGCTGCGGACGCCTACCTCCACCGTGCGAGGAAGCGGTCCAACCTCGTCGTCAGGACGGGTTCGCACTGCCTCGCCGTGGTCGTGGAGGACGGGCGCGCCACCGGCGTCCGCTACCGGCGGGGGCGTTCGCTCTCGACGGCCCTCGCCCGCCGCGAGGTGCTGCTAGCGGCGGGTGCCGTCGGCTCGCCCCAGCTCCTCATGTGCTCCGGCATCGGACCCGCCACCGACGTGGCGGCCGTCGGGGTGCGCCCGGTGTTCGACGCCCCGGAGGTCGGGAAGAACCTGCAAGACCATCTCGCCGCGGGGATTGCCGTCGAATCGCTCCGACCGGTCACGCTCGCGCGGGCCGAGTCCGCCCGCGAGATCCTGCGCTATCTGCTTAGGCGCAGGGGGATGCTCACCTCGAGCATCCTCGAGGGCTACGGCCTCGTGCGCAGCGACCCCTCGCTGGACGCCCCGGACCTCGAGCTCGGCTTCGTACCGGCGCTCTTCCTCGACGAGGGGCTCACTTTGCCGCGCGTCCACGGCGTGACGCTCGCTGCGGTCCTGCTCACGCCGAAGAGCACCGGGCAGGTCCGGCTGGCCTCGCCCGATCCGTCGGTTGCAGCCGTCGTCGATCCGAGGTACTTGAGCGATGCACAAGGAGCCGACCACGCGACGCTGTCGGCGGGGGTCCGGCACTGCGCGAGGATCCTCGCGGCTCCGGCGCTGGCCGACGAGCTCGGTTCGGTCGTCCAGCCCCGGGGACTCGCCGGTGACGCGCTCGTCGAATCGTCCGTGCGGGATTTCGCGCAGACGCTCTATCACCCGGTCGGGACGTGTCGCATGGGCCGTGACAGCTCGTCGGTCGTCGACCCGGAGCTGCGGGTGCGCGGCGTCGCAGCGCTGCGCGTCATCGACGCCTCGGTAATGCCGCGGATCGTCCGGGGCCACACTCATGCGCCGACGGTGATGATCGCGGAACGCGGAGCGGACCTCGTGCTGGCAGAGCGCTGACCGCCGATCACGTCGCCTGCTGGAACGGCTTCTCGTCGAGCGAGGTGACGCGCCATCCCGCGCTCGTGCGCTGGAGGCTCGCGAGCGCCTCGATCTCGCTCCACTGGATGCTCGAACGGAGCCGGCGGTGGCCGGCCGACCCCGTCACGGTGACCTGCTCGTCCCAGTTCTCGAGCATGCCGTCGACGGTCGCTCGGTCGCCGTGGACCGCGACGCTGTACCAGCGCACGAGCCGCGCCCCTCCGGGCGCGGAGAGCGACGCCGACGATCGCTCTTCTCCCTGCACGATCGAGGCGAGCTGGGAGTCGAACTGGGACCGCAGCGAGCCGGCCGCGACCAAGGCGACATCGCGCCGGTCCGCTGCCAGGAGCGCTGCGCCGGACTTACGGTCGAGGAGCTGGACCGCCCCCGATCGCACCCACTGGTACGTCGGTATGGCGAAGGAGGAGATGACGCCACGTGGCCTCGCAGGGAGCGAGTGCAGGGCCCAGCTCGCGCCGGTGACGCCGGGCGGCGTCGGGGCGCCGAGGTCGTCTTGGACCACGAGCGCCTCGAGCACGACGTTCTCGAGACCGTGCGAGGTTGCCGACGCGACGGGCCGGCTGCCACTCGGACTGGCGGACACGAGCAGCCCGCCGAGTGCGGCGCCAGCGAGAACGACTGCCGACCCGGCGACGACGAGGCGCCGCGTCGGCCGTGCCCGCGGCGAGCTCTCGACGCCTTGGCTGCTCCGCTCGTAGCGCACCTGGACTCTCCCGCCGGCGTCACTGTGGGTCCGCGGCCGTCGAGACGGCTCGCGGCGCGCCAAGCGTAGCGTCGAGACGCCGTGCGCTTCGCCGGGTCGCGGCGAGGCTACGGGGCACGGATGTGAAAGTGACCGGCCCCGCGCGCCGGTGGGGCGGCGCGCGGGGCCGGGCGCACGAGGGACAGCGCCGTCCCTCGACCTTCGCAGCGCCTAGGCGGCCGCGCGGCGGTCCCGGTTGGCAGGCAACGAACGCTCGGCGTCGAGCTCGAGCTGCTCACGCTGGTGCCAGTGATGCTCGATCACGGACATCAGGAGAAGGGAGCCGACGATGAGGGCTGTAACGACCAGTGCGATGGGTATCCAGAGCCATGCGAGCTGCATGCGAGTGCGGAAGGGCACCTTCGGACTTGCTGGGCATATGCCCGGCGCCTTCCTCCTCCTTCCACGACCACTATGGGCCGCGGCGGGTTAAGGGGCGGTAAGGCGCCCCCCAGCTGAGGCCCAATACTTCGCCACGGCAGCTTTCGCAGGGCGCTCCTACGGTTGGGACGGGCTGACGGCCGCGTAGCCGGCGATCATGCCGCCGTTGTCGTGGAGATCTGCCTTGTACTGGTCGGTACCCCGCTCGACGACGCTGAAGCCGGTGCGCGCGCCGTCGCCGTTGACGACGTCGGGCCCGCGGTCGCCGGCCACGTAGCCCGTCACGACTGCGACGTGCTGCGCGGTGTTCGCCGGCAGGTCGAGCCCGTACACCGCCACGTCGCCCACCTGTGGCACGTAGCCGGAGCCCGCCGGATGCCAGGTCCCGTGAGCCAGCGCCCACCGGTAGAAGCTCACGGAGGCCGAGTTGATCTCGCTCGCGTACTGCCCGTAGGTGAACCGGACGCCGGACTGGCGCCAGACCCACGCGGCGAAGTCGGCGCACCACGGCTCGTCGAGGTTCGCGTTGCCGCAGTCGGAGGCGCCGGCGTGCCAGTAGGCGCTGAACCGGTTGCAGTAGGTGTTGCTCGGGTCGCTGTGGTAGCCGAGCTGGCTGTCCGCGAGCGCGACGATGCGCTGCTGGAGTGGGGTGAGCTGCGGACCGGTGGACCGGGCCAGGTACAGGCCACCGCCCACCGCGAGCCCGACGGCTACGAGGACCGTGAGGCGCCGCCGGCGGTACCGGCGGCGTCGTGCGGTGCGGACCCGAGGTGCGGTCCGGCTCAGCTGGTGATGGCCTGACCCGTCGTGGCGTCGAAGAAGTGCAGCCGCAGCGGGTTCAAGTTGAAGCGTGCCCTGCTCCCCGCGGCGAGCCGGGCCCGAGGCTCGACGCGTGCCACTCCTTCGCCACCGCGTGCGAGCGTCCCCGAGTTCAGGCCCTCGGCGTCCGCTTCCTTGGCTCCTTCGGCCTCGACCCGCCGGGCGTCGGTCGTGAAGTGCACGAGCAGCTCCGAGCCGAGCGCCTCCACGAGCTCGACGTCGCCCTCGAGGACACCGGTCGCACCGGGCAGCATCGGCTCGTCGTCCCCGGCGACCGGAAGGTCCTCGGGCCTGATTCCGAGCACGACCGGGCTGTTGGCGTAGGCCTTCAACCCCGGCTTGGCCGCGAGCACGGCGTCGCCCAGCTGGATCCGCTGGCTTCCGACGAGTGCGGAGGTCGCGCCCTCGGCGAGGGTGGACTCGAACAGGTTCATCGCGGGCGAGCCGATGAAGGCCGCCACGAACAGGTTCTTCGGGTTGTCGTAGAGCACCTGGGGGTTGTCGCACTGCTGCAGGACACCCGCCCGCAGCACGGCGACCCTGTCCCCCATCGTCATCGCCTCTACCTGGTCGTGGGTGACGTAGAGCGTCGCCACGCCGAGACGGCGCTGGATGCGGGCGACCTCTGCCCGCATCTGGACCCTGAGCTTCGCGTCGAGGTTGGAAAGCGGCTCGTCCATGAGGAACACGCTGGGCTCGCGGACGATCGCCCGGCCCATCGCCACCCGCTGGCGCTGCCCGCCGGAGAGCTGACCGGGCTTGCGGTCGATCCATTCGGTGAGGCCGAGGATCGCCGCAGCAGCGTTGACCTTCCTCTTGATCTCCGCTTTCGGCAGCTTGCGCAGCTTCAGCGCGAAACCGATGTTCTCCCCGACGGTCATGTGGGGGTAGAGCGCGTAATTCTGAAAGACCATCGCTATGTCGCGGTCCTTCGAGGAGACGTCGTTCACGACCCGGTCGCCGATGCGCAGCGTCCCGTCGCTGATGTCCTCTAGGCCCGCGACCATCCGCAGCGCCGTCGTCTTGCCGCAGCCTGATGGTCCGACGAGCACCATGAACTCGCCCTCGGCGACGTCGAGGTCGAGCTCGTGAACAGCCTCGAAGCCGTTCGGGTAGACCTTTGTCACCTTGTCGATGGTGATCGGTGCCATCAGTTCTCCTTCCCCACGGGAGTCCGAGGGGAGATCGACCCTTCGGTACCGCTGGGCAGCGTACCCGCTCCGGAACCAGACGCGTGCAGAAGGGGATCGACGTCGCAGGTCACGACTGCCTCCCACGCTCCGAGATCGAGCACGTCACCCGCGCCTTCGGTGACGTCACGCTCGGGGTCGCTTGACAGCACGACGCACCTCGCCACGCCCGCCACCTGCGCTTGGTGATCGGAGAGATTGGCCGCGACAACGAGCCGTCCGGACCGGTACACCCACTGATCGCGCCCCGCGGGGAGCTCGGAGTAGGCCGCGATCGCGCCGCCGAGCTCGAGCCGGCGCAGCCGCAGCAGGTGCTGCGTGAGCGCCAGGAGCGAATGTGGGTCGCGTCGCTGCGCAGCGACGCTTCGCGCCGCGCTGTCCCCGACCGGCAGCCACGGTTGGACGCCCGCTGGCGCGAACCCTCCGTTGGCGTCCGGCTCCCACTGCATCGGGGTGCGCGCGCGGTCGCGTGAGAAGCGATCGGACCGGCCCTGTCTGCTCATCGCGTCTCGTTGCAGCTCGGCCGGGACGTCGACGTCCGTCATGCCGATCTCGTCGCCGTAGTAGAGGACCACCGTGCCCGGAAGCGTCGTGAGCACGGTCATCGCCAATCTCGTCCGGGCGTCGTCCCCCTGGCACCATCGGGTCGCGAAGCGCGAGATGTCGTGGTTCGAAGCCATCCAGATGGGGCATGCCGTATCGGCCAGCCGCGCGAAGGTCTCACCCACGACCGATCGCAACGCCGTGGCCGTGAACTCGGCGAACACGAACGGGAAGTTGAAGGCGAGCTGCAGCTCGTCCCCGCGTCCGTAGAAGGTGGCGAGCTCCGCGAGCTCGAGCACCCACGTCTCGCCGAGAAGAAGGGCCGGAGGAGCTCGGCGCCCGACGAGCGCGCGCCAGTCCCGGTAGACACCGTGCACATCCGGGCGGTGCGAGCTGTACACCGGCAGCAGGCCATAACGACCTCGCCGGTCGCCCTCGACGGCGGGCGGGTCGTCTCGCAGGCGCGCGTCCTTGTACAGGCCGTGAGCGACGTCGATCCTGAAGCCGGCCACGCCGCGATCCAGCCAGAAATCCAGCACCTCGCGTAAGGCGGCGTGCACCTCCGGGTTCCACCAGTTGAGGTCCGGTTGGCTCGGGAGGAAGTTGTGGAGGTAGTACTGCCCGGTCGCCTCGTCGAAGGTCCATGCGGCTTCGCCGGTATGGTCGAGCCAGTTGTTGGGTGGTCCCCCTCCGGGCGCAGGATCGGCCCACACGTAGAAGTCGCGGTGCAGCGCGTCGCGTGAGCCTCTGGCCTCGATGAACCACTCGTGCCGGGAGCTCGTGTGGTTGGGGACGAGATCGAGCAGCACGCGCATCGCGCGGCGGCCGGCAGCCTCGACGAGCTCGTCGAGGTCGTCGAGGGAGCCCAGCTCGGGGTGCACCCCCCGGTAGTCCGATACGTCGTAGCCCCAGTCGTCGTCGGGCGACGGCATCGTCGGCGAGAGCCATACCCCGTCGACACCGAGCCACGAAAGGTGGTCGAGACCCTCGATGACACCTCGGAGATCGCCGTAGCCGTCGCCATCGGTGTCGCGCCACGACCTCACGTACACCTGGTAGAGAACGGCGCCGTGCCACCACGGCGTTTCGCCCGTCTGCTCGCTCAACCCTTGACGGCTCCCGCGGTGAGCCCGGACACGACGGACTTGCGGAACACGAGGACGATCACCGCTATCGGGACTACCGCCACGACGCTCGCCGCGAAGATCGTGCCGTACGGCACGGTGAACTGCGAGCCGAAGAGCGCGATCCCGACCGGGATCGTCCGGAAGTTGTTCGAGCTGTTGAACGTCAGCGCCATGAGGAACTCGGTCCAGCACGCGGTGAAGCAGAAGATCCCGGCCGTGAACAGGCCGGGCATCGCCTGCGGCAGGATGATGGACCAGACGGTGCGCAGTGGCGACGCGCCGTCGATCCGCGCCGTCTCCTCCATCTCGCGCGCGATGCCGAGCATGTAGTTGCGCAGGATCCAGATCGCGAACGGGAGGTTGAACGCCGTGTACGGGAAGATCAGGGCCTGATAGCTGTTGAGCCAGCCGATGTCCCGGAGCAGCAGGTAGAGCGGCGCGACGACGGCGACGGCCGGGAACACCGAGATCATCAGCAGGATCACGAGGATCGGGAATTTTCCGCGCATGGGGAGCCGGCCGAGCGCGTAGCCGGCGAGGGTCCCGATGGACAGCACGAGCACGGTCGAGATGACCGCCACGATCGCGGAGTTCACGATGTAGTGCCCGAAGCTGTTCTGCTGGAACGCCACCTTGTAGTTCACGAGGCTGAACGGGTTCGGGAAGTACTGCGGCGGCGAAGAGCCGACCGCGCCGGGGGTCTTGAAGCTAGTGACGACCAGCCAGTAGATCGGAAGCAGCACGAAGACGGCCACGAGAGCTGTCGACAGGTAGAGGCCGTTGAAGTAGCGGTGCCATCCGACGCGTCTGCGCGAGCGGGCCATCAGCTCTCCTCCTCACCGACTTGTGCCTTGAAGACACGGAGGAATAGCAGGCAGCCGATGAGCACGAGCACGGCAGTGCTCGTCGCGACCGCGGCACCGGGCCCGAAGTCCAGATCCTGGAACATCGTGTTGTAACCGAGGACCGCAAGGGAGGTTGTCGAGTACCCCGGCCCTCCCTGAGTGAGGACGAACGGCAGGTCGAACAGCCCGAACGCCTGCAAGATTCGAAACAGCACGGCGAGCGCGATGGTCGGACGCAGGAGCGGGAACGCGATCCGCCAGAACGCGGTCCAGCTGGACGCACCATCCACCTCGGCCGCCTCGTAGAGCTCGTCCGGCAACATGACGAGGCCGGCGAGCACGATAATCGCCACGAACGGCGTCGTCTTCCAGGCGTCGGCGACCATCATCGCGACGATCGCCGACGTCGAGGTGCCGAGGATCACAGGATGCCCGAGCCCGATGCCGCTGAAGATCTGGTCGAGCACCCCGTACGAGGCGTCGTAGATGTAGCCCCAGAGCTCGGCCGAGATGACGGTGATCATCGACCACGGGACGAGCAGTAGCGCCATCATCAGGCCACGCCCCTTGGTCAGCCGCTCGAGGACGAGAGCGATGCACGTGCCGAGGACGATCTCGACGAGCACGGTGATGATCGTGTACACAACCGTGAACCCGAGCGCGTACCGCCACTGGGCGGCGTGCACCAGGGTGTTGTAATTGCTTCCCGTCACGCCGCTCAGGCTGAAGCCGCTACCCGAGACGTTGACGTGCGAGATGCTCATCGCGATGGAGAAGCCGATGGGGAAGATCGTGAACGCGCCGACCACGAGGAAAGCCGGCGTCGAGAAGGTCCAGCCGAGTCGCGCCAGTCGCTTCCGGTTGGCGTCGTGCTTCCCGACCGGTGCGGCCGCGCTCCTTCCTCGGGCGGCGCCCGGGATGGCGGCGAGCTGCGCCGTCGTCGTCGGTGTGCTCATCGATGCCTCTCCAATCGCCGCGAGGGGACGGACCGAGGTGTCGCGTGGCCGGGAAACCGGCGGGTGACTGCCAGTTCCCCGACCACGTCTTTCGTCCCGGACCTATAGGCCGGACCCGGACAGGGCGGTGTTGATCGCCGAGGATGCCGCGCTGATCGCCGCCGACGGGCTCTTCGAACCGGAGATCGCCTCGTTGACGTTCTGGTAGATCGCCTGGCTCACCTTCGGGTACTGGGGAGTCTGGGCTGGGCGGGCGACGAGCTTGGTCTTCGGGACTGTGGCCAGCACCGGGTTGACGGCGATGACCTTGGCCGAGGACCGGACCGACTGATTCGTCGGGATCTCCGAGAACTGCGTCGCGAGCGCCGTCTGGGCTGCGGTGCCCGTCATGTACTTAATGAACGTCAGGTCCTGCTGCAGGTGCTTGGAGTGCGGGTTGATGTAGAGGTTCCACCCACCGATGTTGGAGTAGCCGGGCGTCGCCTGGCCCTGGAACGTCGGCATGGGCGCGACTCCAACCTCACCGATCACCTTCGATCCACTCGACTGGGACGTCGAGTACGCGTAGTCCCAGTTCCGGAGGAACGCGGCCTGGCCGTTGTCGAAGGCGTTCATCGCCTGCGGCTCCTGATACGTGGACACCGCGGCCGGCGTCACCCCGGAGGTGACCAGGCTGCGCATAAAGCTGAGCGCCTTGACCGCCGAAGGCGAGTTGAGCGCCGACTTCGTGCCGCTCGAGTTAAGTACCTTGCCACCGGCGTCTGTGAGGTACTCCATAAAGTTGCACGTCGCGCCCTCGTAGTCCGCGCCCTGCCAGACAAAGCCGTACTGGATGAGCTTGGCCTTCTGCAGCTTCTCCGAGTCCGCCATGACCTGCTCCCAGGTGGTCGGGACCGACAGGCCCTCCTTCTTCAGCAGATCCTTGCGGTAGTAGAGGAAGCCCTGATCCTCAAAGAAGGGCGCTCCGTAGACGCTTCCCTTGTAGGTCGCGCCGGCGACGAGCCCCGAGGCGAACGTCGAGAAGAAGCTCGAGGGAAGGCTCTTCGACAACGGGTAGGCAAGCTGGTGGGCCCCGAAGACCGCCGGCCATACGACGTCACCCATGAAGACGTCAGGACTGGTCGATCCTCCAGATATCTGGGTCTCGAGCCCCGACTCGTTGGTGTCGGTGTTGGTCGGCGCGGAGATCAACTTGACCTTGATGGTCGGGTTGGCCTTCTGGAAGTCGTTGATCAGGACCGTGCGCGGGTCCGGTCCGCTCGTCGTGATCGGGCTCGCCGACCAGGTGATCGTCGTCGTGGCGGCGTGGCTCGCCACCTTCGCCGGGTGGCTCGCCTCGGCTGCGCCGCCGGCCACGGCGATCACTCCAATCGCACTGATCGCCGCCGTCGAGGTGGCGAGGCGTCCCGGCCGACGGCGCGCGCTCCGCTTGTCGCGTGCGTCGCAGCTCGCCCCATCCCCACAGCTCATCTTTGCGCCCTTGTTCGTCCTTTTCGACATAGGTCTCTCCTCGTCTTGTTCTCCGACCGAAGGCCCGGAGCGAACCAGGTTCCCGGTCGGTTCCCCCCTTCGCCCGCAGAGATCCTTCCGTCGGGCCGGGGCATGCGCCCCACGCCCTCCTTTCCCGATTTTGCGTCGCCGCTACCCATCTCGGGCAGCATGGGATCCCGGTCGCCCGGGCGCAGGGCCCGTCGGAAGGTCCCGGATCGCCGTCAACCGGCGATCGGCCCACTGGCTCGGTCGCGGGAGGCGTACGCGAGAACCGTCGTCCGAAGTCCGACGCGAGCGCGCGCGTGTCGAGGAAAAGTGGTGGTGGAGGCGAGCCGAGCGGGCTCCGCGTCCCTTGTCGCGGGCGTCACCCGCGAAGCCGACGCGCTCGGGACCGAGCCGGCTCCGCCCGAAGTCGAGCCTCTCGATGAGCTCGAGCGCTCGCGACTGCATGGGCCGGAAACTGGTGTCGTCGTCGAGAACCCGTGCTGGGATGCCTCCACCCACCCCGGTGGTGCGGAGGGCCACCTCGCCGACGTCGACGCTTCGCGGCTCGATAACGACCACCCCCCAGAGGCGTCAACCGGCCACCTGCATCCATGCCCCCCGGCACGAGGTGGTGTCGCTGGGAGCGCCCCGGTGTGGAACCGCTCCCATCGGTACTTCTACTCCGTCGTCCCCCTTAGGTCAACAGCCCGCGGATCAGGAAGCGCGTGCGAAGCGGCGGACGACGCGAGGGGCCAGCCGGTCGGCGGACTCGAGCTCTGCGCCCTGACCAGCCTGGGCAATTCCCTCGAGAACTGCCCAAGCGGCCTCGAAGTAACGATCGGCGCCGATCCGACGCTGCGGGACACGCGTCACGGGGCGGAGCCCGACCTCGGCGAGGCTGCCCGAGAAGCGGGTCACGACGAGCTCGACCTTCAGCTTGGCCGGGAGCAGACCCGGGAAGCTGAGCGTGCCGGCGTAGGACTGGTGGTCATCGAGCAGACGCTCGCGGAGGACCGGCTCACCGATGCGCAGCGCGGCGCCATCCGGAGTCACGATGCCGCCGAGCAGACCGAGCGTCTGCGCCTCGGCGCTCGACAGGTTCACGACTCGCGACACGTACCAGCCGACTGGCCGTTCCGACTCGTTCTCTACAGCCATTTCCTTGCCACCTCTCGTCTTGGGCTCACCGTCGAGCCCGGATCCAGCTACATCCGGTCATTCACGGTCCGCCGGGCCCCACCGGGCTCAGATCTAGTGTCCTCTGCCTGGATCAATCTGTCCAACAGCTTCTCGTGATCCACGGCATCATTCAAACAGATATACCAGGCGAGGAAGGCGCCGAGGACAAGCCGTACACTTTCCCGCCATGCGCGCGCCCCGAAAAGCGTCGGCATGATCCTCGTCTGCGGTGAGGTGATCCTCGACCTGCTGCGCGACCCCGGCCAGGACATCGTTGAGCGACCGACGCGCTTCGTCGGGCTCCCGGGAGGTAGCCCGGCCAACACCGCGGTGGCCCTCGCCCGTCTCGGGAGCCACGCCGGCCTGTGTGCCCGCATCTCGCGGAGCAGTCTCGGCGCGCTGCTACGTGAGCACCTCAGCGTCAACGGCGTCGATCTGACGTACGCGCTCGACGCGAAGGAGCCGGCGAGCCTCGCCTTCGTCGATGTCGGTGCCGACGGATCCGCCGGCTACAGCTTTTACGTCGAAGGCACCGCCGACTGGCAGTGGAAGCTCGACGAGCTCCCCGCCTCGTTGCCCGCAGCGGTGAGCGCTCTCCATGCGGGCTCGGTCGCAGTCGCGATGCGGCCGGGGCGCTCCGCCATTGCCGACCTGCTCACGCGCGAGCGTGGCCGGCGGATGCTCTCGCTCGACCCCAACGTCCGGCCCGCCCTCATCGGCAGCGCTGGCGACGCCCGAGACTGGATCGAAGCCCTCGTCGCGTCCGTCGATCTCGTCAAGGCGAGTGACGACGATGTCGCATGGCTCTACCCCGGGGACTCGGTGGACGACGTCGCCGCTCGCTGGCGTTCGCTCGGCCCCTCCGTCGTCGTCGTGACCCTCGGGCCGAACGGCGCGCTCGGTTACCTTCGAGGGGAGCGGATCAGCCGCCCGGCGCGCCACGTGGACCTCGTCGATACCGTGGGGGCCGGCGATTCCTATGCCGCGGCGCTCCTGCACTGGCTCGAGCGCGAGCGTTTGACGACGCAGGTCTCGAGGGGCGAGCTCCAGCCGGGCCAGCTCGGAGCGGCGCTCGACTTCGCTGGCGCAGTAGCGGCGATCACCTGCTCGCGTGCCGGCGCGGACCCACCTCGTGCCGAGGAGGTCGCCGCTCTTCTCGCCTCCGACGTTGCGCCGCTCGCGTGAGCACCTGAGATTCGAGTCGCGCCCGATCAGCCGGGGCGAACGAGGTACCGACCGCGCGCCCCTCCGGCGAGCAGACGATCGAGCACCGGACCCAGGGCACCGAGCCCGATCTCACCAGCGACGAAGGTCTCGAGATCGGCGGGGCGAAGCTCGGTCGCGATCCTTTCCCACGTCGCGGCGCGCTCCTCGAGTGAGGTCTGGGTCGAGTCGACGCCGAGCAGCGACACCGCGCGCAGTATGAAGGGAAAGACGGTCGTGACCAGCTCCGCCCCGCCCGTCACACCGCTCGCGGCCACTGCCCCACCCCAGGACAGCGTCCGGAGGACGCCTCCGAGCGTCGAGCCTCCGACGCAGTCGACCGCGCCCGCGTAGCGTTGCGCCTCGAGGGGCCTTCCGGGCCGGGAGAGCTCCTCGCGACCGATCACCGAGGAGGCGCCGAGCGCACCCAGCCACCCCGCGGCGTCCTCCTTGCCCGTGCTCGCGACGACCTCGAAGCCGAGGAGCGAGAGCATCGCGACCGAGAACGAGCCGACGCCACCGGTCGCGCCCGTCACGAGCACCGGGCCGTCCGACGGTCCGATGCCGTGGTGCTGGAGGCGCACCACGCTGAGGGCGGCGGTGAACCCGGCGGTGCCGAGGATCATCGCCTCCCGGGCGGTGAGGCCCGCCGGCAGCCCGACGACCCAGGACGCGGGCACCCGGGCGTGGGTCGCGAAGCCGCCGTGGTGCGACACGCCGAGCCCGTAACCATGGACGAGCACCGCCTCGCCCGGGCGGTGCTCCGGTGACGAGCTCTCGAGCACCGTGCCGGCGAGGTCGATGCCGAGCACGAGGCGATCGAGTCGGGCGACGCCACCGTCGGGCCGAGTGGCGAGCGCGTCCTTGTAGTTGACGCTCGACCACTCCACGGCGACGAGAACCTCGCCCTCGCCGAGCTCGTCCAGCTCGAGTGGCACGACGGCACAGGAGACGGTGGTGCCGTGGCGCTCGGCCAGGTAGCCAACGGCGCTCTCGCCAGGCACTCAGCTACCTCGCTCGATCCACTCGCCGAGATGGCTGCGCTCGGCGCCGATCGTCGTGCCCGCGCCGTGGCCGGGGAGGACCTTCGTCTCGTCGGGGAGCACGAAGAGCCGGTCGCGGATGGATTCCACGATCGTCGGGAAATCGGAGAAGCGCCGCCCAGTCGCGCCCGGCCCTCCGTTGAACAGCGTGTCGCCCGAGAAGACCGCGTCCTGGCGTGGCGCGTAGAGACAGCACCCTCCGGGAGTGTGCCCGGGCGTGTGCAGGACCTGGAGGTCGATGCCCGCGACCGCGAGCCCGGCGCCATCCGCGAGCAGCCGGTCGGGCTCGCGGTCGGGGTACACCTCGTGCCAAAGCTCGAGATCCGCCGGGTGCAGCCAGATCGGCGCCCCGACCTCGTCGGCAAGCGCGGCAGCCGCGTTCACGTGGTCGTTGTGGCCATGGGTCGCGACGATGGCGACGACCCGCCGCCCGCCCGCTGCGGCGACGATCGGCCCGTGATCGTGCGCCGCGTCGATCACGAGGATCTCCTCCTCGTCACCTACGAGCCAAACGTTGTTCCCGACCTCGAAATCCTGCCCGTCCAGGGAAAAGATGCCCGCAGTGGTGACCAGCTCGATCATCGGCCCAGCACGACGACCGAGCGCAACACTTCGCCGCGCTCCATCCGATGGAATGCGTCCTCGACCGCGTCGAGCGGGATCGTCTCCGAGACGAACCGGTCGAGGTCGAGCCGGCCTTGGAGGTAGAGGTCGACGAGCACCGGGAAGTCGCGCGAGGGAAGGCAGTCCCCGTACCAGCTCGGCGCGAGGCGGCCTCCGCGCCCGAAGAAGTCGATCATGGGCAGGTCGAGACGCATGTCGGGGGTCGGCACTCCGACCTGCACGACCGTTCCGGCGAGGTCGCGGGCATAGAAGGCCTGCTCGAAGACCTTCGGATTGCCGACAGCCTCGATGCACACGTCCGCGCCGTAGCCGCCGGTCAGCTCGCGGATCGCCGCGACCGCATCCGTCGTGCTCGCGTCCACCACGTCCGTGGCGCCGAAGCCTCGCGCCAGCTCGAGCTTTCGCGGATCGAGGTCTACGGCGATGACCTTGACCGCTCCCGCCAGACGGGCGCCGACGATGGCGGCACACCCGACGCCGCCGCAGCCGAAGACGGCGACCGAGTCACCCGGGCCGACGTCGCCCGTGAACATCGCGGCGCCGAGCCCTGCCATGACGCCACAGCCGAGCAGCCCGACCGATTCCGGCTTCGCCCGTGCGTCCACCTTCGTGCACTGGCCCGCGGCGACGAGCGTCTTCTCGGCGAACGCGCCGATGCCGAGCGCCGGGGAGAGCACCGTGCCATCCGCGAGGGTCATCTTCTGCGTCGCGTTGTGCGTGGCGAAGCAGTACCAGGGGCGCCCGCGGCGACATGCCCGGCACTCTCCGCAGACGGCTCGCCAGTTGAGCACGACGAAGTCGCCCGGAGCGATCGAGGTGACACCCGCTCCGACCTGCTCGACGATGCCGGCAGCCTCATGACCGAGCAGGAAGGGGAACTCGTCGCTGATTCCGCCCTCTCGGTAGTGCAGGTCCGTGTGGCACACGCCACAGGCCTGCACGGAGACGACTGCCTCTCCCGGCCCAGCGTCGGGGACCAAGATCGTCTCGATCGTGACGGGCTCCCCCTTCGCCCTCGCGATCACGCCCTTGACCTCGGCTGTCATCGGTTCTCCTCCGCGTTTCGACTCGTTCAACAACGTAGCGCCCGACCTTCTGACCGAGGAGAGTCACCGTTGCCGGCAATGGCCGCCGGCGCGAATCGCAAGAATGAGACTCGCGATATTCGCTTGTCTGTACTACTGAATTCACTCAATGTGGTCGAGCAGGCTCGGAGAGTGGTGACCACGATTGACACAACCGCACCGGTGAGCCTTGCCGACGGCCTCCGGACACAATCGGTCGGATGGACCAGTACGTCGCTCGGAAGCGGCGGGCCGAGTTCCAGCCCATTTTCCAGCCCATAGTTGGCTCGGTCGAGCCGGACCGCCTTTTCGAGGCCCGCCATTGTGCACGCACTGGTCGGTTGAGTAACCTCCGAGCGTGGCCACCAACCAGACCTCATTGCTCGACCAGGATTTGCCGGATCTTGCCCCGTCGATTTATCGTCAACGGCTCGTGGTCGAGGGGCTGTGCGCCGAGCCCATCGACGACGCCCAGATCCGCAAGTACCTGAGCGGGCTCTCCGACGTCTGCGGAATGCGGACGCTCATGGAGCCGGTGACTCACCGTTCGGACAAGTACGGCTGGGCCGGGTGGATCCACTGGGAGACCTCCGGAGCCCACCTCTACGCCTGGGAGCGCCCTCTCCTGTTCTTCAGCGTCGACATCTACACCTGTGCCCCGTTCGTCGCCGAGGACGTCGTGAGCTACACGAGCACGTTCTTCGGCGCGAACGAGGTCGTGGCCAAGGCCTTCTGAGACGATCGCGGTCGGTGCCATGTCAGCGCGCCCGGCAGAAGACACCGCACTTCGCGCGCTCGTCGGCGACGTCGTCGACACGACTGTCCCGGAGCCGATGGGCGCCTACCTCTTCGGGCCCGGTGACCCCGGGGCCGAGATAGGTCGTCACGTCGAGCGGACGGTGTTTCTCGAAGCGTTCGGGAACACTCCGGAGCTCCTCGACCGGGAGTACGGTCGCTACGACCCGACGAGCATGTTCTTCTGCGTGGTCGACCACCGGCGCCGACTCCCAGTCGGCACGATGCGGATGATCCTGGCACCGAGCGGCGGACCCGGGTTGAAGAGCCTCAACGACCTGGAGCCCGCTATCGACGACGCCGGTGATCCCTTGCGCACGGCCGGCGTCACAGTTGCCCTGGACGCGATCTGGGACGTCGCGACGCTCGCGGTGATGCCCGAGTACCAGGGCGCTGCGGCCGCCGGGCTCGTAAGTCTCGCGCTTTACCAGTCGGCGATCGGGACGGCGCTCATCCTCGGCATCGACTGGATGGTCGCCATACTCGACGCCGTCGTCTACCGGATGACCCGGCTGAAGTTCCAGAGCCCGTTCGTGCCGTTCGCGCCCGCCCGCAGCTACCTGGGCTCTGCGAACAGCTTGCCGGTGTATCTCCACGTGAGCGACTGGCAGGAGCGGCTGAGGGCAGCCGATCCTTCGATCTACAACATCATCTTCGAGGGACACGGCGTCGAGGCCGCCGTGCGGCGCCTCGAGCTCGGGCCCGCTGCGCAGCTCGCACGCCGCGTCGGCTCCCTCGGGGCCGCTCGGCTCGAACGCGTCCGGCACGACGACGGACAGCCGCGCCGTCGCGAGCGTGCGCCCTCGGCGCGCCGTCAGGCGACCGCGAACCCGCCGGAAGCGTCGGCTGTCTCTGGCTGACTGCGCTCCTCGACTGGGCCCTTGCGGGACAGCAGCCTGGCGACCTCGAGGAGCTGGTCCGATCGGACGGGACGCGAGTAGAGGTAGCCCTGCATCGAATCGCAGCCGAGCGCGACCAGTCGCTTGGCCTGGTCCACGGTCTCGACGCCCTCGGCGACGGTCTCCATGCCGAGCGCTCGGGCGATCGCGATGATGGCGGCGACGAGAGTGTCGGCGGCGCTGTCCGGTTCGCTGAGGCCGTCCACGAAGCTGCGGTCGATCTTCAAGGTGTCGACCGGCAGGCGTTGGAGATACGCGAGGGAGGAGTACTCGGTGCCGAAGTCGTCGATGGCGAGACGTACGTCGAGACGCCGGATAGCGGCGAAGGCGGCCATCGCGGTCTCGGGGTCGCCCATGACCACCGTCTCGGTGAGCTCGAGGCAGAGCGCGGAGCCGGGGAGCGAGTGCGCCGCCAGCGCTCGCCCCACGTGCTCGACGAGGTTCTCGTCTCGTAGCTGAACGGCCGAGAGGTTGACGGAGACCTTGAGGTGCTCGAGACCCGGGATGGTCCTGCAGAACGCGACCTGGCGCAACGCCTCGTCGAGAACCCAGGCCCCGATCTCGATGATGAGATCGGTCTCTTCGGCGAGGGGGATGAACCTCGTTGGCATGATGACCCCGAGCGTCGGGTGGAGCCAACGCACGAGCGCCTCCACGCCGACGATCGAGCCGGTCGTCGTCGAGACGATCGGCTGGAACGCCACGTGCAACTGGCGTCGCTCGACGGCGTGGCGCAGGTCGCGCTCGATCTCGACGCGCTCGGCGAGCTGGGCTCGCATCGAGTCGTCGAAGACCGCTACCGCGTCCCGACCGGCTTCCTTGGCTCGGTACATCGCCGTGTCGGCGTCGCGGATGAGCACCTCGGCACTGACTTCGGCACCGCCGCCGGGGACGCAGGCGAGCCCGATGCTGACGGTGACGAAGAACTCGGTCTCGTCCACGGTGAACGGGTCACGCAAGCAGTTGCGCAGGCGGTTCGCGAACTCGAGAGCGTCCGCGACGCCCACGGTCTGTCCGAGCACGATGACGAACTCGTCGCCCCCGATGCGAGTTACCAGGTCCGTGGGCCTGACGTTCGCCTTGAGGCGCGACGCCACCTGCACGAGCAGCTCGTCACCGAGCGTGTGGCCGACCGTGTCGTTGATGAGCTTGAACCGGTCGATATCGAGGAAGAGCAGGCCTACGGGCTTGTCGTTGAGCGCGGCCCGCTCGAGGACGCCGGTGAGGTGGCGCTCCATCATTTGACGGTTCGGCAGGCCGGTCAGGCTGTCGTGGAGCGCCTGGAAGCTCACCTTTGCCTCGGAGTGCTCGGCCACGCGCAGCGCACGGAGGATTTGCAGGATCGCCGTCGCCGTGAGGCCGACGATGATGGCGAACAGCGTGAACCGCTGAGCGAGCGGTCCATGGCTCGAGTGCAGGACGAGCACGGTCGGGACACTGAGCGCGACGGCGACGAGGCCGATCCTTCCCACCGGCCAGGCCGGAGGCGATCCGCTGGCTGGCTCGGTGAGCGTCCGCATCGAGGCGTCCGAAGCCGTGCACGCCGCCAGCAGGAAGGCCGTCAAGTACACGACGTCGCGGACACGGGGGCCGGTGATCGAGAGGAGCAGGTGGAGCTGGCTGAGCGTCGCGAGCGTGTCGCCGATGAACATCGCCGACACGCAGAGGAAGAGGAGCTTCTCCGCGTTCCCCGGGAGCCGACCGGCGCCGAAGGCGATCTGGAGCATCATCACGACGAGGAAGAGCGACATCGCCGGGTAGGAGATGACGACGAGACGCACGACCGCGCTGACCTGGCGATTGGCCAGCTGGGGTTGGATCAGGAAGACCCATGCAATCGCGAGCAGTGCGAGCCCGGCCATGAGGCCGTCCAGGATGACGCCGAAGCTGTAGCGCTTGGCCCGCTCTCGCTCCCGCTCGAAACCGATGAGCGCGAGGCCGATGAGGATGTAACCCGGGGCGATCATGATGTCGGGAATCAGGGTGCGTCCGCCGGAGAGGTTGCTCGGCAGGTTGGCGCCCTGGCGGACGACGTTGCCGAGCAGGAACAGCACGAACGCCGTGAAGATCAGCCACCACGGCCAGACCCGGGCGGGCTTCCTGCGCCGGACCGAGACCACGATCGTGATCGACGCGCCCACGGCGGAGATACCTAGTGCGAGCCAGTCCGCCGGGAGCAGAATGGTCAGCGCGACGAGCGCTAGCCATATGGCGAATATCGCGACCGTGCGCAACCTGGAACGCGCGTGGGTTCCAGGCGGCGAGTGCGACGCTTCGAGGAGCGACCGGCGTGCCGAGGTGAGCATCCCTATTACGTTCGACACCACGCTCACGACCCTTGAGGCTCAATAGGCAATTACTTGGAATTTCACATCACGCACAGTGATCTGCGTCAAGAATACGCCACAACGCGTGGCGACGTACACGCTACGTCATCGAACGACTACGAAGGGTGGTGGAGCGTACCCGCTACGCAGGGACGACAGCGCCCATTACGACGGCCCGCTGTTTAGAATCTCGGCACGCGCGATGGCGGGATGAAGCACCCTCGCGATTCACCTCGGCTCAGGACGAGCCTTCCTGAGACCGGCTCCCTGATGTGTGGAGACAAAGCAACATGAGCGAGATCGACATCGGGCCACTTCCTACCGCGAGGTCCTTCTCCGAGCTCGTGCGCGCCGAGCGATTGACCGAGCCCTCGTCCACCTATTCCTCGCTGCGCCTGGTTGCTTTCCTCGGGGGGTGGCCGGCGCTGTATTTCCTGGCGCACTGGGCACGCAACCCCTTCGTCTGGCTCCTCGCGTGGGTCCTTCAAGCACTTATCTTCGAGGGATGCAACATCGGCGTGCACGAGTCGGCGCACAACAACCTCTACCGCCGGCGATCCCTGAACTATCTCGCCGGCGTGGCGTGGGCGGTACCGATCGTCTACAACTACGCCCCCTACCGTGCCTCCCATCTCGAGCACCACAAGAACACGCACGTCCCGGGCCGGGACTCTGAGCCCATGCACAAGGAGAGGAATCTCCTCGAGTACGCGGCCTACATGGCGCTTTCCGGGGTCGGCTACACCTTCGTGCTGCTCGTCGAGGGCATCGAGGCCACTCTCGGCAGGGGACGGTCCTGGATGCGATCGGGTCGACGGCGACGCCTCGCCATCCTGAGCACCGCCATCATGGTGAGCGAGCTCGCTCTCGTCGGATTCGGCCTCGCGGAAGCCCCCCGCTTGACGATCGAGCTCTGGCTGGTTCCCTTCCTGCTCAGCGCCATGATTCTCACGCCGATGGTGACCCATGCAGAGCACACCGACTGCGAGCTCGGACCGTCCTCGCCGTTCGTGACGACGCGAACGACCTACTCGAACCGCTTCGTCAGCTTCTTCATCTGGAACATCAACCTGCACACGGCGCATCACCTCGTGCCGTCGATCCCCGGCCAGAAGCTCCCGAAGTTCCAGCCGTATGTCGACCCTTACTGCAAGTACACCTCGCGCTCGTACTTCTCATGGCACGCCGGCTTCGCACGGCGGCTCGTCGGGCGCGGCCGGACGCCGTCGACCGCTGGCTCGATCGCCGAAGAGACGTCCTGAGCGAAGCGCATGGTCCGGCGGAGGCCTAGCGCGACCTGCGGTAGATGCTCCTGAGGACGAGCGCCTTCTGCGGTCCCGATACGCGCCAGACCGCCGACCACGCCGCTTCCGAGACCAGGGTGAAATCACCGAGGTAGCGATCCTCGCCGCATACGTGGACGGCCTGAAAGCCGTCGGTCCGCAGCTCGAGCAGGTGAAAGGCGCGCCCATCCACAAAAAGGACCGAGGCGCGCTCACGCGTGTCCCGCACGTAAGAGAGATACCGGCTCGCCGTCCCCCGATGCGTCGGCCAGACCAGTTCGCCCTTCTCCTGATAGTCGAGTGCCTCCTCGGCCACCGGAGTGAAGCTGGCCACGCCCTCGAAGGTTCCGTGCGCACCCGTCCGCTCGTCGAGCAGCTCGCGCTCGAGCTGCCACGTGCCAGCCAGGTAGACGATCGGGTCGACGGTCTCGCTCATGGGGAACAACACTCGCGCCAGCTCCGTCGCGAACGCGGCCTCTCAGTCGCGGCGGCCGCCGCCGAAGGGGCCGCTTCCACCGCCGAAGGGGCCGCTCCCGCCCCCACCCCCAAAGGGTCCTCGACCTCCTCCGCCGCCCACGCGCCGCCGGCTCATGAAGATCCGCAGCGCGAGCAACGCGAGGACCACGACAATGCCCGCTGGACCGGACCTCCCCAACATGGCCAACGTCGACATCGTGATCACCGCCCCTTCCTGAGATCGCACGCTAACAGCGAGGGCTTCCAGGGTCTGCGCGAGAGCAGAGCGTCGTCAGAGCGAGATGGTGCGCGCTGCCGTCGCCGAGTCGTGCAGCGCCTCGAGCGCGCGCGCCTGGGCGACAGCGTCCTCCCGTCCGAGCAGCAGCGGAGCCTCGCCCCGGATCGCGTCGCTCATGTTCTCCAGCTCGAGACGGTACGAGTCCTCAGGCTCCAGCTCTATCCGCTCGACCTCGCCGCCGCGGCGAATCTCGATGACGGGAACCCTGCCTCCCCACGGATCGTCGAGGAAGAGAGAGCCCTCGCTGCCGATCGCCTCCAGCTCGTCGCGCTCGGCCACAGCGGTGCCGCAGTCGAAGAGCCCGATGACGTTCGCCGGGAACTGCATCGTCGCGGCGAGCACCCAGTCCGTCCCCGTCGGGCCGAACCACGCTTGGGCGCTCACCGTCTCCGGCTCGCCCGCGAGCAGCCGCGAGCCGCTGACGCAATAGCAGCCGATGTCCATCAGCGCCCCACCGTCGAGATCGGTGCGCAGCCGGATGTTGTCCTCGTCGTAGAGCGGGAAGCCGAACGCCGAGCGGACGAGTCGCAGCTCCCCGATCGCACCGTCCTCGACCAGCTGCTTCAGGCGAGCCGTCTGCGGATTGTGGCGGTACATGAAGGCCTCGCTGAGCAGCCGCTCGGAGCGCTCGGCTGCGTCGAACATCGCCTCGACGTCGTGCGCGTGGCGGCTGAGGGGCTTCTCGCAGAGCACGTGCTTGCCGGCTTCGAGGGCGCGAACGGACCATTCGCAGTGGAGCGAGTTCGGGAGCGAGATGTACACCGCTTCGATCTCCGGGTCGGCGAGGAGCTCCTCGTATGAGCCGTAGGCGTGCTCGATCTCCCAACGCTTCGCGTACTCCTCGGCGACCGCGCGGTCACGGCTAGCTACGCCGGCGAGGTTGACTTTCGGGGACGCGTGCGCACCGGGGATGACCAGCCGGTTGATGTGGGCGGTCGAGATGATTCCCCACTTCACAGGACTCGCCACAGGAGCCTCCTTTGCCGTTCGGTAGGGACTTGGTCCGATCTCGGACGCTAGACGACGACGACCTTCGGCACCGTCGTGCCGCCCATCGTCACGAAGACCCGGACGTCGTCTGGCAGGCTGCTCGGGTGGACGCCTATCTGATCGACGGGACCTACGAGCTCTTTCGGCAATTCTTCGGCCGCCAGGCCGGCACGACCAGCACGCCGGAGGTAGCCGCGACCCGGGGCGTGCTCGGCTGGGTCGTGTCACTTATCGAGAAGGGCGCGACGCATATCGGCGTCGCCACGGACCACGTCATCGAGTCGTTTCGCAACGAGCTGTGGCCCGGCTACAAGACGGGGGCGGGCGTTCCCATCGAGCTGCTCAGTCAGATCTCCCTGCTCGAGGATTCCCTCGTCGCCCTCGGCATCTACGTCTGGCCGATGGTCGAGCTCGAGGCCGACGACGCCCTCGCCTCGGCCGCCGCGGTTGCAGCCGACGACTCCACGGTCGCTCGCGTGCTGATCTGCACTCCTGACAAAGACCTCGCCCAATGCGTCGTCGGCCAGCGCGTCGTCCAGTTCGACAGCCGCACGGGCGACGTCAGGGACGAGGACGGCGTGCGGGCCCGTTTCGGCATCGGCCCGGCGTCAGTGCCGGACTGGCTGGCACTCGTCGGCGACTCCGCCGACGGCTATCCGGGACTGGCCGGGTGGGGGCGACAGTCTGCGGCTACCGTACTCGCTCACTACGGCCGCCTTGAGGCGATCCCCGACGCCGTCGACGACTGGGACCCCGCGGTCCGCAAGGGCGTGCGAAGCGCGCCGAAGCTCGCCGAGCGCCTCGCCGAGGGGCGAGACCTGGCGATGCTATTCCGCCACCTGGCAACGCTGCGCGTCGAGCGATCACTGCTCGAGGGAGTGGAACGGCTCGAATGGGTCGGACCCACCGCCGATTTCGCGGCGACCTGCCGGACGCTCTTTGCCCCTTCGCTTGCGGAGCGAGTGACGGCGCTGCGACCTTCCTGAGCGTCGGGTCGAGGACGAGCGGCGCTTCGTCGAGCTTGCGACCATCGTTAGAGCAGAGTAGACCAACCGGTACGTCTAGTGGTCGACCAAACCGGTCGCTCCCTCTTCGATAAGCGGGAGCTCAGGCGGCGAACGCCGCCACAAAGGAGGAAGTCAAATGCCGATGATCGACCTGTTCGCGACTGCAGGCACCTTCGACGACAAGAAGGCGCTCGCGAGGGAGCTCGCGGCCACGGTGATGCGCTGGGAGAAGGTACCCGACCTTGCCCTCTTCCGGAGGAATACGGCTGCCTTCATCCACGAGCTACCTGCCAACGCGATCTCCAACGTCGACGGGGAGAGCGGCTACGTACGAGTACAGATCCTGACTCCGGCCGGTGTGCTCGACCGTGAGAAGCAGGTCGGGGTGGTGCGGGAGATCACCGATCTCGTTGCTGATGCCGCGGGCGACCCGAGCCTCGTGGATCGAACCTGGGTGCTGATCACCGAGTCCCCCGACGGCGGATGGGGAATTGGGGGCTTTGCCAACACGGGTGCAGACATCGCTGCAGCCGCGCGGGCCGAGATCGCCGCGAGCGCGACTTCGGCCGGAGAGAGCTCGCGGAGCTGAGCGCGGAGGCCGATCTGCTTTTCTCGCGCGGAGCCAGTTGAGGGACCGCCGGAAGTCCTCAACGGCGCTATGCCAACCCAATTGAGCATTCTGTCTACCGACTCTGGGAGCTTGTGAGCGTAGATAGACCGATCAGTCTTGTACCCTGGGCGCATGGCAAATCGGTCACGTTCCACAGCAACTGCTGAAGTGATCGCGCCGCAATCGGCGGGATCGCCGCGTCAGCGCCTGCTGGAAGTTGCCGATGCGCTCTTCTATGGCGAAGGTGTCCACGTCGTCGGAATCGATCGGATTCTGAAGGAGGCGGGTGCGGCCAAGGCCTCCCTGTATCACCACTTCGGGGGCAAGGACGGTCTCGTCCGGGCGTACCTGGAGGAGCACTTCGAGCTCCGTCGGGAGCAGATCGAACAGGTGCTCGCGGGATATACCAACCCGAAGGAGCAACTCCTCGCCCTGTTCGCGGCCGTCGAGACTGCTCTACAGGACCCAGCGTTTCGCGGGTGCAGGTTTATAAACGCCAGCACGGAGGCCCGCCCGGGCGAGAGCGTTGAGGTCGTCACCGGCGAGTACCGCAAGTTTCTGCGGACGCTGTTCTCGGACCTCGCCAAAAGGGCGGGCGCGAGCAACCCAGAGCAGTTGGGGCGACAGCTGGCATTGGTCTACGACGGTGCAGCGGTAGCCGCCCGACTCGACACGGATCGCTCCGGAGCTGGTGATGCGGCACGCTCAGCCGCGATCGCATTGGTCGACGCGGCAACGAGGCACGCCGCCAGACCCGGCCCTAATGACAGGTCATCGTCATCCCATCCCTTACACCAGCGTTAGCCTCGTGACGTGACGGAATCCGACCTCGAGGCGCAGCTCAAAGAGCTCCAACGCATCCCGCTGGAGATCTCCGGCCACCGAGAGAAGATCAGCGCGCTCGCCGCGCGACGACGAGAGCTGGCCGAAAGGGTCGTCGCGGGTCTCGGTCCGACCGAGACAGCGAAGCGTCTCGGCATCTCGAGGCAGACCTTATGGCAGGTGCTGAAGCCCGAGCAGGCCAAGGAGATCAAGCGGCGGAGCGCTCGACGGGCTGTTGGCGACTAGTTGTTGCTGGCCAACAGGTTGTTGACGCGGCCCGGGACGATCATTCGTGCGAGGGGCCGCGTTGTGGCATCTGCGCGCTACCGACAGTGGATCAGCTGCTTTTGTTCCATCATGATCCCGCGCGAACAG
Source organism: Acidimicrobiaceae bacterium (assembly GCA_025464005.1). Taxonomy (GTDB): domain Bacteria; phylum Actinomycetota; class Acidimicrobiia; order Acidimicrobiales; family Bog-793; genus RYN-46. Next base: position 24,878 of record JAODBO010000139.1, on the reverse strand, counting down.
ACGACCAGATCGACTCGATCGTGACCGGATATAAGGATGCCAAGGTCCGGGTCCAAGCCGCTGTGCAGGGAAGCATTCTCAACCTTCGCTAGCCGCTCCGGCCGGGACCGCGTCGAGGAGCTGCCCGCGCGACGACGACTATCGAGGACGAGAGGCGGCGGCGGCGGCGGTCGCCAGGACCGTCGGTCGGGCAGAGAAACCCGCGTCCGTTGAGTCAGGATTGGAGCTGCGCCGCCCGACAGCAGCGCGGACCGGCTGAGATCATGAGCTTGGAGTGGTCTTACAGACCTGCGCCGCCGCCAGGTACTGCGGCGAGTTCGGGTCGGCAATGTCATTGAAGTTGATGGTCATATGGTCTCCGGATATGCCGGGATCCGGGAACTCCACATGGTGGGCGCGCATGCATCGGGCAAATCGGAGGCCTTCGTCAATCGCCTGTTGAAGCTCGGCTGGAGTCGGCTGGCCGTCGTTGGGGAGCCGGCGTCGACAGATGTTCTCGGCCGAGACAAACTTGGGCGACGCGGTGTCCAGCCGAGCCAGTGCTCCGGTCGAAAAACCGCCGGGATTCTGCGGATCCGGAAAGTCGGGCTCGCCGTGTCCGCGCATGCATCGCGCATACTTGAGCGCGTTGGTGAAGTCGGCGGACTCGCCGGCACTACCGGGGGAGGCGCCAACATTCGGCGAAGTCGTAGATCCGATGCTCGCTACGCCCGATGTCGGGGCTCCGCCGCAGGCGGCGCCGAGCATGCTCGCCGACAGGAGCGAGACGGCGATCCATGCGCCGCCAGCGGAGGCTCGACCTCCGGTGGGCCTGTACCTCCGCGGTCGGGCAGTGACTCGACTCCGACGATCGCCCCTTGGCATCGGGAGCACAATAGGGCGCCGTAGTTGACGATGTCCGCAAGGCATCATCGGATTCGTAGCGCAAATGTTTGTTGAGGTCGGCGTCGGACGCCCTCGAAAGCTCCTCACGGCGCCGTGCTCGTAGGCGCTCGCGCTCGCCGTCTTGAACTCGCCGGCGCTGAGCTTCTGGACTTCGACGGGCCTCAGCACGGTCCGCAGATCCCGAGGTCAGCGACCTGTCTACGGCGCGAAAGTCACCCTTTACAAGGAACCTCCCAAAAGGGCTTCAGATAATCGTCTATCTCGCTCAACGCGGCCGGTCGACTGATTGCTGCTCGGCACGTGACCTACGAAGGGATCGGCGTGCAGATTCTGATCATCCGTCGAGGTAACGAATTACGACCATTGCTCGCGTCGTGCTTTTCGTCGACACTCCGGGAACTCTGTCGACAAGCAAGATAAATGTCCCGGGGGGAGACGAGAGCCCCAAGATCCAGTCCTCCCGACCTGCCTACCCGGCGTTGAGGTCGACCGCGGCCCGGAGTAGGGCCTTCAACGCCGATTCATCGATTTCGTCGGCTTCGCCGAAGTCGATGGCGCGCCGCGTGTTGCCTTGCAAGCTTGAATTGAAGAGGCCCGTCGGATCTGTGAGCGACGCGCCCTTGAAGAACGTGAGCTTCACGACCTTCTTGTAGGTCTCGCCCGTACAGATCTGACCGTTGTGAGACCAGGTCGGGACACCGTGTGGGTTCGACGGCTTCCGCCACTTCAGCTCTTCGTCCACCCCGGGGACTGCTTCGTTGATTAGCGCACGAAGTCGCGACAACTTTGGCCCGCGCCAGTCGCCGAACTCCTGGATCATCTCGTCGATCTCGCGGGAATCGTCATTGTTCGCAGTGCTCGTAGTTGCCACGCTCGTCACCCTCGCTTGGGTTTGCCCACCAGCAGTCGGCTCGAACTCTACGCTCCTTCCGAATTCACGCCCGAGCACCTCTGCGATGCGGCCGATCCGGACCAGCTAGTAGGGCCCCCGAACGATCACTCGGCGCAGCCCGGGCTCCGACGATACGGAGCTTCAGCGGGAACTCGGATTCGGCGATCCCGAGCCGTCTGATCGGGCGGCCTCGCCGACAGGTCGACTCGGTATTCGGTGCCGGCGATCTCTATTCGCGACTGCCCACCACCGGCATTTGGAAGGCAGGACGCGCCCCGCGACTGTTCGGCGACGACCAGCGCTGCGTTCGAGCCTTGCCTCGTTTCCAGCCTGTCCGTACCGTCAAGCTGTCTGTTGCAAGACCGATTGCAACCGGAGCCGCCGAGACAGAGCGCCGACGCGAGGAGGATCAGCCCACGCCAGATCTGGAGCCCCGACCCGGGGACGACCTCGTCACCCACTCCTCGAGCCCAGAACTGGGGGCGCCTCCGGCCGGGATCGACACCCTTACCGACGTGCTCGTCACGTCGGGCATTAGTCAGTTCATCATGTGAGTGGGGAACCGGACGGAGGGATGGTCAGGTCATGGCGCCAGTCTGGCTGACGGTCGTCGCGTGGGTCTACCTATCACTGTGTTTCTGTTGCGTAGGCATCATCGCCTACGACATCGCCTTCAATCACCGACGTCAGCCGATGGGCGTGATGAAATTCGTCTTTCCGATCACCGCGCTGTACTTCGGCCCGTTCGCGCTCGCGCTGTACTGGCGCTGGGGGCGAGCCGCCGCCTGGACGACGCTGGCATCGATGTCCATGGGCCCGGCACGGGTGTCGGTGGCTGGTGTGGGATCTGCTGGCGCCGGCAGGCAGATGGACGACCTGCAGAACAATCGTCACGAGATGGCTGGCGCAGCCGAACCAGGCGGCGCCGTCGAGCCAGCGCCGCCGGATGAGTGTGCCAAGCCATGGTGGGTCACGATGGCCATCGAGGTGAGCCACTGCGGCTCTGGATGCACCCTGGGCGACGTGATCTCCGAGTTCGCGATATTTGGGCTGGGCCTCACCATTGCCGGACTCACCCTGGGAGCCGAATACATCGGCGACTACATTCTCGCTCTTATCTTTGGCATCATCTTCCAATATTTCGCGATCGCGCCGATGCGCGGTATGGGGCTGAAAGACGGCTTGATCGCGGCGGCCAAGGCGGATTTCATATCGCTGACCGCGTTCGAGATTGGCCTGTTCGGCTGGATGGCGATCATGGCGTTCGTTCTGTTCCCGGCACCGCACCACCTAATGCCCAGTTCGGCCGCCTACTGGCTCCTCATGCAGGTCGGCATGATCATCGGGTACGGCACCTCGTGGCCCGCGAACGTCTGGCTGGTCAAACGCGGCATCAAGGTGCCCATGTGAGCAACGCTCAGTGTCTCCGCCGCGACGGGAGTGTCAGGCAGGCAGAGCCCGTGTCTATGAAGAGTGCTAGACGAACGACGAGCCTTGGACTCGGCGTCCATCACCCCCAAGGTGATGTCGGAGGCTCTCGAGTTGCAGTACGCCCTGGCCCGCGGAGGACAACGCCGGTCGCGATCCCCGATCTCGTCATTTCCGCCACGTCGAAACAGCCAGGTTTGGTCGTGGTGCACTACGACGCCGATTTCGAACGGGCCGCTCGGGTCGATGGCGCACAGCGCGAACGGGTTGTACCCCCCGTCGGCTCGCCACGCGAGAGCGCGACATGGACGCGCCCTTGTGGCAAACCTGCTCGATCGAGCGAGGCTGTCAGCAGCTGAACAGCCCTTGAACAGGGAAGACTTTCTGGTAGCCCCAACGGGATTCGAACCCGTGTCTCCACCTTGAGAGGGTGGTGTCCTAGGCCTCTAGACGATGGGGCCAAGCTGCGAACCGCGCGGACGGCGCCACGCGGACGGCTCAGCATGGTAGCGGAAACCGAACGTCCCGCCGACCGGGAGGGCGGCGGGACGCTTTGCTCGGGGGGGAGGACTCGAACCCCCAATGACAGGGCCAGAACCTGTTGTGTTGCCGATTACACCACCCCCGAATGGGCGCCCCGGATCTTAACAGCAGACCTCGGCATGTCGAGGCAGGACCGGATCAGTGAGCGGCCCAAGTGGCGTGGCCGTAGCCGATCAGCCGGCCCACGGCGACACCGGTCGCCTGCCGCCACAGCGCGCCGAGCTCCTCGTAGACGGCCTTCTCCGATCCGAGGGCAGGCGAGACTTGCGCCGACAGGCCGGCCTTCGACGCGGCGCCGTTGGTCCACAGGGCGTCGATCGCGTCGGTGACGATGATGACGCTCGTACCGTCGCCGACACCGACGCCTGGGATCGACTTGACCTTCGTGAGGCCCGTAGAGGCGTCCGGTGCGGTCACCGTTGCCACGCTCGATGCCGGGACGCCGCGAGCGACGAGCCAGTCGCGCGCGACCGTCGTCTCTGCGCCGACTCCCGGGCTCGCGGCCTCGCCGACGACCACGACTTTAGGCCCACGCGAAGCGTCGAACAGCCGCAGGGTCTGCCGGAGTCGGGCGGTCAGGTCGGGGCCGGGCGAGCCGTTGACCACGGGTGCTCCAAGCACGACGATCGCTCGGGCCTTGCGGGCCGAAGCGGCGCCGGTCGGCAGGTGCGAGGCGAAGACGACCTGGAACCCGCTCACCACGAGGTAGACGACGGCGGCGAGCACCGCGAAGTACACGAGCTTGAGCGCCCATCTGATCGGGGCGAAGAGCAACACGCTCCCTTAGTCCTGCTCTGCGCCGACGTGCTCGAGCGCGGCGGCGATCCGCGCACGTGCGCGCTCGCGGCCCAGCACCTGGAGCGACTCGAACAGCGGAAGGCCGACCGCGCTGCCCATCGTGGCTACCCGGATCGGGGCCTGGGCCTTGGCGAGCTTGCGACCCGCCGACTCGGCGATCGCGATCAGCTCGGCCTTCAACGACTCCGCGTCCCACGGGCTTGCGGAGAACACGTCGTACGCCGCCTCGAGGATCGGACGCGCGCCGGGGTCGTTCGCTATGGCCTTCGCGAATGCCGCCTCGTCCATCACGAACGGTTCCGCGAACAAGAAGGCGACCATCGGCGCCACCTCTCCGAGGGTTCCGACCCGTTCCTTCACGAGCGGAGCCAGCCGTTCGAACGGCACCGGGTCGAAGGTCTCGTCAGTCCACGTCGCATACGGCGCGACGAGGAACGGCTGCGAGCGATCGATGAACTCCGCGTCGTCGAGGGCGCGGATGTAGAGACCGTTGAAGTGCAGGAGCCGCTTCTCGTCGAAGAAGGCGGGCGAGACGTTGACGTCCTCGAGGCGAAACTCGTCGACGAGCTCGGCAAGGCTGAGCACCTCCCGACCGTCGGCGGGAGCCCATCCGAGCAGGGCGAGGTAGTTGCGCATCGCCTCGGGCAGGTAGCCGAGCATGCGATAGTCCTCGACCGCGACTCGGTCACGGCGCTTCGACAGCTTCTGGCGCTTCTCGTTGACGAGCACCGGAAGGTGCGCGTACACCGGGAGGGCGCCACCTTCGAGGGCCTCCCAGAGCAACACCGCCTTCGGGGTCGTCGGGAGGTGCTCCTCGGCCCGGATCACATGGGTGATCCCCATCGCGATGTCGTCGACGACGACCGCGAGCACGAAGAGCGGGTCCCCGCTCGACTTGATGACGACGAAGTCCTCGATCGTGGAGTTGGCGAACTCCACGTCGCCGCGCACCACATCGTGGACCACGGTCACGCCCTCGTCGGGGACCCTGAAGCGCAGCGCACGTCCGGGACCGGGCTCGAGACCACGGTCTCGGCAGAAGCCGTCGTAGCCGGGCGTGGGGTTGTCCTTGTTGCGCGCCTCGACGTCGGCGCGCTGGCAGTCGCACGCGTAGAGGAGGCGCGCCGCGTAGAGCCGCCTCGCGGCCTCGTCGTAGAGGTCACGACGCTCCGACTGGCGGTAGGGGCCCTCGTCCCAGTCGATGCCGAGCCAGCTGAGGGCCGAGAGAATGCCCTCGGTCCACGACTCGTCGCTGCGCTCGCGGTCGGTGTCCTCGATCCTCAGCACGAACGCGCCCCCTAGGCGGCGCGCCACGAGCCAGTTGTAGAGCGCGGTGCGAGCACCACCGACGTGGAAATAACCGGTCGGTGACGGCGCGAAACGAACGCGGGGCGGACCGCCGGCGGCCGTCACTCCTCGACGAGGCTGATCGCCTGGGTCGGACAAGACACGACCGCCTCCTCTAGCCGAGGTCGCAGCTCTTCACCCGGAGTCTCGTCGAGGACGTACAGGAACCCGTCGTCGCGTACCTCGAATACCTCTGGAAGGATGCCCATGCAGACCGCGTTGCTCTGGCAGCGATCGAAGTCGACGACGACGCGCACGGCGCTCCTCGGGGTCGGGGACAGGAAGGACGATGCCGCGATGCGGCGAGCACCGCCCGCTGAAGCGTAGCGAGCGCCCTGCCTCGCGTATGCGCTGCGGGTACGCTTCGTCGGCCATGTGGTCGAGCAAGCGCCTCGTGCGCGCCGCATGTGCGGCAGTTGTCCTGGTCGGAGCGGGTATCGGTGTGGCGGCGGCCGTCGGGGCGTTCGGACCGCCCGCCCTCACGCCGGCCCAACGCGCTGCCGCTGCTGCGCGTCGGGAGCTGCTCAAGCAGACCCGGGTCGTCACGAGCGCCGCGGCGCTCGTCGCCGCGCCCCTGCCGGGCGTGAGGGGCGCCGCAGCCCCGGCGACGCCGGCGTCGTTGTTCGCCGTGCCCCTCCCTGCCCACGCCGTCTACGGCTTCGTCCCGTACTGGGAGCTCGCGACGCTCACGCCATCGGACTTCAGCGCCACGAGCGCGCTCGCGTACTTCGGCGTCGGCGTGGGCGCCACGGGCGGCCTCATCCGCTCCGGCTACGGCTGGGACGACCTCAGCCGGCCGAGCTTCGCCAGCTTCGTGAGCACCGCGCACGCCGCCGGCGACCGGGTGCTCTTCACGGTCTCCACCACCGATCCGTCCGTCGTCGATCACCTGACGCGGTCGCCCGTCGCGACGAGCGCCCGCCTCGCGGCCCAGCTCTCGGCCATCGTCGTCGCCGACCACCTCGACGGCGTCGACCTCGACATCGAAGGCCGGGCGGCGAAGGACCGGGCCGGCTTCGTGACCTTCGTCGCCGACCTCTCGAAGGCACTGCGCTCCAGCGATCCGACAGGTCAGATCGTCCTCGACACCTACCCCCAGTCCGCCGCCTCGCCTGACGACTTCTTCGACGTAGCCCGGCTCGCCCGTCACGTCGACACCCTGTTCGTCATGGCTTACGACATGGGCGACCCTTCTCGATCGTCAGCGAGCTCGCCGCTCGCGAGCCCCACGCTCGGACTGAACGACGTCGGATCGCTCCTCGACTACGTGAAGCTCGTGCCCGCGTCGAAGCTGGTGCTCGGGCTGCCGCTCTACGGCTACGACTACACCACCGCCGGGCGCTACCCGGGATCGCCCGCCACCACGACGAGCCCCGTGGCGGTCACGTACTCGTCGATCGTTGCGGCCGGTCGACCTGCGCTGTGGGATCCGGGCTCGCTCACGCCCTACTCGGTGTTCGAGCGGGGCGGTCAGTGGCACCAGACCTGGTTCGACGACCCGGTGTCGCTCGCGCTGAAGGTCGCCCTCGCCGACACCTTCCATCTCGGAGGGGTCGGCGCGTGGGCGCTCGGTCAGGAGGGGACCGCGAACGGCATGCTCGCCGCGCTCGACGGTGGCACAACCCCGGTGAAGCTGGCGCTCACGAACTCGTCGGGCTGAAGCGCGGACGCTCCAAGAGAGATCGAGATCCGTGCCCGTAGGACACCGATCTCCGCCGCAAGCGGCGGCTCAGCCCTCAGCGGAAGCGGTCGCGTCGTTGACGTGACGCATCAGACGCGACTTGCGACGGGCGGCCTGATTGGGGTGGATGACGCCCTTCGCCGCAGCCTTGTCGATACGCCGGACGGCGGCCTGGACCTTCGTCTCGGCGTCGTCGGCCGCAGCCTCGACCGCGGCGAGCGCGCCCTTGGTGCGCGTCCTCAGCTCGGAGCGGACCGCCTTGTTTCGCTCGCGACGCACCTCGTTCTGCTTGATGCGCTTGATCTGACTTTTGATGTTCGCCATTAATGATTCCCTCGAAGCTTCGGATGACGAGTCCGAGATCGTAGCAGGCCTGGCCTGCGACGCCCCCGAAGCGTCTGGCCGGGCGGGACCGGCCGCAGCTCGGGCCGGCGACGGAGGGTCGGCGGCACCGGGACCCCTCGCGAGAGGCACGGCGTCGAGGTGGCACGATGGACGTGTGGTCGACATAGCCAAGATCCGCAACTTCTCCATCATCAGCCACGTGGACCACGGCAAGTCGACGCTGTCCGACCGGATTCTCGAGCTCACCGGAGCGGTCGACGCCCGAGACATGCGAGAGCAGTACCTCGACTCGATGGACATCGAGCGCGAGCGCGGCATCACGATCAAGGCCCAGAACGTCCGGGTCCACTGGCGCGACCACATACTCCACCTCATCGACACCCCCGGCCACGTCGACTTCGGCTACGAGGTGAGCCGGAGCCTCGCCGCCTGCGAAGGTGTCGTCCTGCTCGTCGACGCGTCGCAGGGCATCGAGGCACAGACCCTCGCCAACTGCTACCTCGCGATCGAGAACGACCTCGAGATCGTGGCCGCGCTGAACAAGATCGACCTGCCCGCAGCAGATCCCGACCGGTACGCGGCCGAGATCGAGCGCGTGCTCGGGCTCCCGGCGAAGGACGTGCTGCGCATCTCCGCCAAGACCGGCGAAGGCGTGGACGCCCTCCTCGACCAGGTCGTCGCTCGGATCCCGCCGCCCGAAGGCGATCCGGACGCCGCCCTGCGGGCGCTCATCTTCGACTCCTACTACGACCAGTACCGCGGGGTCGTGAGCGCGATCCGGGTCGTCGACGGCACGCTTCGATCCGGCACCAAGGTGCGCTTCTTCCAAGCGAGCACGACCCACGACGTCGAGGAGGTGGGCGTGCGCACGCCGGTGCCCGTGCCCGTCGACGCCCTCGGCCCGGGCGAGGTCGGCTACCTGGCGGCCGGCGTGCGCAACGTCGGCGAGGCCCGCTCCGGCGAGACCGTGACCGATGCGGCGCGACCGGTCGCGGAGGCACTTCCCGGCTATCGCCACCCGAAGCCGATGGTCTTCTGCGGCCTCTACCCGGTCGACGGCGACGAGTTCCCCGACCTGCGTGAGGCCCTCGAGAAGCTCCAGCTCAACGATGCCAGCATCACCTACCAGCCCGAGACCTCGACGGCGCTCGGATTCGGGTTCAGGTGCGGGTTCCTCGGGCTGCTCCACATGGAGATCGTCCGCGAGCGCCTCGAGCGTGAGTTCGACCTCTCCCTCATCGCTACCGCGCCGTCTGTGGCCTACGTGGCCCACCTCACCAACGGCGACGTCGAGGAGGTGGACAACCCTTCCTCGATGCCCCCCCAGCAAAACATCGCTGACATCGAGGAGCCGCTACTCAAGATCACGATCCTCACGCCGGCGGAGTACACCGGCACGGTGATGGAGCTGTGCCAGACGCGCCGCGGCCGGCTGGAGCGGATGCAGTACCTGTCGGCCGAGCGGCTCGAGCTCGTCTACGTCCTGCCGCTCGCCGAAGTAGTCGTCGACTTCTTCGACCAGCTGAAGGGCAAGACCAAGGGCTACGCGAGCCTCGACTACGAGCCCGCCGGGCTGGAGACCTCCGATCTCGTCAAGGTCGACATATTGTTGAACGGTCAGCCGGTGGATGCCTTCTCGTCGATCGTCCACCGCTCCAAGGCCGACGAGTACGGCCGCAAGATGGCGCAGAAGCTGCGCGAGCTCATCCCCCGCCAGCTGTTCGACGTCCCGATCCAGGCAGCGATCGGCGGCCGCATCATCGCCCGGGAGACCGTGAAGGCCAAGCGCAAGGACGTGCTCGCCAAGTGCTACGGCGGTGACATCTCCCGCAAGAACAAGCTGCTCGACAAGCAGAAGGCAGGCAAGAAGCGGATGAAGTCGATCGGCCGCGTCGAGATCCCGCAAGAGGCCTTCGTCTCGGCGCTTCGACTGGACGACTGAGCCCATGGCGGCCCGGTGATCCGAGCAGCGCTTGTATCGGGGGTCTCCCGGGCGCTCGGGGGAGCGCCCGGGCTGCTCGAGGAGTACCGCACCCCCGCCGGCGACCCGGGGCTGTTCGGACCTGGCTCCGCGCCATGGCAGGTGCACGCCGACCTACCAGCGATGCTCGTCGGAGGCATCTCGTCGCTCATGCTGCAGACGCTGCACCCGCTCGCCATGGCGGGCGTGGCACAGCACTCGCGCTATCGCGAGGACCCATTCGGTCGGCTCCAGCGCACGGCGCGCTTCGTGGCGGGCACGACCTTCGGCAGTCGGGCACTCGTGGACCAGCTGGTCGGCGAGGTCCGCCAGGTGCACCGATTCGTGCGCGGCGTCGCCGCGGACGGCCGGCCCTACAGTGCCGACGACCCCGCGCTGCTCACGTGGGTGCACACCACCGAGGTCTGGAGCTTCCTGCGCTCCTACCAGCGCTACGGCCCGCGACCGCTGTTGCGCGTCGAGAAGGATCGCTACCTCGCGCAGATGCGCGAGGTAGCGATGATGCTCGGCGCCCGCGACGTACCGGGGTCCGTCGCCGAGGTGCGCGCCTACCTGCGCGACGTGCAAGGTGAGCTCGAAGCGACGCCTGACGCGTTCGAGGCGGTCCGGTTCCTTCGCACCCCGGTGGGCGAGGGAGCCGGCGACGTGCTGGCCCATCGGATCGTCAGCGGCGCAGCGCTCGACTTGCTCCCGCCCTTCGCCCGCCGGGCGCTCCACCTCGGTCGGCCGACCCCGATCGTCAAGGCCCAAGCGCGGACGGCGACCGCGACCTTCGCCGTCCTGCTCCGTTGGGCGGTCGGGCCGTCTCTCGTGCTCGCCACGGCGACCGAGCGGTCGCTCGCGGGCTGATCCCGAGCCCGCGAGCTCGCTCCCAGGCACTCCTCCGGCGCCGTACAACCGGCGGCGCGCCAGCACTCGGTACAATCGAGTGCCAGGTCGCGACGTCGAGCAGCTCAGGCTGCCCACGGCCGACTCACGGTGTCCCACAGATCCGAGGTGCCTAGCAACCCGATGCTCGACGCGAGGAAGTCTGCAATCCTGCGCAAGGTCGTCACGGAGCACATCGAGACGGCCCAGCCGGTAGGGTCCGCGCACGTCGTGCGGGACCCGGCGATCGACGTCTCGCCGGCGACCGTTCGCTCGGACATGGCCGCGCTCGAGCGGGACGGCTACCTCACGCACCCCCACACGAGCGCCGGGCGGATCCCCACGGACAAGGGCTACCGGTTCTTCGTCGACCATCTCTCCGACGCCCCCCTGCTCGACCCGGCGAGCCACGAGCAGGTGAGCGACTTCTTCGACCGCGCCCACGGCGAGCTCGAGCGGATGCTTCGCGACACCTCGCGATTGCTCTCGCGCTTGACCGACCATGCGGCCGTCGTGGTCGCGCCGGCGCACGAGGTCCTCACCGTGCGCTCGTCGCTGATCACGCGGCTCGGGCCGCGTGTCGTGCTCCACGTGGCGGTGCTCTCGAACGGCGGGGTGGAGAAGAACGCCGTCGACATCGACGAGAACACGTCCGACGACGACGTCGCGGCCGCGAACACCCTCCTCGCCGCGCACCTCGCCGGCCAGACCCTCGGCAACGTGGCCGCTCCCCCGGCGGCCGGACGAGAAGCCGTCGACGCCGTCGCGACTGCCTGCCACAAAGAGCTCTCGATGGGCACGCGGCCGATGCCCTCCGCGGAAGAGGTGTACGTCGGCGGCGCGGCGCGCATGGCCCAGCAGTTCTCCGCGGTCGACCAGGTCCGCGAGGTCCTCTCGATCCTCGAGCAGTCGTTCGTGGTCGTCTCGCTCCTCCAAGACGTGCTCTCGGCCGGTCAGTCCGTCTCGATCGGCGCGGAGAACCGTGTCGAGTCGCTCGCCGAGTGCTCGATCGTGGTCGCGCCCTACGAAGTTGACAGCGAGATCGTCGGTACCATCGGCGTCCTCGGACCGACGAGGATGAACTACCCACAGGCGCTCGCAGCAGTCGCGGTCGTGAGCCAGCGGCTCGGTCGCCAGCTGTCGAACGGCTGACAGGAGAACCGCCATGGCAACCGACTACTACGAGCTGCTCGGCGTGGACCGCAACGCCTCCGAGGACGAGCTGAAGCGCGCGTATCGCCAGCTCGCTCGCGCCCTTCACCCCGATGCCAACGGTGGCGACCCCGTTTCGGAGGCGCGGTTCAAAGAGGTCACCGTCGCCTACGAGACGCTTCGCGACCCCGAGCGTCGCCGGCGCTACGACACCTTCGGCCCCGAGGGCATGCGCGGGGCCGGCGCCGCGCCGGGAGCCGGTGCGGGCGACGTCTTCGGGGGTGGGCTCGGCGACCTGTTCGACGCGTTCTTCGGGGGAGGCGGCGGGGCGGGTGGCTTCGGCTCGGCCCGCCCGACCGGTCCTCGCCGGGGCGACGACGTCGAGGTCGTGCTCGACCTCCGCTTCGAAGAGGCGGTGTTCGGCGTCGAGCGCGACGTGAGCTGGCGCGGGCCGGTCGCTTGCATGACGTGCGCGGGATCGGGAGCACGGCCCGGCACCTCTCCGACGACCTGCCCCGACTGCCGCGGCGTCGGGCAGGTGCGCCGGGTGCGCCAGTCGATACTCGGCCAGGTGGTGACGAGCGCGCCCTGCGCCAAATGCCGCGGCTACGGCGAGATCGTCAGCTCCCCGTGCCAAGACTGCCGCGGCGAGGGTCGCAAGCTGGACGACCGCACGGTGACGGTCGAGGTCCCTCCGGGAGTCGACGAGGGCACGACGTTGCGCATCACCGGCACCGGCTCGCCCGCCCCGAGAGGTGGGGTTCCCGGCGATCTCTACGTGCACCTGCGAGTAGCACGCCACGAGCAGTTCGTGCGGTCGGGATCGGACCTCGTCACCCAGCTCCACGTGGCGTTCACCCAGGCGGCGCTCGGCGCGGAGGTGCAGATCACCACGCTCGACGGCGCCGAGACGATCGCCGTCGCCCCGGGCACCCAGACGGGCAAGCTCGTAAAGCTGCGAGGGCACGGCGTCCCCCACGTACGGGGGCGAGGGCGGGGCGATCTCCACGTCGAGGTCGTCGTGGACACGCCGACGGCACTCGACAAGGAGCAGGAGCATCTTCTGCGCGAGCTCGCCCGCACGCGGGGCGAGGCGGTCGCGAGCGGGGAGGGCGGGCTGTTCTCCCGTATCCGCTCGAGCCTGGGTTGACCAAAGGTCATCGAGAGGGCGTCGTGCCCTCCGCCTTGCGCTCGGCGTCGGCGCTCGTGTTCGTGACGGACCTGGAGGACCTCGAGCTCGGCCCAGGCGACGCTCACCACCTCGTCGACGTTCTACGCGTGGGTCCCGCCGAGTCCGTGATCGCGTCCGACGGTCGCGGCCGATGGCGAACGTGCGCGCTCGCGACAGTGGCGGTCGCCTCGCCCCAGCGCGGGGCCGCGCCGCTCCGCAGAGCTAAGGGGACGCGCGGAGCCACGCGTGGTGACGCGTCCGACGTCCAGCTGCGGGCGACCGGCGACGTGGTGGTCGCGCCGATCCCGTCGCGGCCGGTCACGGTCGGCTTCGCGATGACCAAGGGCGACCGGACCGAGTGGACCGTACAAAAGCTCACCGAGCTCGGCGTCGACCGAATCTGGCCGCTGCTCACCGCGAGGACGGTCGTCAGGCTCGGTCCCGGCGAGGCCGAGCGTCGGGTCAACCGCCTCCGCCGCATCGCTCGTGAGGCGGCCGCGCAAAGCCGGCGGCCCTTCCTGGCGGAGGTGGTCGAGCCGACGCCGCTCCGTGACGCTGTCGTGTCACTCGCCGGCGGAGGCGCCGACGTGCTGCTCGCCGAGCCGGGGGGTGGCTCTCTCGCCGCGACGACCGCGGCCGTGCTCGTGGGACCGGAGGGAGGATGGGCGCCCGACGAGCTCGAATGTGGCCTCTGCCAGGTCGATCTCGGCCCGACGGTGCTCCGCTCGGAGACCGCGGCCGTCGTCGCCGGCACCCTCCTCACGGCGCTGCGAGCAGGCTCGGTTGGAGCTCCGTAGGGCTCACGCACTCCCGTCGCCGAATGCGTGCTGCGGGCCGATCGGACGCGAACAGTGCTCGAACCGGCGTGCCGAGGTAACTTGTAGTGGCCGAATGTGGACGGCGGCTTTCGAAACGGCGACAATTGATGACACGGACGGCGGCGAGCGATGTCAGACAATCTTCTTGAAGGCGACGGGGAGCCGAGCGGCTACGCCTCGGTAGTCGGTGCGAGGTTGCGCACGGTTCGCCGTCAGAAGCGCCTCTCGCTTCAGGCGGTCGAGGCCGCTTCGGCGCACGAGTTCAAGGCGTCGGTGCTCGGGGCGTACGAGCGGGGCGAGCGCGCCATCTCGGTCCCGAGGCTGCAACGCCTCGCCCGCCTCTACGAGGTCCCCGTCGACCAGCTGCTCCCCGACAACCTGGCCGACGGCTTGGGCAACGGCACACGTTCGCCCCAGGGTGGCCAGGCGAGAGGCTCGGACAAGGTCCGCATCGACCTCACGAAGCTGAAGGACACGACCGGGCCCGAGGCCGCCGCGCTCCAGCGCTTCCTCGCCACGATCCAGGTCGAGCGGCAGGACTTCAACGGCCAGGTGCTCACCGTGCGCGGCGACGACATGCGGGTCATCGGCGCGACCCTCGGGCTCGGCACGACGGAGATGGTCGAGCGGCTGGACGAGCTCGGCCTGCTCCACCGACCCTGAGCGAGCCGGCCTCCTCCACGCTCGGCGCCACGGCGAAGGTGGAGCCCCGCCGGGACGCAGACGAGCTCGGCGTCTACGTCCACGTCCCGTTCTGCTCGCATCGCTGCGACTACTGCGCCTTCGCGACCTGGACGGACCGCGGGCACCTCATGGGCGCCTACGTGTCGGCGTGCCTCGCGGAGATGGAGCGCGCCTATTGCGAGGGTCTGGCACAGGCGTCCACGGTCTTCGTCGGCGGAGGCACCCCGTCGCTGCTCCCCCCGGCGCTGCTCGCCGAGCTCGTCGCCGGGGTGCGCCGGCAGCCCGACGCAGAGGTGACGGTCGAGTGCAATCCGGAGAGCACGAGCCGCGAGCTCCTCGAGAGATTGCGCGACGTCGGTGTCAACCGCATCTCGCTCGGCGTGCAGTCACTCGTGCCGCACGTCCTCGACGGCCTGGGCCGACGCCAGGTACCGGGTGCGGTCGCACGCGCCGTCGAGCTCATCGGGGAGGTCGGCTTCCCCACCTTCAACGTCGACCTCGTCTACGGCGGGGCCGGCGAGACCGACGAGGACTGGCGCGCCACGCTGGACGCGGTCCTGCACCTCGACCCGGCCCCGCCACACGTGAGCGCCTACGCGCTCACCGTCGAGGCAGGCACGCCGCTCGCTCGCGACCGAGCCCGCCACCCGGACGACGACGTGCAGGCCGACCGGTACGTGATGGCCGACGAGGTCCTCGCCGCCGCCGGACTCAGCTGGTACGAGCTGTCGAACTTCGCCCGGCCCGGACACTCGTGCCGGCACAACCTCGCCTGCTGGCGCCAGGCCGATTTCCGGGGCTTCGGCTGCGCGGCCCACAGCCATGCCGCCGGGCGGCGCTCGTGGAACATCCGCTCGATCGACCGCTACGTCGCGGCCGTCGCGAACGGTTCGTGCCCGACCGCCGGCGAGGAGGTGCTCTCCCGCGAGCGCCAGGCGCTCGAACGGCTCGAGCTCGCGCTCCGCACATCCGACGGCGTACCGGCCGAATGCCTTCCCGCCACGCCTGAGATGGACGGTCTCGTCGAGCGACGGGGAGACGTGCTGGTGCTCACGAGGCGCGGTCGATTGCTCGCGAACGAGGTCACCCTCCGGCTGAGCGTCCCAGGGACGACGCTGGCTCACCTGGGCTAGAGCTAGTCCGCCGATCCTCCCCGGATTGCTACGCAACGTGGCAAATTGAGGCCGGCGATGGCATGAGACACTACGAAACGTCTGAAGCCCTGCTACGCTGCGTGGGTATGAGCGACTCGACGCGTTGGCTGAGCACGAAGGAGGCGTCCCAGCATTTGGGGGTCAACCTCCGCACCCTTTACCGATTCATCGACGAGGGCGAGCTGCCGGCCTACAAGTTCGGACGAGTCATACGCTTACGAGAGCCCGACCTCGAGCACTTCGTCGAGTCGGCTCGCATCGCCCCTGGAAGCCTCGAGCACCTCTATCCCGAACCGGCGCGTCCCGCCGGGCGATGAGCCCGGCTGCCGAGAACCTACAGCGGCCTCTGCCGACTCCGGTTCCGGGCTGCCCGTTCTGCCAGATCGTATCGGGCGAGCTGGCCGCGAGCATCGTCTGGGAGACAGATCTCGTGGTCGCGTTCCGGGACATCGCTCCGGCCGCGCCGATCCACGTCCTCCTCGTGCCCCGAGAGCACCTCCCCGACGCGCTCTCACTCGGCGAATCCCACGCCGATCTGCTCGTGGACCTCGCTGTCGTGGCTCGC
The DNA here is from genome assembly GCA_025464005.1 of Acidimicrobiaceae bacterium. GTDB lineage: Bacteria > Actinomycetota > Acidimicrobiia > Acidimicrobiales > Bog-793 > RYN-46. The sequence continues at coordinate 8,567 of JAODBO010000139.1, read as the reverse complement.
AGCGTGGCCGAGGCGGAGGGAGTGGCCAGCTCGGGGTTCCGCCTCGTGTTCAACGTCGGCGACGACGGCGGCAACACGGTGAGCCATCTCCACATGCACCTCCTCGGTGGTCGGCCGATGACCTGGCCTCCCGGCTGAGCGCCGACAAGCTGAGCGCTGACAAGCAGCTCCCCGAAGGCGTGCGCGGCGCTAGCGAGGCTGCTGATACCGTGGATGGCGTACCCGTGACCGCTACCCAGGTGAAGATCCACGTACCCGGCAACGACCTCATGGTCGGGTTGCTCGGTGAGCGCGATGAGCTGCTGCGCCTCGTCGAGCGCTCCTTCTCGGGGACGACGATCCACGTTCGCGGCAACGAGATCACCATCGACGGTCCCGACGCGTCCGAGGCGGGGCGGGTGTTCGACGAGCTCGTGCTCCAGCTCGAATCCGGCCAATGGCTAGACCCGCCGAACGTCGGCAGGACAATCGAGATGGTCCGCGCAGACCTGCGTCCCTCCGAGGTCACGAGCGCGGAGGTCGTACGAGGCGCTCGGGGCAACAGCGTCCGCCCGAAGACAGCCGGCCAGCGCCGTTACATCGACGCCATGGCGGTGAACACGATCACGTTCGGCATCGGGCCCGCCGGCACGGGAAAGTCGTACCTCGCCGTCGCGCAGGCCGTCCAGGCCCTGCAGTCCAAGCAGGTCAGCCGCATCATCCTCGCCCGCCCGGCGGTCGAGGCCGGCGAGCGCCTGGGCTTCCTCCCAGGCGACCTCATGGCCAAGGTCGACCCGTATCTGCGCCCCCTCTACGACGCCCTCTACGACATGCTCGAACCGGAGGGAACCCAGCGGCTCCTCGAGCGGGGGACGATCGAGGTGGCTCCCCTCGCCTTCATGCGTGGCCGCACGCTCAACTCGAGCTTCGTCATCCTCGACGAGGCGCAAAACACCACTCCAGAGCAGATGAAGATGTTCCTCACGCGTATCGGTTTCGGCACGAAGGCCGTCGTGACCGGCGATGTCACCCAGATCGACATCGCCGCCGGCCGCTCGGGCCTCGTCGGGCTGGAGAAGGTCCTCGGCGGGATCGATGGCCTGGCCTTCGTCCACTTCGACGAGGCCGACGTGGTGAGGAACCGGATCGTCCGTGACATCGTCAGCGCATACGACCGCTCGACGAGCGGCACACCCGGCTGAGCGGCGGCTCGAGACCGTGCCCGTCGACGTCTTCGTCGCCAACGAGCAGTCCGACCGCGAGGTCGACTGCGAGCGCTGGTCCGCGCTCGCCGAGGCGGCGCTCGCTGCCCAGCGTGTCCGGGGTGACGCCGAGCTGTCGGTGCTGTTCGTCGACGAGATGACGATCGCAGCCCTGAACGAGCGGTTCCTCGGCCACGAGGGCGCCACCGACGTGCTCTCGTTCCCGATCGAGGACGGTCCTGCGCCGTCGGGGCGCTCGCCCGACGGAGGTGGCAACGGACCGGGGTGGGAGCCTCCCGACGAAGGCGAGCTGCCCACGCTGCTCGGCGACGTCGTGATATGCCCGGAGGTCGCCTGGCGCAACGCGCCCGAGCACGCCGGCACCTACGACGACGAGATCGCGCTGCTGCTCGTGCACGGGATACTGCACCTGCTCGGAATGGACCACGAGCTGGCCGCGGAGGCCGAGGTCATGGAGGCGCGCGAGCAAGAGCTGCTCGCCGAGTTCCACCGGGGACCGGACATGGCGGACACGACTCCGACCGAGTCGTCGACCCCGACCGAGACGACCGGGGCCGAGACGACCGGGGCCGAGACGACTCGGTGAGCCCCGTCCCGCTTCTCGCGTCAAGCCTCGGCGCAGCGGACGGAGGGGTGTTCGCTGCGGTCATCGTGCTGCTTGGCATCTCGGCGGTCCTTGCGCTCGCGGAGACCGGCCTCGTGCGCATGTCGAAAGCCCGCGCCCGCGCTCTCGCCGAGTCGGGGCGCCGAGGCGCCCGCTCGCTCGTCAAGCTCGTCGAGGACCCGGAGAACTTTCTCGCGCCCGTGCTGCTGCTCGTGCTCGTATGCCAGCTGGTGGCCGCGACGCTCGTCGGCGTCGAGGCGTCTCGGCTCTTCGGCGCGCTCGGGGTCGCGGCGGCGACCCTGTTCGAGATCGTCGTCATCTTCGTCGCCGCGGAGGCGGTCCCGAAGCACTGGGCGGTGCGCCACGCGGACAGGGCGGCGCTGTTCAGCGCGCCGATCGTGACGGCGCTCATCGCCTTTCCTCCCATCAAGCTCGTGTCGTCGGTCCTCATCGGGCTCGCTCATCTCGTCACCCCCGGCGACGAGGAGGCTCAGGACTCCGCCGAGATGACCGAGTCGGAGCTCCTCGCCTTCGCCGACGTGGCCGTCGACGAGCTCGTGCTCGAACGCGAGGAGCGGGCGCTCATCTCGTCGATCATCGAGTTCGGCGACACGATCGTGCGCGAGGTGATGGCTCCGCGTCCCGACATCGTGGCCGTCGAAGCTGCGAGCACCGCTGCCTCGGTGCTCGAGCGGGCGATGACCTCCGGCCTGAGCAGGATCCCGGTCTATGCGAGGACGGTGGACGACATCGTCGGGATCGCGTACACGAAGGACCTCATGCGAGCGGTGCGCTCCGGACACGAGGACCGACCCGTGGTCGAGCTGTGCCGTCCGGCCCACTACGTGCCGGAGACCAAACGTGTGGCGCCGCTGCTGCGCGAGATGCAAGCCGAGCAGTTCCACCTGGCGGTGGTCGTCGACGAGTACGGCGGCACGGCGGGGATCGTGACGCTCGAAGACCTCATCGAGGAGCTTGTAGGAGAGATCGCCGACGAGTTCGACATAGACGAGCCCCTCGTCGAGCCGCTGTCGGAACGGGAGTACCGGGTTTCGGGGAAGATGTCCGTCGACGAGGTGAACGAGCTGCTCGGCACCGACCTGCCGGTCGGGGACGACTGGGACACCGTCGGAGGCCTCTTCCTCCACCTTCGAGGACAGGTGCCGATCGAGGGTGAGCAGATCGCGGTAGGCGACGACGTGCTCGTCGCCGAGAAGGTCCAGGGACGCAGGATCGGCAGCGTGCGCATCGTACGAGCTGCCGAGCACGAGAGCGTCGGCCCGGGCCGGAACGAGACGACGGGCGACGCGTCATGAGCGACGGCGAGATGGAGGACCGCGACATCGGCGACGACGACATGGGCCACGGCGACATGGGCGACGGAGTGACGTTCCGCTCCGGCTTCGTATCGGTGCTCGGGCGACCCAACGTAGGCAAGTCGACGCTCGTGAACCGGATGCTCGGGACGAAGGTCTCCATCACGTCCCCATCGCCCAACACGACGCGCACGCGTGTCCGAGGGATCCTCGAAGGCGACGACTACCAGCTCGTGCTCGTGGACACGCCCGGGATCCACAAGCCGCGATCCGCGCTCGGCGAGCGGCTCAACAAGACGGCGACGAGCGCGCTCGACGACGTCGACGTCTGCCTGCTCGTCGTCGACGCCAATGCCCCCATCGGACCGGGCGACCGCTTCGTCGCGGCCCAACTCCCCAGCCGGAGCATCGTGGTGGTCAACAAGGTCGACCGCACGAGCAAGAGTCGCCTGCTCGGCCAGCTCGCTCAGGCCGCGGAGCAGCTCGGGCTCGAGGAGGCCGAGTACTTCCCGATATCGGCTCGCACCGGCGACGGTGTCACCGAGCTGGTCGATCACATCGTCGCCCGGCTCCCGTCCGGTCCCCGTTACTACCCCGAAGGGACGGTGCGCGACGTCCCCGAGGCCTTCTTCCTCGGCGAGCTCGTGCGCGAGCAGCTGCTGCGGGTCGCCCGGGAAGAGCTCCCGCACTCCATCGCCTGCCGGGTCGTGGAGTGGGAGCTGCCGTACGTGCGCTGCGAGATCCTCGTCGAGCGCGAGTCGCAGAAGGCCATCGTGGTAGGGCGGGGCGGATCGGTGTTGAAGGCAGTCGGGACGGTCGCGCGCCAGTCGCTTCCTCCGGGGACCTATCTCGACCTCATCGTCAAGGTCGAGCGGGACTGGCAACGCCGGCCGGACATGATCGAGCGCCTCGGCTACTGACCGGCTAGCTCGTCGGCTCTCCGGAATCCACAGATACATCTCATCCGTCGCCTGCCGAGCGACGAACACCTGGTTGACAAGACAGTGCAACCAGGGAGGAACACATGGACCCGATGAGCAGGCGCGCCTTCATCACTCGTACGTCGGCCGTCGTCGCCGCTGCCGGGGTGGCTGCGGTGGTGCCGGGGCAGCTCGCGAGCGCCGCGGCCAGGCCCGCAACGGCGGGCGATCGCGAGACGGACGCCGCGTTCGCCAGCGAAGGCACGGCACTCGACCGCCCGGTGACCGCGCACGTGCGCGACCTGAAGACGGGGGAGATCTCCATCTATGCGGGACTGGGCGAGGTCACGATCCACGACCGCGTCCTCGCGTCACGCCTCGCACGAGCCTCGGGAGGTGTCTGAGCATGTCCTCCCACCGCGAAGCGCCTGAGGTATCGCGCGATCCCTGTGCCGACAGCACCGACGTGTACGCGTTCGTGAGCCCCGATCGCACCGATACCGTCACGCTGATTGCAAACTACATCCCGTTCGAGAACCCGGCCGGTGGGCCGAACTTCTACGAGTTCGGCGACGACATCTGCTACGCGATCAACGTCGACCACACAGGTGACGGCGTCGCCGACGTCAGCTACCAGTTCAGCTTTCACAGCGAGCTCACCAACCCCAACACGTTCCTGTACAACACCGGTCCGATCGAGTCGCTGACGAGCTCGTCCTGGAACCGTCGCCAGGTCTACGACGTGAGCCGCACCGACGCGTCGGGCACCACCGTGCTCGCGCAGGGCCTACCGTCGCCGCCGTGCAACATCGGGCCACTCTCCACGCCCAGCTACGCGACCCTGGCGAGTGCTGCGATCAACGATCTGCCGGGCGGCGCGAAAGTCTTCGCGGGCCAGCGCGCCGAAGCGTTCTTCGTCGACCTCGGTGCGATCTTCGACCTCGGTGACCTACGGCCGATCGCCGAGCTGCACGCGACGTTCGGACTTCCGGCGCTGACGGCGTCCCCGGGAGTGAACACGACGGCGGGCGTGAACGTCCACACGATCGCCCTCCAGGTGCCGATCTCGGACCTGACGAGAGGCGGCTACACGGGGGGCAACGTGCTCGACCCCCGGGCCGTGATCGGCGTGTGGACCACAGCCAGCAGGCGCAAGGTCGTCATCCGGTCGGCGGACAGGTCCGACCACGAGGAGAACGGTCCCTTCGTGCAGGAGTCGAGGTTAGGGAACCCCTTGTTCAACGAGGTGCTCGTGCCCCTGGCGAGAAAGGACGAATGGAACCGCGAGAGCCCGTCGGAGGACGCGGAGTTCGCCTCGGGGGTCACCTTCCCTGAGCTTGCAAAGCTCCTGCCCGTGCTCTACCCGGGCGCGTTCCCCAACCTCGCCGCCTTCAACAGCTCCGGGATGCCTCGTGCGGACCTCGCGGCGATCCTGCTCACCGGGATCCCCGTCGGAGTCGTGTCGTCGAGCTTCCAGAACTTCACGGGTACGACCCAGGCGGACATGTTGCGACTGAACACTGCGATCAAGCCTTCGGCCAGCCCCAACCCGTTCGGGGTCGTCGGCGGGGACCTCGCCGGCTTCCCGAACGGCCGGCGCGTGACCGACGACATCGTGACCATCGAGCTGCAGGCCATCGCCGGAGCGACGATCCCGCTCGTCGACAAGGCCTACGTACCGGACGCCGCGATCGCCGACGTCAGCGACGGCGTCACGGGCGCGGGGCTGCAGCTGTTCGGCGTCTTCCCTTACCTCGGTACCCCTTACAGCGGCTTCGACGTGCCGTCCTGAGAGGCATATCGATGGAATCCCACCTCCCGCCGAGCTACGAGGGAAGCGTGGTGCTCGACGTCGGCGGGGACGTGGGCGCGCTCGTGCTCTACGTTCCCGCGGAGCTGCTCGGTGCAGAGCTGGAGCTGCTATCGACAGGCGGAGGAGCCCGGGTCCACACCGAGGTGCGCGAGCGCAGGGTAGGTGGTGGCGTCGTGTACGCCGCCGTCTACCCGGCGCTTCGCGAGGGTGACTACGTCGTCGAGCTCTCCGGACAGCTCGTAGAAGTGGCGGGCGGCCGTGTGGCCGAGGCCGACTGGGCAGGCGCCGTCCCGACGTCGAGCGTCACCGGCTCAGCTGTCGCTCGCGCTCGCCGCTCGGGCACGAGCTGATCGGGCCGTCCTCTCCTTCCGCCCGACGCGGGACGCCGCTTCAGCGGGCTGGACCTGCTCGAGGAGTCGGGCGTCGGCGTGAATCGCTCGGAGGAACTCCTCGGCCTCCGCGCGCACCTTGGTGCGGCGCATCGGGGGCAGCGCCCGCACGAGGTCCCACCGGTAGGAGCCGGTGGCGAGGCGCGAGTCGAGCACGGCCACGACACCGCGGTCGTTGACCGTCCTCACGAGGCGGCCCGCGCCCTGGGCGAGCAGGCTGGCCGCCCTCGGCAGGTCGATCGTCCGAAACGCCGCCGGGCCCGCCCGGTCGCGCCGGGCCGCCGCGAGCGGGTCGTCCGGTCGGGCGAAGGGAATCCTGTCGATGACGACGAGCGACAAGGTGGCGCCCGGCACGTCGACGCCCTGCCAGAAGCCCATCGTGGCGAACAGGCACGCCTCGGGCTGGCTCGTGAACGACTCGATGAGAGCGGCCTTCGAGCGCTCCCCCTGCACGATCACCGGATGCTCGACTCGGGTGCGCACCGCCTCGGCGACGCGCTCCATCGCTGCCCGGCTCGTGAACAGTGCGAGGGTTCGCCCGCCGGCGGCGGTGATGAGCGACGCAATCTCCTCGACGATGGCCGGCTCGGCCTCGGGCTTTCGACGATCGGGCAGGTGCGCCGCGCAGTAGAGGAGGGCGTTCTGCTCGTAGGCGAACGGGCTCCCGACGTCGATCTCGTCGGTGCGCTGAGGCTCCGCGCCGAGGCGCGCCGCGAGTCCCGGCGGGATGGTGGCGCTCGTCAACACGACGGGACGCTTGGAGAAGACCAGTTCCGCGAGTATCGGGGCGACGTCGATCGGCGCGAGCTCGAGCGCAGGGCGCGGTCCGCCCTCGACCCAGGCGACCTGGTCCTCGTCCAGGGCCGCGAGCTTCGCCAGCTCCTCGCGCAGGTGCCCCACCGCGAGCGCCGAACGTGTGAGTTGCTGAGCGGCCTCGCCGGCAGCGCTGCCCGATGCCGCGTCTCGTCCGGCCTCCACCGCCCGTTGCAGGTCCGATCCGAGCCGCTCGAGCCGGCTGGCGAGCAACTCGACCACCTCGCCCAGCTCGCCACCGATTCCCGGTCGCAGACGCTCGCCCGCGCGAGCTGTGAGCGCCCGCTCGAACTGCTCGGCCGCGTCGAGCAGCTCCGCGGCCGGGTCCGTGGGAGCGCCCTCGCGGCCACGCGACCGGCCGCCCGTGCCGAGGGCGGCACGGGCGCCAAGAGCTACGACGCGCAGCCTCCCGGAGGTGATGCGGACCCCGAGGCTCGAGGTGAGCACGTCCTCGAGCTCGTGGGCCTCGTCGATCACGAGGGCGTCGTACTCCGGCAGCACGGCCCCACCACTGGCGAGGTCCGCGCCGAGCAGGTGCAGGTTGACCACGACGACATCCGCGGCAGCAGCCCTCGCCCGAGCGGCTTCGGCGAAGCAGTCGCTGCCGGAGGGACAGCGAAAGGCCCCCGGGCACTCCTCGGAGGTGACGCTGAGGGAGGACCACACCTTCGGGTCCGGTTCCACCTCGAGCTCCGCCCGGTCCCCCGTCGTCGTGGTTTCGGCCCACTCGAGGACCGCTCGCGCCTGCTCGCCGAGCACGCCGGCACTCTCGGTCATCTCCGCCTCACCGAGGCGGCCCTGCTCGCCGGCGTCCTCGGACTCCCGGACGCGCTGCATGCACACGTAGTTGGACCGACCCTTCAGCACGGCGAACGAGAACCCCTGCGGCAGCGCCGCCGCGATCAGCGGCAGGTCCTTGCTCGCCAGCTGGTCCTGTAGGGCCTTGGTCGCGGTGGCCACGACGACCCGCTTGCCCGACAGGACGGCCGGGACGGCGTAGCCGAGCGACTTGCCTGTGCCCGTGCCGGCGCGCACGACGAGATGCTTCTCGTCGGCGAGCGCGCGAAGAACCGCCTCGGCCATCGTGCGCTGCCCGTCGCGCACCTCGCCACCCCCGGGAAGGTGCTGAACGACGCTCCGCAGTACCTCGCCGACGTCTCGCGAAGGGCTCACGATCTCATGCTAGCTGTGTGTGAAATACACTCAAATATGTCCACCTGAGTCGAACGCGCGCAGCGGACTAGGGCGCCGGCACCCCAGCGAGGCGCTGCTCAATCTCGGCGCGAGCGGCCGCGGCCGCACCTCGGAGATCGGCGACCTCGTGCTCGACGGCGCCGTCGGGCGGCGCGAGGAAGACGAGCACGCACCGGTCGACGGGGCGTCCGAGCACGGCCTCGAGCGCTAACGCGTACGCGCCAACTTGCGGCCGGTAGCGAAGCGCGGCGAGCGGGACGTCGCTCGGGTCCTCGAGAGCGTCGGTCTTGTAGTCCACGACGACGAACGAACTCCC
>JAODBO010000123.1 GCA_025464005.1 Acidimicrobiaceae bacterium | reverse complement strand
CCGACGCCGGCCGGCCACCCGGGGCCGCCAGCCCCGCCAGGCGCGGCCATCGCCCCGACGGTGCGGCCCGCACGGGCGAGCAGCGCGAGGGCCTGCTCCGAGGCCCGGTAGCGGCCGGCGAGCAGCTCGTGGTCGAAGTCGAGGAAGACGACGACCGACGCCGCCCGCAGACGGTGCAGCACCGCCTCGGTGCCGACGACGATCGGCGCGTCCAGATCGCCCGGCGCGTCTTTTCGGACCGGGCCGCTCACCTCCGCCACCGCCTTGCCCGTGAGCGCCGCGAGCTCCTCGGCGGCGCGTCCCACGCCGACCCTGAGCAGCTTCAGCCTCGTGGAGCCGCAGCTCGTGCACAGGGCGGGCTGCGAAGCAGCACAGCGCGGGCAGTCGAGGCGGGTCGCCTCGCCGGCGGCCGCGCGGTGCTCCTGCACGAGCGCGGCGCCGCAGGCCTCGCATCGGACGAGCTCCCCGCACGCCCCGCACGCGAGCAGGCGCGCCCGGCCGGTGCGGTTGAGGACGCACACCGCCGGCAGGTCCGGGTGCTGCTCGAGCGCCGCCGCGAGCAGCGGCGCCAGCCGCGGCGAGTACAGACCCGAGCGCGGGTCCTCGGCGCGGCGGTCGACGACCTCGATCGGCGGCCACCCGGCTCGCTCGGCAGCTCGCGGCAGCTCGACGAGCGAGGCCCAGGCAAGCTGCTCGAGCGTCGGGCACGCGGAGACGAGCAGGCAGGGAACGCCGGCGCGCGCGGCTCGCTCGGCGACGAGGACGTTGGCGTCGAAGGTCGGGCTGCGCTGCTCCACGTAGGCCTCGGCGTGCGCGTCGAGCACGAGCACGCCGGCGAGCCCTCGCATCGTCGCCAGCGCCGCGGCGCGACTGCCGACGACGACGCGTCCGCCGGCAGCCGCTTCGGCCCACGCATCGGGGTAGAGGGCGACCCGGTGGCCACGGCGACCCAGCCGGCGAGCCAAGGTCTCGGCGTCACGGCGCTCCGGGACGAGCACGAGGACGTCGGGCGACGCGGAGTTGTCCGGCCCACCCCTACGGTCGCCACTCGACAGCCCGTCACCGCCGTCCGGCGCGAGCTGGGCGAGCAGCTCCTCGACGACGTCGAGCCGAGGTGCCGCCGGCGGCAGGCGGATCACCGCCCGCCCGGCCTCGAGCGCCTGGTGGACGGCCTGCGCGACGACCGGAGACCGCGGCGGGCCTGCGTCGGTCGCGGCGCGAGCGCTCCCGTTCGGCGTGGGAACCTCGAGCGCCGGCGCCGGCGGAGGGAGCGCGCGCACGATCCTCGGTGGTGACGCGGCGACGAGGAAGGGCCTGAGGCGCCCGGCGTAGCGCCACGCACCAAAGCGCGCCAGCTCGACGATCTCCCGTGACGGTCCGAGTGACACGGCCTCGGCCACGGGGCGCAGCGCCATCCCGGGCGCAGGGACGACGCCAGCCTCGACCACCCAGCCGCGTACCCGCCGGCCCTGCAACGGGACACGCACGATCGAGCCGATCCCGGCCCGCCCGACGAGCTCGCTCGGGACCTTGTAGTCGAACGTCCGGTCGACGCCCGTCACGTCGGGCAGCACCGTCACGACCGGCGGCACCGTCACGACCGGCGGCACCGTCACGTCGGGCGACACCGTCCCGACCGGCGGCACGGCTCCGGGGGGAGCGTCCGGCGAAGGCTCCGGCCCGAGGCCGGGATCGGACCCGCTGGCCGTCACCGGGCGGAGCTAGAGCCCGAGCGCTGACCGCAGGTCGTCGACGCGGGGCGTCGCCTCCCAGCTGAACTCCTTGTCGGAGCGCCCGAAGTGCCCGTAGGCGGCGGTGCGGCGGTAGATCGGCCGGCGCAGGTCCAGGTCGCGGATGATCGCGGCCGGCCGCAAGTCGAAGAGCTCCGCCACGCAGCTCTCGATGCGAGCCGGATCGACGACCTCGGTCCCGAACGTCTCGACCATCAGCGACACGGGATGAGCGACGCCGATCGCGTAGGCCACCTGGATCTCGCACCGGCGTGCCGCGCCCGATGCGACGACGTGCTTGGCGACCCACCGTGCCGCGTACGCGGCCGAGCGGTCGACCTTCGACGGGTCCTTGCCGGAGAAGGCGCCGCCGCCGTGGCGAGCCATGCCACCGTAGGTGTCGACGATGATCTTGCGTCCGGTGAGCCCGGCGTCCGCGTGCGGCCCGCCGACCTCGAAGCGGCCCGTCGGGTTCGCGAGGACCCGATGCCCCTCGGTGTCGAGGCCGAGTGGGAGCAGCGGGCGGATGACGTGGTCGACGAGGTCGGGCAGGAGAAGGGTCTCGAGGTCGATCCCGGGCTTGTGCTGGGTGGAGATGAGCACGGTGTCGAGCGACACCGGGCGACCGTCCACGTAGCGGATGGAGACCTGGGTCTTGCCGTCGGGGCGCAGGTAGGGAAGGACGCCGGCCCGGCGCACCTCGGCGAGGCGCTGCGCGAGACGGTGCGCGAGCCAGATCGGCATCGGCATCAGGTCGGGCGTCTCGTCGCAGGCGTAGCCGAACATCATCCCCTGGTCGCCGGCGCCTTGTGCGGAGAGGATGTCCTCGCCGTCGCGACCACTGCGGGACTCGAGTGCCCGAGACACGCCCTGGTCGATGTCGGGCGACTGCTCGCCGATGGAGACGATGACGCCGCAGGTGTTGCCGTCGAAGCCGAACTCGCCGCGGTCATAGCCGATGTCGCAGACGGTGTCGCGCACGATCCGGGGGATGTCGACGTACGCGGTCGTGGTGATCTCGCCCGCGACGCAGACCAGACCGGTGGTGAGCAGGGTCTCGCAGGCGACGCGGCCGTAAGGGTCGGCCTCGAGGATCGCGTCGAGCACCGAGTCCGAGATCTGGTCTGCCATCTTGTCGGGATGCCCTTCGGTCACCGACTCCGACGTGAACGTGTAGCTGCTCACCTGCGTTCTCCTCCATCTGGTCGCGATCTAGCGCTGTTCGCCGCGTCGAGCCCGGCCGGCGTCTCCGCGCGCCGGACGGCCGACACTGCGTCGAGCACGGCCCCGGCGATCGTACGCTTCGGGGCGAGCGGCACCTCGACCTCGCCGCCCGATGCATACAGCACCGTCACCGCGTTCGTTTCGTGGCCGAAGCCGACGTTCGGGGCGCTCACGTCGTTGACGACCAGGAGGTCCGCGCCCTTGAGCACGAGCTTCTCCCGCGCCCGAGCCAGGGCGTCGTCGGTCTCGGCGGCGAAGCCGACGATGACCTGACCGGGCCTGCGGCGCTTGCCCAGCTCCGCGAGGACGTCCACCGTCGGCTCGAGCTCGATCTCCGGGATGCCGTCGCGCTTCGCGAGCTTCGACGTCGCGGCGCGCACGGGCCGAAAGTCGGCGACAGCCGCCGCCATGACGATCACGTCCGCGCCCTCCGAGCGGGACAGGACCGCTTCGGCCAGCTCAGCCGCCGTCTCGACGCGCACGACGGTGACGCCTCGCGGGGCCTCGAGCCCGGAGGCGGTGACGAGCACGACGGTTGCGCCGCGCTCTGCGGCCACCTCGGCGAGCGCGTGGCCCTGCCGTCCGGAGGAGCGGTTGGCGATGTAGCGGACGGGGTCGATGGGCTCGCGCGTGCCCCCCGCGGAGACGACGACGGTGAGACCGTCGAGGCCAGCCCGGGCCCGGCCCCGACCCTTTGCGCGTGCACGCTCGGCCGCGAGCACGCGCGCGGCCGCTGCGACGATCGTCTCGGGATCGGCGAGTCGGCCTTCGCCCACATCCCCTCCGGCGAGGCGTCCGCTCTCGGGCGCCACGACGTGCACGCCGCGTGCCCGGAGCGTCTCGACGTTGGCGCGCACGGCCGCGTGCTCCCACATCTCGGTGTGCATGGCCGGGCAGACGAGCACGGGCGCGCGCGTCGCGAGCAGCGTCGCGCCGAGCAGGTCGGCGGAGATGCCGCTCGCGTACTCGCCGATGACGCGCGCCGTCGCGGGCGCGACCACGACGAGGTCCGCGAGGCGGCCGAGGCGCGTATGCGGGATCGCGTCATGTGCGCCGAAGAGCTCGGTCTCGGCAGGCTCCGACGCGAGCGCGGAGAAGGTGGCGACACCGACGAAACGGGTGGCCGCCTCGGTGAGCACGGGCACGACATGGGCGCCGGCCTCGACGAGGCGCCGAAGGACCTCGACCGCCTTGTACGCCGCGATGCCACCCGACACCCCGAGCACCACCCGCGCGCCGGCGAGCGGCGAGAGGTCGGCGCGCTCCGGGGAGTCGGGCGTCACAGATCCTCCACCGGGGGACACGGCATCGCCGGTCCCGCCCGGCGGATCGGCCTACCGCTCCGGCTCGCCGGCGGCCGGCTCGGCCGCGTCGGGGCCGGCCGGTACCTCGACGAGCGCAGCGGGTGCGCTCGCCTCGGCGGCTTCGTCACCGGCGTCGGCCTCGGCCTCGTCGGACTCCTCGACCGGGAAGCCGGCGCGCACCTTGCCCGCCGCGATCTCCTCGAGGGCGATCGAGAGCGGCTTGCGCGCGACGGACGTCACCTGCGGCGGGACGATGGCCCCGAGACCCTCGCCGAGCTGGTTGAAGTACGAGTTGATCTGCCGTGCCCGCTTCGAGGCGAGCGTGACGAGCGTGAACTTCGAGTCGACCTTGTCGAGAAGGCTCTCGATTGGGGGGTCGATCATCGTGCTGCGCGGCTCAGCCATCATGCTCCTTCGTAGGCAGTCGACCTGGGCGCTCGGCCCCGGCCACGGCGCGGCCTTGAGGCCGAGCCAGGTACGCCCGCACGGGTGCGAAGCCCCGATCCCCTCCATCGAGGGGCGCGCTCAGGACTTCGCCTCGCGACGAGCTTGCTCGACTATACCTGCGAACTCGTCGACAGTCCGATCGAGGTCGTCGTTCACCACGACGGCATCCGCGATCCGACGACCCCGCTCGAGCTCGAGCTGGCCGAGGTCGACCCGGCGCAGCACGTGTTCCTCGGAGTCGCCGCGGCCGCGAAGTCGCGCCTCCTGGTCCTCCCGTGACGGGGGGACCAGGAGGACGCAGACGACGGGACTGCACCGCTCCAGCACCTGCTCGGCGCCTTGCACGTCGATCTCGAGCACCACGTCGTGTCCGGGCGGCGGGTCGGGGTACGGGGTGCCGTAGTACTCCCCGAGCACGGTCGCCCATTCGAGGAAGCCGCCCGCCTTGGCGTGCGCCAGGAACTGCTCCTTGTCGACGAAGGTGTACGCGTCCTCGTCCTCGCCGGGACGGCGCGGCCTCGTTGTCCAGGACCGCGACAGCCAGAGCTTCGGGTCCCTCGCGACGAGCCGCCTGATGACCGTCCCCTTTCCGGCCCCACCAGGGCCGGAAACAACGAGGATCAGGGTCGTTCGACGGCCTCGAGCAGCGAGTCCCGCTGCTTGGCGCCGAGGCCCTGGAGGCGGCGGGTCTCGCTGATGCCGACCTGCTCCATGAGGCGCCGGGCCTTGACCTTGCCGGTGCCGGGGAGCGACTCGAGCACGGCGAGGACCTTCATCTTGCCGACGATGTCGTCCTTGTCCGCCTTACCGAGAAGCTCGGCCAAGGTGACGCGGCCCGCCTTCAGGTGGTCCTTGATCTCCGCGCGTTCCTTGCGCGCCTTCGCTGCCTTCTCGAGGGCGGCCTTACGCTGTTCTGGTGTGAGGCTAGGTGGTTGAGGCATGAGCCGGTACGATAGCGCGGCAGCTCACGGTGCACCACGGTCGTCGGAAAACGATCTTCGGAGCCGGCCTACGGCGCCCCGATCGGAGGCGACGTCGTCCGGCCCCGGACCGCCTCCCGACGCACGTCTGCTCGAGGAGGACCCACGCATGTCCGATCGTGATGCCAGCTCGCCTGGGGTGTCAGGAGAGGCCGTCCTCGAGGTCGAGGCGCTGCACACGGAGTTCCACCTGCGCAGGAGCACGGTGCGGGCCGTCGACGGCGTGTCGTTCGCCGTGGGCGCCGGCGAGTGCGTCGGGCTCGTCGGCGAGTCGGGCTGCGGCAAGTCCACGACCGCGCTGTCGATCATGAAGCTGCTGCCCAACGTCGGACATATCACCGGTGGCAGCATCTCGCTGCTCGGACGCGACATCGTCCCGCTCGGCGAGCGCGAGATGCGACAGATGCGCGGCAACGACGTCGGGATGATCTTCCAGGACCCGATGACCTCGCTCAACCCGACGTGGACCATCGGGCGACAGATCGCGGAGCCGGTGATCCTGCACAGGGGCTCGAGCGCGAAAAAAGCGCGCCAGCGCGCCCTCGAGGTCCTCGAGCTCGTCGGGATGCCGCGACCGGAGGAGCGGCTCGACTACTTCCCGCATCAGCTGTCCGGCGGTCTGCGACAGCGCGTCATGATCGCGATGGCGCTCGCCTGCGAGCCGAAGCTGCTCATCGCCGACGAGCCGACGACGGCGCTCGACGTCACGATCCAGGCGCAGATCCTCGACCTCATCGACGACCTCCGAGAGCGGCTCCACATGGCCGTGATCCTCATCACCCACGACATGGGCGTCATAGCGGCCCGGACGAGCCGCGTCTTGGTCATGTACGCCGGCAAGATCATCGAGTCTGCGGCGACCGACGAACTGTTCGCGAGGATGCGCCACCCCTACTCCGAGGCGCTGTTCGACTCGATCCCCCGCCTCGACCAGGACCGCACCAAGCCCCTCTTCTCGATCCCGGGACTACCGCCCGATCTCTCCAGGCCCCCCTCGGGCTGCCGCTTCAGCCCACGCTGTCTCTACGCGACCCGGCTTTGCGTGGACGAGGAGCCTCCTCTCGGCGCCCGGGCCGAGGACCCACCCGATCATCTCTACGCGTGCTTCCATCCGGTCGGCATCGAATCGCCCTCCGTCGTGCCCGCGGAGAGCGCACGGGCGCACACGCCGCTCTGGGCCGCGCCCGCCCCGCCGACCGTGACCGCCGCCGTGGCTGGCGAACAACCCGTCCTCCTGAAGCTCGACCACGTGGTGAAGGAGTACCCGATCTCCTCGGGCGTCGTCCTCGGCCGCCGGCGCGGCGTGGTCCATGCCGTCTCGGACGTCAGCTTCGCCGTCCACGAGAGGGAGACCTTCGGTCTCGTCGGCGAGTCCGGCTGCGGCAAGACCACCATCGGGCGACTCGTCGTCACGCTCGAGCGGCCGACGGCCGGGACGGTCCGCTTCGGTGACGAGGATCTCGGTCAGCTGAAGGGCGCCCGGCTGCGAAGCCGCCGGCGCGACCTCCAGCTCATGTTCCAGGATCCCTACGCCTCACTCGATCCGCGCATGCGCGTCGGCGCGATCGTCGAGGAGCCGCTCGTCGTCCAGGGGATCGGCACCCGCGCCGAGAGGCGGCGGCGGGTCGAGGAGCTGCTCGGCGAGGTGGGGCTTCCCGCACGGGCGATCGAGCTGTACCCGCACGAGTTCTCGGGCGGCCAGCGCCAGCGGATCGGCCTCGCCCGAGCGCTCGCGCTCCAGCCCCGCCTGATCGTTGCCGACGAGCCCGTGTCGGCCCTCGACGTCTCGATCCAGGCACAGATCCTCAATTTGATGCGCAACCTGCAGAACGAGCACGGGATGGCCTACATCGTGATCTCGCACGACCTCGCGGTGCTGCGCTACCTGGCGAACCGGATCGGGGTGATGTACCTCGGCAAGCTCGTCGAGGTCGGCGACGCCGACGAGATCTACGAGCATGCAGCGCACCCTTACACCCAGGGCCTCATCGACACGATCCCGGTGCCGGACCCGCACCTCGCCCGCGAGCGGCGCGGCCGGCTCGTGCGGGGCGAGCTCCCCTCGGCGATCAATCCCCCGAGCGGGTGCAGGTTCCGCACGCGCTGCCCGCTGGCCCAGCAAGTCTGCGCCGAGGTAGAGCCCCCGCTGCGAGCATTCGGGCCTGGCCATGGCGCCGCGTGCCACTTCCCGCTGCAGAGTCCGACCTCGGACCAGCTGGTCGAGCTCTCGGCCGGCCCAGCCGGCTCTGGCGCCTGAGATGCCTCTCGCCGGCTCCGCCGAGCCGGCGGGGCACCCGAGAGCGCTCAGCGCTGCTGCAGCCGCACCTCGAGGGCGTCGCGCAGTGCGTCGCCGATGAAGTTGAGCGAGACGACCACGAGGACGATCGCTATCGCGACGGGATAGATCTCCCACCAGTAACCGGTGGTGACGTAGCCGACACCGTTGGAGAGCATCGAGCCCCAGTCGGTCTTCGGCGCCGGGACGCCGAGGCCGAGGTAGCCGAGCGCGGCGAGTATGAGGATCGCGTCGGCCACCTGGAAGGTGGCGTTGACGACGATCGCGCCGATGGCGTTCGGGATGATGTGGCGCAGGACGACCCGCGAGCCCTTGCCACCCATCACCTTGACCGCCTGGACGTACTCGCGCACCCGCAGCGTGAGCGTCTCGCCACGCACGAGGCGCGCCGGGACGAGCCACGCCGTGAGGCCGATCACGAGGATGAGGAGCCCTTCCGAGGCCTGGAAGATCACGGTGAGGGTGATCAGCAGGTAGATGGTCGGCAACGACAGGAAGACGTCGACGACGCGCATCATGATCGCGTCCACGACGCCGCCGAAGAACCCCGATACGGCGCCCCACAGCACCCCGACGACGGTAGCGATCGCCGCGGCGGCGAAGCCGATCTCGAGCGAGGTCTGGCCGCCGTACATGATGCGGCCGAGGATGTCGAAGCCGTTGTCGTCGGTGCCGAGGAGGTTGTGCGCGTTCGGAGGCGAGTTCTGCGTGGAGTTCAGCAGCGCGGTCTGCGCGTTCGTCTGGTTGGTGTGGTAAAAGACCGGCCCGAGATAGCAGAACAGCACCATCAGCACGACGATCGCTGCTCCGACCACGGCCAACCTGTTGTCGATGAACACGCGCACGATCTGGCGGACGAGGCTTCCCTCGCTGCCGACGGGCGCCCCCGGAGCGGTCACGGCGACGGGCGCTCCGCTGTCGTCGCGTACGAGGATCGTCTGCTCGGGCGTGAGTGCGTCAGGTTCCAATGCCATCGCGAGCTCCTCCCTACCGGCGCCCGTAGCGGATCCGTGGATCCACGACCGCGTAGAGCACGTCGGCCACGAACGATCCGACGATCACCGAGATCGCTGCCACGAAGGTCGTGCCGAGCAGGAGCGGGACGTCGTTGTTGAGCGCCGCGTTGTAGGTGAGCAGGCCCATGCCCGGGTAGTTGAACACCGTCTCGTCGACCAC
The DNA here is from genome assembly GCA_025464005.1 of Acidimicrobiaceae bacterium. Classification (GTDB taxonomy): domain Bacteria; phylum Actinomycetota; class Acidimicrobiia; order Acidimicrobiales; family Bog-793; genus RYN-46. Next base: position 4,021 of record JAODBO010000123.1, on the reverse strand, counting down.
CGCTCCGGACACGATCACGGGGATCGACAGGCCGAGCAGGGTCACGATCGAGATGAGCGCGTTGCGCAGCGCATGGCGATAGAGCACGCGACGCTCGCTGGCGCCTTTGGCACGCGCCGTGCGGATGTAGTCCTGGGTGAGGACGTCCATCATCGAGGAGCGCATGTACCGGCTGAAGGCCGCGACGGTCGTCGACGCGAGCGTGAGCACGGGGAGCACGAGACCTCGCGGGTCGGCGAGGATCCCCTGGACCGTCGAGGCGTTCGGCGCGGAGATAGAGAACCACTTCAGGTCGACGGCGAAGTAGAGGATCAGCAGCAGGCCGATGAGGAAGTCCGGCATCGCGTAGAGCAGGAACGACATGCCCGTCAGTGCGTAGTCGACCGGCTTGTTGCGCCGCACCACCTGGACGATGCCGAGCGGGATCGCCACGACGAGGGCGACGATCGTCGAGAGGCCGAGCAGGACGAGCGTCTTCGGCAATCGGGAGAAGATCAGGTCCTTCACCGGCTGGTTGGACTTGTAGGAGTAGCCGAGTTGGAAGTGGACGACCAGTCCTTGGAGATAGCGGTAGAGCTGGTCCCAGAGCGGCAGGTCGTAACCGTTGATCCTGTTGAAGGAGGCGACCTGGCCGGGTGTCGCACGGGCCCCGAGCGCCGCTCTCGCCGCCCCACCGGGAATGACGTGCGCGAGGACGAAGGTCACGAGCGTCACGCCGACGAGCACGATCACGGCCTGCAGGATCCGGCGGATGAGGTAATAGAACAGGTCGATGGCCTCCTCGTTCTGAGGTTGGAGCTACGCCCGCCTGCCCAGGTGCGCTACACCTCGGTAGAGCCCGCGGACAGCCGAAGTCCCCGGTGCGGTCTGGATGCGGCCACACCGGGGACTGTAGGCCTCCCCGTCCCTCAGGTCAGGTAGTACTCCAGGAGTGGCTAGCCCTTGAGGTGCCAGGTCTCGGGCAGGATGGCGTCGAGTGAGTTGAACGGCGTGACGCCGGTCACCGTCTTCGACACCTCGTTCGCGGCGATCGTGTTGGGCTGCCACAGGTACGGCAGCTGGATGGCCAGGTAGTTCTCGTACTTGGCGAAGTAGCTGTTGTTCGTGCTGAAGTCCGTCGCCTTGATCAGCTTGTCCGCCGTCGGGTCGCTGTACGAACCGGCGTTCGACCCGGCGCCGGTCTGGAACAGCTCCTCACCGGTCGGGTAGTAGTCGGGCGAGAAGATCCACAGGCCGTAGTTGGCGATGTCCCAGCTGTGGTTGGACGGCACCGCGTCGCCGGCAACGGTCGTGAACGAGCCGGGGATCAGCGCCACGTGGATGCCGAGCGCCGACCACGCCTCGTCCTCGGCCGTCACCTGATCGGTGAAGAACTGCTGGCCGGTGGCGTACGACATCGTGAGGCTGAGCTTGGTGCCCTTCGGGACACCGCACTTGCTCGCAACCTGGCAGACGTCCGTACCGCCGGGCACGATGCTCCAGCCGTGGCTCACGAGGAGGGCCTTGGCCTTCGCCGCGTTGTACGGGTAAGGATTCTTCTGCTCGAACGTAGTGACGAAGGGGCTCTTCGGCAGCACGGGCACCGGACCGTAGGTCGGGCTCCCGTAGCCCTTGTCGAGCTTCTTCACGTACAACGTCTGGTCGACGAGATCCTGCATCGCCTGGCGGAAGTAGAGCTGGCCGATGATCTTGCCGGCCTGGCCGCCGTCACCCGTGGCGGTGAAGTTGTACAGCCCGTACGCGATCGCCCACGTCGGGCCGAGCGCGATGTTGTAGCTCGACGAGAGGCGTGGATTGTTCGGCCCCGCCTGGGTCTCGCTCTTCGCCGGCGCCGTGATGTTCTGCGGGTTGAGGTAGCCGATGTCGGTCTGGTGACCGAACAGCGAGTTCACCTCGGCGGTGTCGGAGGTGAAGTACTGGAGAACGAACTTCGCGTACGTCGGCTTCACCGGGCCGGTGTAGCTCAGGTTCGGCACGAAGGTGTCGTCGCCGGTGGCGTTGAAGGTCTGCAGCTTCCACGGTCCGTCGACGACGCTCCAGATCGGGCTCGAGACGTAGGTGGCGAATGCGCTCGTCGACTTGGCCGAGGACGTCGGGTTGTAGCCCGACTGCTCGGACAAGAAGTTGTACACGGCTTCGCAGGACTTCGCGGCCGCGGACACGGGCGTCCAGGTCGTCGAGCCCTTCACCGTCGCCTTGGTCACCGTGATCGAGGTGAACGGAGCCGTCGCGCACGCCTCGGCGCCGGCCTTCTGCCCGAGCGCGGTCACGTCCCATGCCATCGGCATGGGGTAGATCTGCGACAGCTCGTTGTAGGTGTACCAGTAGCTGTTCACCGCGCTCGTGAGGTTGAGCACGAGCTGGCTCGGGCTCTTCACGACGATCGACGAGATGTCGTCGGGGATCGTGCCGGGCACGTAGCCCGCGTAGCCGCCCGGGTTCGTCCGGTACATGTTGAGCCAGAACGCCACGTCCTGAGCGGTGACGGCCTCGCCGTCGGACCACTTGTAGCCATTCATGCTGATCGTCACCGTCTTGTTGCCGTTCGAGTACACCGGCGCCTTGGCAACCGAGTACGTGAGGTTCAACGTCGGCGCCGCTCCCGTGCCGAACCAGTAGAGGGGTCGGTACATCAGGTTCTGGAAGTACTGCTGGTTGGGCACGCTGAAGAACGAGAGGTTCTCGAAGGGGAAGATGTAATTCGGCCCGCTCCCCGGAAGATTGGCGAAGGTGACCGTGCCCGAGAGCGCATGGCTCTTCGTCGCCGGCTTGGTGGCGCCCGCCCCGGCCAGGCCCAGCAGGGTCGAGCCTGCTGCGACGATTGCGGCCCCCGCGTACAGCAGTCCCCGTCTCCTACGGATGCGTCCCATTCTGACCTCCTGACGTCATCGGAGACCTCGAGCGGTCGAGCTGCTTTAGCCCTCGCTCGAGACCACCAGTGCCCCCACGGCGCTGTGGTGACCGAATTGGTAGATGTCCAATCGTAGCTATTTCGTAACGTGACCTACATGTCACCCCGCGATGAACGTTACCGCCCCGTTTTTACCGCGTCACGCGGTTGGGTGTTAACGGTCCGTGATCAGTTCGAGGGCCCAGGGCGCTCCAGCGAAGCCACGATCTCGGCCGCCGCCTCCTCCGGAGAGGCCGAGCGTGTCACAGGACGCCCAACGACGAGGAGACCGGCCCCGGCGCCGAGCGCCTCGGCGGGGGTCGCGACGCGCGCCTGGTCGTGCGCGCCAGCTCCGGCGAGCCTCGTGCCCGGCACCACGGCGAGCATGGCCGGCGCGGCGTCGAGCACGAGGCGCAGGTCCGGCGCGGCACAGACGACGCCCCCACATCCGGCTCGCGCCGCGTCTCGGGCGCGCCCGGCGAGCACGTCGGGCGGCGCGACGGGGTCGCTCGTGAGCACCGTCACCGCGAGGGCCGTGGCCGGTGCCAATCCGACGTCCGACGCGCCGAGGGCGAGCCCCTCGACACCGGCGGCGAGCATCGCCACCCCGCCGCTCGCATGGAGCGTCACGTACCGGGGGCCGAGGCGTCCGAGCACTCGGGCCGAGCGACCGACCGTGGCGGGGATGTCGTGGAGCTTCAGGTCCAAGAAGACCTCGAACCCGTCGCCGGCGAGCGCTCGCACCGCGTCCGGACCAGCCGACGCGTAGAGCTCGAGGCCCACCTTGGCCACCGCGAACCACGGCTTCAGCCGGCGAGCGAGCTCCCGAGCCTCGTCCAGGTCGTCGAGGTCGAGCGCCAGTGCGAGCAGCTCCCGGACCGGGCGCTCGGGCGTCGACTCCCCGATCGTCGACTCGCCCGTCATCGAACCAGCCCGTTCATCGACCCGGCCCGGTTATCGACCCTCCCGGCCATCAACCCTCCCGGCCATCGACACGGTGCGCCGCCGAGACGAGCTCGCCGACCGAGGCGCCCTGGCGGGCGCACCACCGCTCGAGACCCTGGAGGACCCGGGCCGGAGCACGGGGGTCGGCGAGCGTCGCCGTGCCCACCTGGACCGCGTTCGCACCCG
>JAODBO010000118.1 GCA_025464005.1 Acidimicrobiaceae bacterium | reverse complement strand
GGATGGCCGTCGAGAACCGCCACGATCGGCGCGGCCCGAGAAGGTGGAAACAAACTGTCGAGAATGCGATCGTCGCCGTCACCTAGCCCCTGGCGCGCCTGGAGCGCACGGAATACCAGATCTGCGGAGCTGAGGCACACAATGTCAGCAGCTACGCCCATCTTGCTCAGCGCGTCTCCGGCGGCCAAGACCTCGGGGAGGATGGAGCCCATTCCCACCAGCGTCACCGATGGGGCGCCCGGTGCGTCGCGCAGCCGGTAGCCACCTGACAGAACCTGCTGACGACGCCGCTCCCGCTCAACTGCATCGAGGGGCACCGCCGCCAGCGGCTGGTCGATCGGGCGGGTGCTCAACCGAAAGTACGCCGACGTGCCATCGGGACGGCCGAGCTGGCCGAGTGCGTGGAGCAGGGTCCATTCCAGATCCTGACCAAAGGCCGGCTCCCAGGCCACGCACCCGGGCTGTTCGAGGCCGATTGATGGAGTGATGATCGATTGGTGGGCTCCTCCCTCGGGAGCGAGCGTCACGCCCGAGGGCGTGCCAACCAGGATGGACTGGCCGCCGGCGTAGATTCCGAACGACCACGGCTCGAGGGCGCGGTTGACGAACGGGTCGTACAGCGTGCCGATCGGCAACAGCACTTGACCGTCGCGTGACCAGGTCGCTCCGAGCTCCCCGAGCAGACCGACCAAGTTGACTTCCGCGATGCCAAGCTCGATGTGCTGTCCCTGCGCCGACTCACTCCAGCGGACGTGAGTCTCGGCGTCGCCCGCGAACCAGTCGCTGCGCTCGCCGATGCTCCAGATGCCAACCCGGTTGATCCACCCACCCAGATTCGTAGACGAGGCGACATCGGGGCTCACCGTGACTAGTCGCGCCGCGACCTCCGGTGCGGCGCGCTCGACGTCCACGAGCAGGCGGCCAAAGGCTTGTTGGGTGGATACGGCGCCACGATGCGCACGACCGACCTCCGCCGGGACCGCAGGCGACGGGCGGCGCACCGGCTCGGGGCGCTCCAGACGCTGGGCCGCCTGGCGGCACAATCGAGCCTCCGGTGTCCCCTCTGCGAACGCGGCCCACGGATCGCTCAGGTCGGCATCAAGGTCCCGAGCGAGCTGTTCCCATTGCGCTCTCGACAGCAGCGCCGAATGGTTCGCCGGGTGTCCCTGTGTCGGTAGGCCCCACGCCTTGATCGTGTAAGCGAAGATCACGGTCGGTCGGTCGGTGGCCTCATCGGCCTGACGAAATGCCGCGAGCAGCTCTGTCAGATCGTGGCCGCCCAGATCGCGAATAGCGGTCGCGATCTCGGTGTCATCCAACTGGTTCAGGGCCCGTCTGATGCTGTGCCGCTCGTCGCCTTGGCCAGCGAGCCGATCGCGCAGCTCGCCAGGTGGACTTCGGAGCAACCGCTGATATTCCCCGTTGCTCATGGCGTCAATCCGAGCCTGGAGAGCATCGTCTCCCTGCTGGGTGAACAGTTCGCGCAGACGTCGCCCGTACTTCACCGTGATGGTCTGCCAGCCCGCCGCATCAAACATCCTCCCGATCCGACCCGCGGCGATGTCGGGCACCACCCGATCAAGCGACTGGCGATTCACATCGACGATCCACAACACCTCGCCCAACCGGGCCACCGCTGGATCGACTATCGCCTCCCACACGGCGCCCTCGTCCAGCTCGGCATCCCCGACCAGGGCGATGTGACGCCCGCTGTCGGGGACATCGAGGTGTCCCGCCGCGTAGCGATGTGCCATGGCACTCCAGATCGTGGCGGTTGCCCCGATACCCACCGATCCCGTCGAGAAGTCGACCGGATCCGGATCCTTCGAGCGGCTCGGATAGCTCTGCAGACCGTGATATGCCCGCAACTCCGTCAGATATCGCTGGTCGAGCCGGCCGAGGAGGTAGTTGATCGCATGCAGTACGGGCGCTGCGTGAGGTTTCACCGACACCCGGTCACGGGGCGTCAGGTGCAGGAAGTACAGCGCCGACATGATGCTCACCATCGACGCCGAGGATGATTGATGACCGCCCACCTTTACACCGGAATCGGTGCTTCTGACGCTGTTCGCGTGGTGGATCATGCTCGTGGCGAGCCACAGGACTCGCCGTTGCACATGGTCGAGGGCCTCCAAGGAAGCGGACTCGCTCTGGAACGGATCGGTTGCAAGCTCGCTACGAGACATGGTGGACACAGTCAATCCAAGGTCACTGGTCCACGCAATAGAACGGGGCCAAAATGCTCAACATACGCAGGGGATCGACGGAGCAAGGCGGTCTGGCGTAGAATTGATGCGTGCCGACTACCGATGTGGAGCTCGATCCGACAGACTTGGCGATCCTCGACCTCCTCCGCCGCGACGCCCGCAGGACGTTCGGCGACATCGGCGCCCGAGTCGGGTTGTCCGCCCCGGCGGTCACACGGCGCGTCGCCCGTCTCGAACGAGCCGGCATCATCCTCGGCTATACGACCCGGCTCAACCACGCGAAACTTGGTCGGCCGCTCGAAGCCTTCACCGAGCTGCGCTTTGCTGGCAGCGCCCGAGTCGACACCATCGCACGCATCGCTGATGACATCCCCGAGGTAGAGGCCGTCTTTACCATCGCCGGCGACCCTGATGCCTTGGCATGGATTCGCGTACGAGACGTAGATGACCTCAAACGCGTCATCGATCGGCTCCGCCGCAGCGGCGCCATCACCGGGACCAAGACCCTCATGGTCCTCGGAACTTCAAGCCCCGGCGCACCGAACACCTGAGATGGGTCCACAAGTGCGCCGAAGAAGTGCTCGGCCGGCGTCTTCGGGGTGACTGGGTCGACGGCTGATCGCTAGGCGAGCGCTGGGAGCACCTCGTCGCGTAGTAGCCGGAGCGGGGCGGTGTCGTAGGGATCGCCGATACCGATCACCCAGTGCGAAATGCCGATGTCCGCGAAGCCGCGCAGCTGGGCGACGACCTCCTCCGGCGTACCGAGGAGCCAGCCCTCCCATACCTTCGGTCGATTCTGGTCGTGGCTGGCGGCGATCGCGGACGCCTGCTCCTCAGCCTGCTCGTGGGTGCTCGCGAGCGCGAGCTGTCCGTGCCAGGAGAACTCGATCTCCGCGACGTCTCTGCCGAGCTCCTCGCAGAATCCGCGCAGCCGCTCGATGCTCTGCGCGCACCGCTCCGCGGACCCCATGCCGTTCCAGGACGAGGCGTGCTTGGCAGCGGTCTGGAGGCTGCCGCGGCCCGCGCCGCCCACCATGATCGGGGGATGGGGACGCTGCAGCGGCTTCGGCTCGCACGGCGCGTCGTCGAGGCTGTAGTAGCGGCCCTTGAAGGTCGTGCGATGCTCGGTCCACAGCGACTTCACGATGTGGAGCGCCTCGTCGAGGCGCGCGTAGCGCTCGGGCAGGGCCGGGTAGTCGAAGCCGTAGGCGAGGAACTCTCGCTCGGCCCAGGCCGCACCGAGCGAGAACTCGAGGCGGCCGCCGCTGATCTGGTCGAGTTGCGCCGCGCTCTTGGCCAGCGTCGCCGGGTCGCGGTAGAGCACGCCGCTCACGAGGACGCCGAAGCGGATGCGCGACGTCAGCGCGGCCATCGCGCCGAGCGTCGTGAGCGTCTCGAAGGACGCGCCGTCGTCGGC
>JAODBO010000112.1 GCA_025464005.1 Acidimicrobiaceae bacterium | reverse complement strand
ACGACTGGCACAAGCCCGTCGTGTGGAGTCGGACGGCTGGCACGGGCCGGCGAGGTCGGGTAGCTCAGTTGGCAGAGCGCGCGCCTGAAAAGCGCGAGGTCACCGGATCGACGCCGGTCCCGACCACCACCGGCATGTTCCCCGCTTAGGGTCATTCGTGATCCCCGGTTAGCGGAAAATGACCGGTTGAGCTGGAATTCCGCGGGGCCGTCGCGGGATCCGAGCCCCGTTCGACGGTCAAATGCCGACGCTGAGCCCGGAAATGCGAAACGCGCCCCTCACGGGGCGCGTTCGCTCAGCTACTGACTCAGTTTGTCGGCGTCAGGGTGGGTGACATCGGGGGGGCGGATCGGGCGGCTCGCTCATCTCGATCCCACCGGCGACTACGTCCGACTCGGTCAGCGACTCGTTCGCCGGGAGCTCGACCTCGCCCGCTCGTCGGCGGTCACGGTGACATCCGGGAACGCGATCGCAACCTTGATGTTGTGCGCGACCGCGGCCATGAGCGTCGCCATACGGTGCGCGCCGCGCCCGAACGCGTAGACGAACGAGTCGGTCATGCGGCCGAGCACCTTCAGCCGGCCGTTCACGTTCTCGACGGCGTTGCGCCGGCCGTAGCTCTCGGCCCAGGCATGCGTTCCGTACGGGACCTGCTGGTAGTCGTCGAGCTTCTCAAGGTCCATCGTGCGCGCGCCGTGGCAGCAGCGCGTCATCCCCTCGGGCGCCTCGACGCGCTCGACCCGGGGTCCGCAACGGACGGTGCCACGGTTCAGATCCGCATTCTTCGCTCGCCCCGCGCATAGAGCGGGCACCGGAATTTCTTCTCGCCGCCCTCGAGACTCTGGAGCTGGCTCCAGCGATAGGTCTTCGCGCGCGCGTCGTAGCTGTCGCGGATCGCTCCGTCAGGATCGAACAGCTGCGACGAATGGCCGACGAGCTTCTGGCGGTGCTCCGGCACGCTCGCGTGGAGAAACGTCCCGCAGTTCTCGATCAGCATGTCGCCTCGCCGCTTCGACGTTCGACGCGGTGCATCTTCACCTTCTCGCGCGCCTTTTCGGAGAAGTCCAGGACCACGTCGATTCCTCGCTCATGGAGCGGGCGACGGAATGTCTCCGCGCGAGCCATCGAGTAGGCCCGGTCGGCGATGACGTCGGTAGCGTGCTCGGCGATCGACAGCGCCATCTCGCACGAATCGGCACCATGCGCGGCTGGGGCGCCGGGAAGTTCACAGCGAGCCGTCGGTCGCCGATCTCGACGATGTCGTCGACGTTGACCTTCGAGAGCCACCGGCCGTCCCCACCGGCGCCGAAGCCAAGCGCGACGGCGATAAGCACCCTGGGTCGCTTGACACCCTCGACGGAGCGGGCACATCTCGCGAACGCCAGCTCCTCGTCGAGCTCGTAGGGTCACTTGATGGGCTGAGCTGCCACCGAGAAGCGCTTCGCGGGCCATGGCGCCTTCGGCGCGAGATGCGGTCCGACTCGCGGGAGATACGCTGCCCCGACCTTCTTCCACGCGGGCGACTTTCTGCGGCTCGTCACCTCGAAGAAGTAATCGACCTCATCGGGATGAAACGCCCTGTTCGGGTCGATTGTGCCGCTCCGCTTGTACACATCGAGGGCGATCCCCGCCATGTACCTGAGGGCTTCGTAGCCGGATCCGAGTCCCGCTGTCAGGCATTTCTTCGACCATTCATAGACGTTCCTCGCAATGTTGACGGTGCACCACTTATTCCATCCGGCGGCCAGCATCGTGTGCACAATATTTTCGAACTCATAGAAACGCGTGATCTCGCGCCAATGGGAGCAGGTAGAGGTGAGCTGCAGTAAGAATTGACCTTGTCGTCGCGTACCCCATTACGTACGATCCCGAGGACGCTCCGATTATCTGGATCTTCTGGATCAAGCACATACAGCGTCGCATATTTATGCAACTTTTAGTCATCAATATTACGCAAGGAGCAACGATATCGCGCCCGAAGTGGATCGCCAGCCGCTGTTCTGCATGATGATCGGCTCAGTGATCGGGAGATAGACAGCACCTCGATCGCGACCGTCGCGTCGGCTCAGGAGCTATCACATCGGGGCTCGTTCTCACATTCTGCACCACATCGATCAGTCTCGGAAGGAGGAGTCAGACCTACTAATCGACTAATTGATCCACCGCGTCTGCGCTGGGTATGAGGTTTTTGGCCTCCGCCCCGCACGAGCATGAACGATCCCATTTTTCCGACTTGAAGGTGAGGTTCGATGATGTTCAGTAAGCGATTCGCACCGAGAGGCGTCGTGCTCCTGGCGCGCCTACTGAGCATCACTGGCTGGTCGCCTCTCTGATAGCGGTCGTCCCGGAATCGTCGCTATCAGGAGGCGCAGCGCAACCGACAGAGCGCTCGTCCGCGGACGGACGTCGGGCGGGCCGCAGCGCCGATTCGGCGCTGCGGCCCGCAGCCGCGAGCTCCGCTCGAAGTCCACCCAGTACGGGAAGTGTCAATCGCTTGGGCTGGATCCAGACGGCAAGCAAGCGCTTCGGACCTCCATCAGCGGTCAATTGAGGAATCTCCCCGGTACCGCAACCTTTCGACCGTCTCGGGTGTGTATTTGGGTGGAGAGCGCACGGAGGACCGATGGCCGATAACCGAGAGCAGGAGCAGGCGTTCGACGCCTACTTTCGCGCTACTCGCGACCGGCTCGTCGGGCAAGCGTTCGTCCTCGTCGGCGATCTCCAAGATGCGCAGGACCTTGCGCAGCGAGCGCTCGAGCAAACCTGGCGGCACTGGCCGAAGATCAGGCGCTACGAGCGGCCGGATGCCTGGACGAGGCGAGTCCTGTTCAACCTGGCGCTCAACGAGCGTCGCCGTTGGGGCCGAGAAGTCCCGCTTGGTCGCGCGGACCGCGCCTCCGAAGACACCCCTGACGACCACCTTGCGATCGTCGCGGCACTTCGGGTGATCCCGGTGAGCCAGCGCAAGGCCCTCGTCCTCCATGACGCGGTCGGCCTCACGGTCTCAGAGATTGCTTCGGAGCTCAACGCCCCCGAAGGCACGGTGAAGTCCTGGCTGCACCGAGGGCGCGCGGCGATCGCAGAGGAACTCAACCGAGACAACGTGGAGCAGGAGTTGCGGACAACCCGCACTGGATCTCCCTCATTCGCCACGATGACCAGCGCGGTCCGTACCTCGAGATTGGGGATGTCCTCGACGACGTCGACCAGGGCACGGGACACCGCCATACTCCTTGGCAAACCCTGCACGTTCCGGCGCCCGAGAAGATCTGGCTCTCGCCTGAGTCGGCCGAGTACGACGGCGGCCTCAGACTCGTCGCCATGTCCGCCCACATCGCCCCGCTCGCCGCTGAGAAGGCGAGCGCAACCGTGCCGACTCTCGGCGAGGTAATGGCCGGTGGCAACTTGGCCCTCAAGACGTGCCTTCAGCGCTCCAGCGAGTTCAAGTCGCGCCTGGCGTCGCGTCAGATCGACCCATTGATCGTCAGCGCGCACTGTCTCCTTCGTATGCCCAGATACGTTTGGGTCGTCGAAGCGATCGATCGTCGCTGGCGCTCGGCGAATCAGCCGCCCGTGCTCGCTCAGGCAATATTCGACTCGACCTCAGACGACATCGCTCCCGATTGCCTCGGAGGCGACGTACATGGATTCGCGTTCGGCGTACACACCACAGGCAAGCCCAAGGATCTAGTCATCGGACCGCCTGCGCCGTACAAGACGGGAGCTCCGTAGCGGACCGCCCGCTCGGCGATCGGTTAGCTACCGTCGAGTTGGCAGCCAGCCGCCATCCCCGCGCGCGAACCGACCGCTCACCCCGCACTCCGGACATGCAGGATCGTCATGAGGGTCGATGAACTCAACGTCACCGTCCCGGGGCAGGAACCGCACCCAGGTGTTAGCCGAGGAGTCGAGGAGTCCGGTCACGGAGAACAAGTAGTCGTCGACGGCCCTCGCTGCCGCGACAGCGTTGAGCGTGATCACACTCGGCACCGCTACGCCGGAGTCTTCGACGTAGCGCTGCCTCCGCCTCGTCTCTTCACTCTCAGCCTCCTCGGCGAGCCTCGTCGGATCGATCAACTCGTGGCACCACAGACAACCCCGGTCCGGGGTCGTCGGCCGGGACACGCTGAACACGTCGATGAGGCGTCCGGTCGTCCGGTCGATCTGAACCTTCGCCCCGACCTGGGCGCCAGGAATGAGGTATTGGTGCACAATCGCGTTGTAGGTGAGCCGAGCCTGCATCGTGTCCGCCGCGAGGAACAGGTAGTCGCAGTCGATCAGACTGGACGCGACCGCATGATCGACCACGTCGCCAAAGATCGCCTCGACCCGCACTCCGCGCTGCGCTTCGCGGGCAACCCGCTGCGCTATTCGCACCTTCGGTTTCGCGTAGCGCTCCCCAAGACGCTGTAGGAACGCCGGCCGGCGCTGATCCCGCAGCCATGCGTGAGCGTCGCGACGGGTGCTGCCGACCACCCTCGGGAGATTGCTCACGGCGATCCGATCCGGATCTACGACGACGATCTCGCCGACACCGAGACGAGCGAGATACTCGACGATTAGCGAACCCGCCCCGCCTGCACCGATCACGCCGACCCGCTGCCTCTTCAAGATGGCCTGGCCATGCTCGCCGAACAACATCGACTGCCGCTCATACTCGGCCTCGCCGGTGGGCACTGGCGGCGGGGAAGGATGGAGCTCTAGTACGGGTCGACCAACGACCCGCGCCAAGGCGAGCTCTCTCCGGGAGCGATCGGAGAGCCAGATGTCACCGGCGACGGCGTTCGTCGCGAAGACGAGCGCTCCGGCGGGCTGTCCCCCGAGAATGTCCAATAGCGCTGGGTAGCCACGATCGTGCGACGCGAGATCGTCGCCCGAGAAGCCGACGGTGTCGGTGCCGCCGTGGCAGTGCACAGCAAGATACGCGAGTTCGTCATCCGCGCACTGCAGCACGCAGTCGCGGACGAAGTCGGCAGTCAACATCCGATATCCGCGCTGCCCTGGGACGTAGTCGACACCGTCGACGGCGAGGTAGAGCTCTCGGGCGAGGAGCCGTGATGCGCGCGCCGTCCTCGAGACCCCGGCGGCGATGACGGCACCGTGCTCGTCGCCGTCACCGGGGAACAGGTGGGCGCGAAGCCGGTCTCCGATCGTCAACGCGGCCGTTCGGGAAGCCGACAGAACGCGGCCCGTTGATCGACATCGTCACGACCGAGACGTCGGCGTTGACTTGCCGAGCAGATCGCGGGTTCCGTCGCAGCCGCGCGGCGTCGGGAAGGCCGTCGGCGTCGTTCTGGGTGGCCACGTCACCGGCAGTCGCGAGGGGCGATCGGGGCGCGCGTTCGGTCTGCGGTCGATCGCAGAGCCGATGAGGCCGGGTGTACCGGAGCGGTCGCTATGGCCCGGCCTTGTGGACAGATCTGCCTGCCACCGGCGAGTCCAGATGAGACGATATGGCGCGGTGACAGGGTGACTCACAGAGGGGGGATCATGGAGGAGTACGACGTGGAAGCCGGAGGGACTTATGTTCGCGTGCGCGATGCAGGTGACCCCGACGGTGAGCCGGTCATCCACTTTCACGGCACGCCCGGCTGCCGCCTCGAGCTGGCCTTCGCCGACGACCTCGTGGAGGCTGCCGGTGTGCGCATCATCGCCTTCGACCGTCCCGGGTACGGAGGCTCCAAGCAGACCCCGTTCGGCCTCACCTCGGTGGCAAGTATGGCCGTCCAGGTGGCCGACCGGCTCGGCGTGGATCAGTTCCGGACCACCGGGTGGTCTGGTGGCGGACCGTTCGCCCTGGCCACAGCCGCTCTCGCCGGCGGGCGGGTCCCGACGGTCGGTGTCATCGCCGGGGCCGGGCCGTTCCAGCTAGTTCCCGGCCTCCTGGACGAACTCTCCGACGGGGACAAAGCCGCCGAGAGGCTGCTTCCCGATCAGCAGGCTGCCTGCGAGGGGTTCATCGAGGGGTTCGACCTGAAACCGGCCCTCGAGGATGCAACCAGCCTCTACAAGGAGTTCGAACCGTCGCTGAGCGAGTCGGACCGCCAGACCTGGACTCTCCACTCGGAGGAGCTCCTAGCCGACATGCGCGAGGCGATGACTCAGGGAGCTTGGGGCTGCGGCTGGGACAATGTGGCCTGGATCGGCCCTTGGGACTTCGACCCGACCAAGCTGGAGTGCCCGGTCCTGCTGTGGTACGGAACGGAGGACCGGATGGCCCCGCCGTCTATCGCCCACTGGTTCGAGACAAACCTGCCCGACGCTCGGCTCACCATTTACGAAGGCGAGGGGCACCTTCTCCCCTTCGGCCACATCGAGGAGATGCTGACGGCGCTGTTCGCTGGCTGAGCGGACGCAGGCCTCGAGGGTCGGGATCATCCCCACAGTTTGTTCTATCCCGCGTTCGCGGCAACTGACGGTAACCGGTTCCCAATCGACGCAGAGTCGGCATCGATCGGTGCCGGCTAGGAGCAGCTGGTGGTATCGCCCTACATCTGCGGCTAATCCAATTCCTTGCGCATCTGGACCGATGTTTCTCGGTATCCCAGAGACGAGTACAGATCCCGAGCGACACGGTTGTGAGCGAACACGTTCAATCCGATACTCGTTGCACCATTGGCTCGTGCCAGATTCTCAGCCAGGAGCATGGTCTTGCGTCCTAAGCCACGGCCAAGGAACTCTTGGCCCACCTCCACATTCCAAACCCACCATCGCGTTGGGTCAGTGCCGGATGGACCGATCCACAGTTCCCCGATGCGCTGACCGTTGCAGAGCACCCGTCCAGCTAACTGGCCTAGCGCCGGCCACCCGCCGGGGAAAGTCCTCTCCATGGAGGCCACCGCGTTTGCGTTCGCCTCCTATAAGGTGTCGCCGGCACCGACCCGCTCCTCGATATACGCAGCGTTGGTTCGACCAAGCCACTCCGCCAGGTCGGATGAGTCAAACTCCTCGAAGATCACGTCGCTCATTGGTGCCGATTGTCTCATCACGAGCGCCCACACCCGATACCCGCGACAAGTCGAGCGCGACGGATTCGGCGATCGCCCAGCACAGTGAAGGAGCCGTTCGTCGGGACCGCCGCGCCGAACACTCTCTGGGACGCCCGGCGTTCGGAGCGTCCAATCGGCGCGAGCCCCGAGCTCTCGGCCACGCCGACAACGAACGAATAGCCGTCTGATCGGGCCCGGCAAAGCCTCGCTGGTCCATGACGTTCTGCGCGCCTATTCTGTACGTCTATAACGGCGCTTTCGAGATTACAACTGACCAACGGAATGCGTCGACAGGATTTCACCGGAGCGCGTCGTCAAGCTTGCGCCGTGAGTGCGTCCAGCGCTTCTACCGCTCCAGTGGTGGGTGCGATCGCGACGAGCCCACGGTAGAGCTGGACGATGGTGTCGCGATCGAGGGTCCCGGTCCGGACCCGGTCGCAGTGCGCGGACTGGATCGCGGCCTCGAGCTGGAACCGTCCGAGGGGCGCGCCGAGTGCGTGCGCGCGCCGTAGGAGCACCTCGCCTTCAGCGATGAGCGAGCGGTCCCACAACGCGGTGTCCTGTTCGTCGAGGGGCGGCCACGGTGTGCTCATTCGCGCGGGCGCCCGTGACTGTGCAAGCGTGAGTAGCGCGGCGAGGCCCCACGCCTCGGGCTCGGTGTCGAGCAGGCTCGCGGTGAGCACGGCGAGCCACCGGGCCTCGTCGGCGATCGATTCCCGTATGCGTTCGTGCTGGTCGAGCCAACCGATCGCATAGGCGCCATAGATGGCTTCGAGTACGGCGGGCAGCCGTGCGGGCAGATCCGCACGCGTCGGTACCCGGAACGGGATGCCCGCGTCGCGGATGCGGCGCTTCGCCCGGACCAGGCGCTGTGCCATCGAAGCGGGCCGCACAGCGAACACGCGAGCAATGCGGGCCGCGTCGAAACCAAGCACGACTTGGAGCATGAGCGGAGTGCGCACCTCGGGGCTGATCGCCGGGTGAGCGCACGCGAATAGCAGCTCCAGCCGCTTGTCGGGGATCGCGTCCAGGTCGGGATCGGCGAGCGTGGCCGCGACGTGGTCTTCAAGTGGCGCCGCGGTGCGCACGGCCGCTGAGGCGAACACGTCGCGGATGCGGTTGCGGGCCACGGTCACGAGCCACCCTTGTGGGTTGTCGGGGACGCCAGTCGTAGGCCAGGTGCGCAGCGCTCGCTCGAAGGCGTCGGCGAGAGCATCCTCGGCAAGCGCAATGTCCCGTGTCGAAGTCGCGAGCAACGCCACGAGCCGGCCGTACGAGACCCGCGCGGCACGTTCAGCGACCGCGCGGGCCTCATGGTCGGTCACTTGACCGGCTGCGCGCCCTGCCAAGAGCCGTCCACGTAGCGAGTCGCGGTTGGTCGGATCTCGATGTGACCCCACGATACCGATGGTGCCCGCCTCGCCCACTCGATGGCGCCGTCGAGGTCGGGAGTGTCGATGACGAACGTGCCGCCGAGTTGCTCCTTAGTGTCGGCGAACGGGCCGTCCTGCACGACGAACTCGCCGTTGGCGAGCGTGACTGTGGTGGTCGCGTTGGACTGCTGGAGCACCTCGGCGCTAGCGAGCACGCCGGCCTCGTCGAGCGCCTTCGCGTACGCCTGGAACGCGCGCATCCCCTCGGCGAGGGCCTCGGGGCCGAATTCCTCGCCGGTGGGTTCGGGATAGTGGAGTAGGAGGGTGTATCGCATAACTGCCGTCCTTTCGGATCGCGTTCCGATTCTGTCACTGAAGTGACGAACGAACGGCGCCGAAATCGACAGGATTTCTTCGGAGAGGTGAATGCCGACCTGACCTTCTCCTCCGACTCGCCCGCAGGAACACACGGCCGTAGCTCGGCGGTCGAGCGCCTCCCGCTGAACGCCTATCCGTCTGATCGGTGCTGCCGTCCCGCGCGACCTGCCTGTCGTTTAGTGCTCTCAATCTGCGTTCGCGACTGCCCCCGACCGGCACGTCGGGGGCATGCCCCACTTTGATGACGGCGTCGAACAGGGGCACCTGAACCTTCGGGGATCGCGATAGAGCGATGGTTCCAAGGTGCTGAGGCTCGACGCAGACTCAAGGGGCTGCCGGAGCCTCTCGTCGACGCCGAGCACGGTCGCGTCGTGCAAGCCCCCAGCAGCTCGCGTGTGCGCGTAGCGTCGGTTTGCACGCGTGATCTCCAGGCTCGAGTGGCGTAGGAACCTTTCGATTCTGAGAGCCCCTGCTACTCCGGACGGAGCGAAAGCGCTAGGCGTGGCACGACGAACGACACGAGAAAGATCGGCAAGAACCTCTTTCCGGTGCATCGGAAGGCGACGATCTGGCCCTCGGCCGCGTCGAAGGTCAGAGTGCGGCTCAAGTTTCGGCCGTTGCGGACTTGCAGGGTGTGACGTCCAGGTTCGATTGGTATCTCGATCGTGTCGTTCATTTCGAGCGACCCGACACGCTCACCGTCGACCACGACATCGAACGTGCCACGACGGACCTCCACTCCGATCGCTTTATGCGTCAGCTTGAGAGTTGCCGACATCTTCAGTCTCCTTTCTGTGTCAGCCGATCGACTGTTGCTAGCTGCTTTGATCATGAAGGCGTCACCTCCGCCAACCAGCAATGAAAGATGTCACATCTTGTTGCCGGTCACGAGGCCCCTCGCGGCGAGGGCCGACGGCAGAAGAGCCGGAATCAGTAGCATGTAGAGCAGGACGAGTCCAGCGCGGGTGTCACCTTGATCTGCTTGGGCGAAATGTCGCCCACCTTCGAACCGTCGAGGATGACACTGACACCACCGATTGCAGGGGCCTAAATCGACTCGAGGCTCGCCACAGCCGATCGTCGCTCCAACCTCGTCCTCCATGCCCAGCGAGCTGTCTCCGCCCCTAGTTGCCACGACGACATCGGATCCTTCACGATCTTGGTTCATAGTTCTGTCTTACACCCTTCGGCGTAAGTAGATCAGCAACAAGCTGACGACATTCCGCCTCCGTATGATTGGCCACCGTGGCGATCATCTGCCAACTCCATTGAACAATCCACGCCGGAGAGCCAGAGGGTGCCCCGTCCGCCGGGTAGGCGGGACACCTCAGTCGGCAAGCCACGCACTGGCCCGCCTCGACCAGTTGCACCGGGCCGTCGAAAAAGCTGAATCGGATTTTCAGTTCTCACTGAAGCGGTGGATCGATCACGGCGTCGAAGGTGGGACACCGCCCGGGACGCGTTTACGGTGGTGACAGCCAGCCACGGAGGTGCCATGTCCGGCGCGCAGTTGTATGACACCATCGGGGACCTACACCGCGACGCGGCGCACCGAGCCGCGGATTGCGGCGCACGTCTGGGCTGCACTCGGCGGCGCACGGACCGTGCTCAATGTCGGGGCTGGCACCGGCTCCTACGAGCCCCCCGACCGTGACGTCACCGCGGTGGAGCCGTCCTGGGTCATGCGTTCGCAGCGTCCCGCTAGCGCAGCGCGGTGCGTAGCGGCGACCACGGAGAGCCTCCCGTTCGGGGACAAGCGCTTCGACTGGCAGGACCCGATCGCTGGTATGAGCGAGATGCAACGCGTGGCTCGCCGCGTGGTCGTATTCACCTGCGACACCAGCGACCGGACCTGGCGCCGACGGTTCTGGCGGACCCGTGACTACCTGCCCGAGGTCGCTGCCTCCCGCATCGGCCTCGCTACCGAGCTGGCCAGCGCGATCGGGGCCCGGGTTGAGCCGGTGCTCATTCCGTGGGACTGCGTTGACGGCTTCTTCGAGGCGTACTGGCGCAGGCCTGAGGCATACCTGGACGAGAACGTTCGTCGCGGAATCTCGGTGTGGGCCGGACTCGGGCCGGAGGTCGAGCAGAGGGCAGTGCGCAGCCTCCGTGATGACCTCGTATCCGGTCGGTGGGCCGAACGCAACCGCGACCTCCTCGATCTCGAAGTGGCGGACCTTGGCCTTCGCCTCCCGCGTCCTCCTCGGAATGACTAGCTCGCCCGATTGGCCCGATTACGTCGCTCCTGCCCCCGGCGTCATCGCCCTGCCCCCGAACAACGGGAATGCGGGTTAGCAATACTGTCACCTATCGCCGGGTCGCGGGCAAGCACAGAACGACCCGGGCCAGACGAGGGCGAAGAGCCCCGATTCGGCGATCCCGACCCTTGATCAGGCGCAATCGTCCGTCCGCACGCGACGCTGTTCGGTGTGCCGCTTCTGCGTCCCTCCTATCGACACCTTGGGGACGACCGACCGCGGGGATCGGATGCCAGCTTCAGCGCCGGACCTGGATCAGGTGACGTCGGCTCTCCGAGCGAGGACGCAGAACTCGTTGCCCTCGGGGTCGGCCACCACAACCCAGCCCTGTTCGCCTTGGCCGATGTCGATCCGAGTCCCGCCGAGCGTCTCGAGTCGGGCGACCTCCTCGACGCAGTCGCACCCGACCGGGCTGACGTCGAGGTGCACTCGGTTCTTCACCGTCTTGCTCTCGGTAACCGGGACGAACACGAGGAGTAGGTCCGGAAACGGCGCGCCGCGTCAATGCCGGGAGGTTCCACTTCGTCTCGTCAGCACCACCCCGATCGGTCCGCGTCCTCGCCCTCCCGCAGTTGCCTCGCACGTCGCTGGCGAAGAGAGGAACGCGCCGACGGGAGGCGGAATTCCTCACCTGGCAAGGATCTCTGGATCACGTCGCTAGACCGGGGTGTCGGCCGGGGCTCCCTCGATCGTCTTTGCCAGCAACCCTTGCAAGGCGGCCCGCTCGTCCGGCGAGAGGGCGACGAGCACCTCGTCCTCCACACTGGCGATGCCCCGCTCGGCCCGTTCCAGGGCGTGGAGGCCCTCAGGGGTGATGTCGACCAGATGGCGCCGTCGGTCGCTCGGATCGCGCCGACGCAGCGTGAAGCCGGCGGCCTCGAGTTCGTTCAGCAAAATCACCAGGTTGTTGGCGTCCGCGCACAGCATGCTGCCCATCTCTTGCTGGCTGACACTGGTGCGCTCGCCCAGCTGGGCCAGCGCCACGTAGTGCTTGAGCCGCATGCCGAGCACATCCTCGGACGTGCGGCGGTAGACGCTACGCGACAGCCGCGTCAGCAGCACCGTTATCCCAGGCTCAGTTTTCATCTCGGTTTTCATCATGGCTCCATGATAGCGGTGAAGGTATTCTCACGTACTCTTGACACTCACTATATCAGTGATTATCCTCACCTCGTGAGCTTATCCCAGAGAGGGAGGAAAGGCCATGACGAGTCATTTGATGACGGCGCCAGCGGAAGCTGACGAAGCGCGGGCGCAGAACCCCCACCACGATCGGCGGTGGCTGATCCTGGCTGTGCTGGGCCTGGTCCAGCTCATGGTGGTGCTGGACGCCACCATCGTGAATATCGCCCTGCCGACGGCCCAGCGCGCGCTCAGCTTCTCCAATGCCGACCGTCAATGGATCGTGACCGGCTACGCCCTGTCATTCGGCAGCCTGCTGCTGCTCGGCGGACGCCTCTCCGACATCCTCGGTCGCAAGCGGGCCCTCATGATCGGTCTGGCCGGGTTCGCCGCCGCCTCGGCCCTCGGTGGCTTCTCCACCGGCTTCACCATGCTGTTGTCCGCCCGGGTGCTCCAGGGCTCCTTCGGCGCGCTGCTGGCCCCGGCCGCATTGGCCATGTTGACCACGACATTCACCGATCCGAGCGAACGCGGGCGGGCCTTCGGCATCTACGGCGCCATTTCCGGCGGCGGCGGCGCCCTCGGCCTCCTGCTCGGAGGGATCCTCACCTCCTACGCCTCGTGGCGCTGGACCCTGTTCGTGAACGTGGCGATCGGCGCCGTGGCCATCGCCGGGGCCGCCAAGCTCCTGTCCAACAGCCGGGCGGCCAACCGGCCCCGTGTGGACCTGCCCGGCGCGATCACCGCGAGCACCGGGCTGTTCGCTCTGGTCTACGGGTTCTCCCACGTCGAGACCACCTCGTGGGGGAACAGCTACACCATCGCCAGCTTGGTGGCTTCTGCCGTGCTGCTCACCCTCTTCGTCGCTATCGAACGACGGGTGTCCCAGCCGCTGCTCCCGCTGCGCATCGTCCTCGACCGCAACCGGGCCGGTGCCTACATCGCCGTGTTCACGGGAGTGATCGCGACGTTCGGCATGTTCTTGTTCCTCACCTACTACATGCAGGACACGCTCCACTACTCCCCCGTCCGAACCGGAGTCGCCTACCTGCCGATGATCGTCGTGCTGATCGGTTCCGCCCAGCTCGCCACCAACGTCCTCCTTCCCCGCTTCGGTCCCAAGG
>JAODBO010000102.1 GCA_025464005.1 Acidimicrobiaceae bacterium | reverse complement strand
GTACCTCGCCGACGTCTCGCGAAGGGCTCACGATCTCATGCTAGCTGTGTGTGAAATACACTCAAATATGTCCATGTGAGTCGAACGCGCGCAGCGGGCTAGGGCGCCGGCACCCCAGCGAGGCGCTGCTCAATCTCGGCGCGAGCGGCAGCGGCCGCACCTCGGAGATCGACGACCTCGTGCTGGACGGCACCGTCGGGCCGCGCGAGGAAGACGAGCACGCACCGGTCGACCGGGCGTCCGAGCACGGTCTCGAGCGCTAACGCGTACGCGCCGACTTGCGGCCGGTAGCGAAGCGCGGCGAGCGGGACATCGCTCGGGTCCTCGAGAGCGTCGGTCTTGTAGTCCACGACGACGAACGAACTCCCGTCCTCGAAGCAGAGGTCGACGACCCCCTCGAGAATGCCGCCGGCGACGGGCACCGACACGGGGACCTCCCGGCGTAACGAGCCGGCTCGGGCGGCCGCCCGCACCACCGGGGCCTCCAGGGCGGACAGCGCGAGCGCACGCACTTCAGCCGCCCGATTCGGGCAGCCGTGCCGGGTCGACTCGATGACGGCGAGGGCGTCGAGACCCTCTCCCGAGGCGAGGTCGACCCGCTGAAGCACGCCGTGAACTGCCCGACCGAGCTCGGTGGCCGCGCGCCGGCCGTGCCAGCCGCCGCGACCACCCTCCGCTCCGGCGGCCTCGTCGGCAACTAGTTCGACCTCGGCTCGCACTGCCCGAACGCCGCGCCGCCCGGGGACCTGGGGCGAAGCGAGGCTCCCCGCCGCGACACTCGCGGGGCGCTGAAGCTCCGCGACGAGCCGGCCTCGGCGCTCGAGCCACGCCGCATAGCCGGCGCTCGTCCCGAGGTCGGAGTTCGCCGACACCGCGCGTGGCTCGACCGCAGTACGAGCCCCGGTCGACGCGCGGCGCCCGAGCACCGGACGGATCGCGGGAGTGTCGAGGTGTCTCCACAGCTCCGGATACTTCTGGCAGGCCTCCCACAGCAGCTCGGCGAGGCTCGGGACCCGGCTGGCGGGAGTGTGGTGGAGCGAGACGACGAGGTGGTCGCGCGCGCGTGTCGCGGCGACATAGCAGAGGCGAAGCTGCTCACCGAGTTCGAGCTCGGCCTCCACCGCAGCGAGATCCGCGTAGCCGGCGGTCTCGAGGCCCACCTTGAGCCTGGCCTCGAACGTCCCGCCGGGCCCGGACAGCACGCTCGCGCCCCGCCTCGCCGGCGGCCGGCCCCCGAGATCGGCGAGCACGACGATCGGGAACTCGAGCCCCTTTGCGCCATGCACGGTGAGGATCCGCACAGCATCGTGGTCGTCGTCGACCGGATCGGAGGCGCGCGACGTCCGCTCGCTCTGACGGTCCGTCCACGCGAGCAGATCGGCGATGGCCCCGCCGCCCGCGTCGACGAATCCGCGCGCGTGGTCGACGACGATCATGATGCGTCGCCAGGCCTCCTCGTGGCGCCTGAGGCCAGCGGCGAGCTGCAGGACGCACCTGTCGCTGACGATGGCCTCGAGCGTGCCGGCGACGCCGAGCGCGTGGCGAGCGCCATGGAGCCGCCGCAGCTCTGCGAGGGCACGGGCGACGGGATGCTCCTCGAACCCCGGCGGGGGCGCTGCGTCGATGCGCCACTGCCCTCCCGCTCGGTGGTACTCGAGCAGCTCGTCGTCGCCGCAGGCGAGCTCCGGTGTTCTGAGTGCGGCTACGAGCACGGCCTCTTCCCCGGGCGAGTCGACCGCGCGCAGGCAGGCGAGGAGGTCGCGGACCTCGGTGGAGCTGTAGACGAGCGTGTTGGACTGCACCCGGTAGGGGACGTCCCGGGCGTCGAGTGCCGACTCCAGCTCGTCGAGCGCGGTCCGTCTCGGGACGAGCAGCGCTACGTCGCGGAACCGAGCGCCGCGCACCTCCTCGCCGTCGAGCACCGGCCAGCCGTCGCGCACCGCCTCGACGATCGTCGAGGCGATCTGCTCGGACTCGGACCGGCGGCGCTCCCGCGCGGCCGCGCCCTCGGTCGGGCCGCCGAGCACGGTGACAGCGAGATCGTCGCTCAAGGCCGCGCGCGCCGGGACGAGATCGACCCACGAGGATCGCTCGTTACGGTTAGCGCCTCCCTCGGGCTCACCCGAGACCTCGGGCAGGGCGCGCGGATGAACGAGCTGCTCGAACGTCCGGTTCACCCATCCGAGGACACCGGGGACCGAGCGGAAGTTCGTGACCAGCTCGGTCGTTTGGCCGCCCGCGACCTCGGCCCTGACCCGCTCGTAGAGTGCGACGTCGGCACCACGGAAGCGGTAGATCGCCTGCTTGGGGTCGCCAACGAAGAAGAGGCGCCCCGGGCGTGGGACGCCGTCTTCGGTCTCGCCCGCGACCAAGCGGACGATCTCGAGCTGGAGCTCGTCGGTGTCCTGGAACTCGTCGACGAGGACCTGAACGTAGCGACGCCGCACTGCGGCGAGAACGTCCGCGTCCGAGACGAGCAGGTCGCGCGCGTAGACGAGCAGGTCGTGAAAGCGCAGGGTCCCCGCGCTACGCCTCGCCTCCGCCGCTTCGCCCGCGGCGCGGCCGAGCCGAGCGAGCAACGCCCCAAGCACCTGGTCGGTCGCGATCGCGAGAGCCGCGCGCCTAGCGTCCTCGTACTCCCCGACGATCTCGCGAGCCTCCGCGACGGCGCCCGACCAGTTCTCCTTCGCGCCCTTGTTGGCGACGTGCGCGTCCGGCAGCGCGACGAGCCACCGGAGGAGGGCCAACCAGCCCTGCGACGGATCGAACGATCCGAGGTAGGGCCCGAGGGACGCGATCGCGACCGCCAGCGCGTCGCCAGGGTCGTCACAGCGCCCGGCGAGCGCGCTCACCTCGCGAAGGGCGCCCGCGACCCGGACTGCTTCGCTCGTGACTCGGGCCGGGAGCAAACTGACCGCACCGCCGTCACCGCCGGGGCGCGACGACGTGGCGTGAGCCGCGTGGAGGTCCCACGCCTCGTCGACCACCCAGGCGAGTTGCTCGACGTGGCGCGGGGAGATGCCGAGCGCGAGCGCCGCCACCATGACCTCCCCGCCAACGGCCTCGTCGAGCAGCTCGTCGAGCAAGTCAGAGAACCGGCGTCCGAACTCGATGTCGGCCTCGAAGTCGTCGAGCACGCGGATGCGCAGCGGGAGGCCGGCCGCAAGTGGATGCTCTGCCAGCAATCGCTGCGCGAATCCGTGGATGGTCGTCACGACCGCCTCGTCGAGCTCCCCGAGCGCGGCGATCACTCGGGCGTCGGCGGGACTCTCTATCGCCAGCTCGCCCAGGCGCGCGCCGATGCGGGTGCGAAGCTCGGCGGCCGCCGCCTCGGTGAAGGTGATCGCGGCGAGCTGTCCGAGACGTGCTCGACCGCTGAGCACCAGCTCGACGACGCGACCGACGAGCGCTCGCGTCTTGCCCGTCCCCGCGCCCGCCTCGACGAAGAGCGTCGCATCGAGATCGGTCTCGATACGTCGCCGCGCCGCCTCGTCGGCGAGCTCGGCCTGCGGCCGTTCCTCAGCGGGCACCGGTCACCGCGCCCGCTTCCGCGGGCTCACCTTCGACGAGTCCCACGTACGCGCCGAGCTGCGGCGTTGCGCACGCCGAGCTCCAGTAGCGGTCGCGGTCTGCGGGGCAGAGAGCGTCGAAGTCGCACCATCGACAGTGCTCGAAGCCCCCGAAGCCGCGCTCGCCCGGTCGCATGGGAAACGATCCCCGGTCGATGGCTCCCGTTAGCACCCCGAGCACGTCGTCGAGATGGGCAACCTCCGGCTCGCTGAGCTCGAAGCGGTACTCCGCCGGATCGTCGGCGACGAACCTGAACACCGCGTGCACGCGTGGGGCCACGGGCGGCGCCTCGTGATCCTCGGGTCCCCGCCCGTCGGGCGCGAGCGACGATCCGGGGACGGATGCGTGCGCTCCTGGAAGGTGAGCGTCGGCTGCTCTCGTCGCTAGCGCGTAGATCGGCAACTGGAGATGGCGCCCCCGGTCGACGCTGTCCGCGTCGAGACCCACGTAGCTCTTGGGGCTGCCCGTCTTGTAGTCGATGACGACCAACGAGCCGTCCCGGGCTCGGTCGACACGGTCGATCTTGCCCCGAAAGTGCAGCTCGCGACCGACCACGTGCCGTGTCACCGGTGCGAGGTCGCGGAAGCCGAACGCCAGCTCCACCGCGACGGGCAGGAGACCGGACGCCCGGCGTAGCTCGTCGGCGACGCGCTCGGTCTCGAGCCAGGCCAGAATCCGGCGGCGCTCCACGTCCCACAGCACGGCCTTTCCCGTGAGGCCCAGCCGCTGGTACTTGGCGAAGGTCTCGGCGGCCGTTGCCGCGAGGCGCTCGGCACTCCCGGCCCGGGGCTCGCCCGTGTCGGTGTCGGTGCCACGTGAGATGTCGCCGGCAGCGATCAGGTCGCCGACGAACCTCTCGAGGATCTCGTGCACGATGCTCCCACGATCGCGAGCGTCGATAGAGAGCCGTCGCTCGGGCTCCTCGACGACCTCGCAGTCCAGCACATGACCGAGGAAGTAGCGGAACGGGCACGTCGCATATGCCTCGAGGCTCGTCGGCGAAAGGAGGCGGCCGCCGAGATCGACACCGCCGTCGCCCGCGGGATCGGCGACGCGGCCGGCGAAGCGATCGAAGCTGTGCGCGCCGCGAGACGCCACGACTCGCAACCCGTCGCCGAGCGCTGGCATGGCGCGTGCGACCGGATGGTCGGCGAGATCGTGGAGCCTTCGCCCTCGGTGTGCGAGCACGGCACACTCGAGCTCGCTCCGGCTCAGCGCCGAGAGGGCGCCCGTCGCGACGCCCGCCAAGGCCGCGGCGAAGCTCGGTGCTCGCTCGTCGGTCGACCCCGGGGCCAAGAAGCGCGAGCGGAGCAGCGCTCGACCACTTCGGGAGTCACGCTCGGCCACGGTTGCGGCCCGCTCTCGGGCGCCGGCGAGCGCGACGAGCAGCCGCCTGCGATCACCTTCCACCACGCGCCGAGACGAAAGGGGATCGAGCCCCGCTGCGTCGCGATCGTCGCCTTCGAGGAGCGGGCTCGGCGGCGGGCGCCGTGGGAGGGCGCCTTCGACCGCGCCGACGACGACCGCCAGATCGAGCCCGAGCCCTGCCGCCGACTCGAGGGGACCGACGACCACCGCTCGTGCACCTGCCGCGGAGTGGGGGGCAAGCCGGTCGCACGCCGCGGTGAACGCTTCCGCGAACCGCGCGAGATCCGGCGCGGGGTCGATGTCGTCGAGGGCGGCGAGCTCGCGGAGTACCGCGAGGACGAGATCGTCCGCTACGGCATCCGGAGAAGTCGCGAGCCCGCGGCGCCGTGCCGGCCCGAGGAATCGATCGAGCGCGGAGGCCGACCAGTCGGCCAACTCGCTCCAGGTGCGAGACGAGCGGGCGCTCTCGATCGTCGGGACCAGCGAATCGACGAGCTCGGCCATGGCCGAGCACGCCTCCGCCGTACGCTCGTCCCGTCGGGACCGCACACTGTCCTTCAGTACCGGCGGGGAGACGCCGGCGTCGGCGTCGACCCGATCTGCTGAGGACGCGGTGCGCCCGTCCGCCCCCCGGCGTCGCGAGGCCACGATCATGTCGTCGGCGTGGCGACGCAGATGGGCGGCGAACGCGCGTGGCTCCGCGTCGACGATCCCTGCGAGGCGCGAGCACCGATCCCACTCGCCGATCGGCACCGCGCGCCCGGCGCCATCGACGACGGGCGCCGAGCCGAGCCACGCGACGACGGCCCCGCGCCGAAGGCGCGGACCCGAGGCGATGAGGCCGAGCAACCCCGAGATAAGGCGAGCAGGCGGGGTTTCGCCGACGGGGTCGGGCGCCGGCCCGCTCCACGGAACGCCGGCCGCGTCGAGCAGCCCGGCAACGAGACGGCCGTAGGGGGTGGACGCGGTGTAGAGCAGTGCACAGAGCTCGGGGGCACTCCCCTTCTCGAGGTGGTCGACGACGAGACGGACCGCGGCCCGCGCCTCGCCCGGCGCGTCGGCCGCGACGATGACGCGATCCATCCGCACCGCTTGCATCGCCGCCAGCGGTTGCCCGACCTCGCTGGCGGACGCGCCCGCGAGACCAGACTTGCGGGCATCGTGCAGCACGAGCCCGGCCGACACGAGCCCAGCGACGATTCGCGACGCGTGCTCGTCGGCCACGTCGTCGCCGACGAGCCCGACGTGGGCGACGACGGGAACCTGCGTGGCGAGTTCGCCGAGGAGCGCCGACTCGCCGCTCGAGAGTCGCTCGGGCATGTAGACGACGACCGTGCCGAGGTCCGCGGGAAGCCGAGACGCGCTTCCACGGACCCGCGCCGACTCGAGCAGGTCCACGTCGTCGAACCACGCCTGCTCGAGACGGCCCCGGACCGCCACGACGAGGCGCGCCACCTCGCGCGCGACTCCGGGTCGGGAGCCGAGCAGGGCGGTAGCCGCCGGGCCCGCCTCGCGCAGCTCTTCATAGCGCTGCGCGAGCTCCTCCGCAGTTGAGGGGTGCCGGGCAACGCCGGCGAGGGTCCCGGCACTTGTCGCGAGCGTCGCCCGCACGGCTGCGAGCAGGGCGGTGCGCGTGAGCCGGCGCCGTCCAGCGGCGAGGAGCGGCTCCTCGCCGAGCGCCTCGACTACGTCCGAGAGGACGACGAATCGAGCGTTCGCGAGCCCGGCACGAGCTGGGCCCAACCAGACGCTCGCGAATCGGCGCCTGAGGTGTATCGCCGCCCGGGCGCTCGCGGCGACGACCGTGACCGGCGCGAGACGATCGTCGGCCTGCGCGGCCCCGATCACACCTTTCAGGGCAGTGAATGCTTCATCGCCGTAGGCGACGATCTCGATCCGACCGGTCACTGGCGTGAGCATACGGTGAGGCTGTATCCGGGATCCGACGCCTGAGTTAACGAATCTCCGGAGCGTCCTCGTGTGCCTCGTCGGCGGGGCCGCTTCCGAGCCTTCTCGCCACGCGCCCGGCAAGGCCCTCGACGGTATGGGCCCAGTTTCTCTCCCCCATCACCCACAGCCACGCCTCACGACCGTCCGCGGCGAGGACGTGCCCGAGGTCGTCCGACGACACGGCGAACGGCACGAGTGGGACTCGCCACGCCGGCCAGAGCTCGGAGCAGAGCGCACCGACGATGGCGGGGGACGCGGCGCTCGGGTCGTCGCCGGCGAGCGCGCGAAGCTCCGCTCTCAGCGACTCCGGCTCGGGCGGCGCGGACGCGCACAGCAGGCCCCGGAGCTCGTGCACGGCGCCGTCGGCGCCGTGGTTCACCATCCGCGCCAGATCGGCGACCGATCGCTGCCTTCGTAGGAGGCCAGGTGCTCGGCGAAGTCGATGAACATTGGGCCGTCGGGATCGAGCGGCCGGCGAAGGCTCTCGCTCGCGACGCGCTTGTCGAGACGGTCGAGCTTCTCGAGAGCCTCCGGCCGCTCGATCTCTGCCAGCTCGAGCGAAGGGATTGCCCGCTCGAACGCAGCGGCGCCAGCATTCGTGCGTACGAGGATGCTCGACCAGCCCTCGGCGCTGCCCACGCTGCCCACCGACAAATCGGCCGATCGCCCGAGGAAGTCGGCGCACTCGTCGCAGCCCTTCAGCGCCGCGCCGTGGAACGCCTTCACCGGCTCGTCGACGATCGTTTGATGCTGGAGGTTCTCGACGATCATCCGACCGTGGATGACGTCGACTTTGCCGACCTGGGCGAGGTCGAGGCCGCGCTCGTCGCGCAGGGCGTCGAGCATGAGCTTGCGGTAGTCGAAGCTCTTCGTGCAGAGCAGGGCGATCGTAAGCACGATCGCGTCGACGCGCGAGCTTCCCCGGTACCACGCCCGCTGCTGCAGGGCCCGCACGCCCTGGATCTCACACGGCGTGCCGACCACGGCGATACGGGCGTCGGCGCCGAGCCCGACCCGCTCGAGGTCGAGCGCGGCGAGTGCCATCGTCTGGTTGTAGAAGCTCCCCGCGGACTTGAGGATCTCCTGGCGCGTCGTGGCGACATACGGCACGCCGCGCCACGGGGTCTTCGGGTCCACGCGGGCGACGAGCGCTCCGTCGATCTCACCCGCGTCGAGCGCCGCCAGCAAGATCGTCGAGACCACGCCTCCGTCCTGAGCTCCGGGCGCGCGATAGGGGTTCCCCGAGCGAACCTTCGCCGCGTGGCGCGAGACGACTGCACCGAGACCGGGCGCCGGATCGGCTCCGACGATGCTCCACGAGCCGGTGCCGCCCGCAGTGGTCTCGGCTGCGACATCGTCGCCGGGCGAAGCAACATCCTCCGCGCTCGGCGAGCTCGAAGCCGCCGGAGCCGGACGTATTCGAACGGGTCCCCGGCGACTCTCCTCGTCGCTCGCCTCGTCAGCCTCCGGGAGCCAGGTCGTCTCGTAGCGCAGGCCACCGCGAGGACAGAAGTCCCAGCACAACGAGCAGCCGGTGCACATCTTGACGAGCATCGGCAGGTCGTCGATGCCGATGCCGATCGAGTCGGTCGGGCAGGCGGCGACGCATACCCCGCAACGCACGCAACGATCCGCGTCGATCACCGCCGCGGCGAGCTCGAAGAACCACACCTTGCCGGGCGCCTCGGTGATCCCGTTCATCGAGGCGCGCAGGCGAAAAGGCGGCAGCGGTTTCCCGCTGTTGACGGGGAGCACCGCCGGATCGTCGCAGCGGCGCGCGAGGTCGGTCATGCCGGCTCCCCCGAGTGCGCCGATGGCGTCCCCTTGAGCAGCGTCGCCTGCAGCGATGAAGCATCCGTGCGACGCACGAACGCGTGGAAGGGCTCGCCCGTGCGCCGCTCGGCGAGGTAGCGCGTCGTGACGTTGGCGAGGGCGGTCGGGACGTCGTCCACCGGCATCGCGCCCGCGATCCAGTCGGCAAAGGCGGCGTCGAGCCCGAGGCTGCCACCGAGGCCGATGTCGACGGCCTCGACGATCTCCTCCCCGACGTGCGCGGTGTCGCCGCGGAAGGCGACGTCGGCGATCTGCGGCTGGGCGCACGACGCCGAGCAGCCCGAGAAGTGCATACGCATCACCACGTCGCCGGCGCGCTCGCGCCCCGCCGGGCCACCGAAGGACTCGGCGAAGCGGCGATCCATCTCGCGGGCCCACCCGGCGGCGCGCAGCTTCGTCTCGACGATCGCGAACCGGCAGAACTCGGTGCCCGTGCACGCGACGACGCCGCGCGAGAAGGGGCCCGGGAAGGGCGAATGGCGCTGCAGGACCTCGGCGGCGAGCACCTCGTCGAGCGCGGAATCGCTGATGCCGGTGAGCACGAAATTCTGGTCGGTGGCGAAGCGGACGGTCCCGTCCCCGTAGGTCTCGGCGAGGCGGGCGATCTCGACGAGGTCCGTTCCGGCAAGGCGCCCGACCGTCACCGAGCAGCCCACGTAGTGCAGCGCGCCACCGTCCTGGGCGACACCGTGCTGGCGGTGCACCCCGACGTGATCGCCTCGGTAACGGCGAGTGAGCGCCGTTCCCGCTGGGCGCAGAGGGAAGGCGGCTCGCGCCTGGAGCTCGTCGCGAAAGCCCTCCGGACCGAGCTCCTGTACGAGATAGCGGAGGCGGCTCACGCCGCGGTTCTCGCGATTGCCGAGCTCGCCGAAGAGCTGGGCGATGGCCCGGGTGCACTCGACGGCGTCCTCGCGCGCCACGAAGACGTCGACGTCGCTCGCCATACGCGGGCCGTCAGACAGGCCCCCGCCGGCGAGGAGGTTGAAGCCGAGCGTGCCGTCGCCCAAGCGCGCCGGCCACAGCCCGATGTCGTTGATCTCGGCCTGCGCGCAGTCGTCGACACACCCGGTGACGCTGATCTTGAACTTGCGAGGCAGGTTGGCGTACTCGCGGTTCCCCGTGAAGTACTGCGATATCGCCTCGGCGACGGGCGACGCGTCGAACGCCTCGTCGGCGTCGACTCCGGCGACGGGGCAGCACGAGACGTTGCGTGCCGAGTCCCCGCAGGCCTGGATCGTCGTGAGGCCGACTCGCTCCATGCGGTCCCAGATCTCGGGGATGTCCCCGATGCGCAGCCAGTGGAGCTGGAGGGTCTGGCGCGTCGTGATGTCGCAGTAACGGTCGCCCCACACCGGGTGCGGCTCGGGGCCGCGGGCGAACTCGTCCACGACTTCGCCGAGGACGCGGGCCTGCGCTGCGCTCAGCCGCCCCCCGGGGACCTTGACGCGCATCATGAAGGCGTCCCCACCTTGACGCTGGGGATAGAGGCCGACCCACTTCAGGCGCTCGACCTCTCCCGGGACCTTCGAGATCGCCGCTGCGCCCACTTCGGCATAGCGATCGCGGATGGTCTGGGCGACATCGAGCGGGTGCCGCTCGAGCTTCCAGCGCTCGTTCTGGTTGAGATCGGCGCCCTCGCTCAGGGGACGGAGGAATTCCATGGTCTCAGCGAGCGCGGCGGAAGAGGTCTAGGCAGGCGGGCTAGAGGTGCAGCCCGCACTCGGTCTTGTCGCTGTCGGGCCAGCGGCCCGCGCGCGGGTCCTCGCCCTCGGCGACCGGGCGAGTCGTCGGCGCGCAGCCGATCGAGGCGTAGCCGACGTAGTTGAGCGGGTGGCGGGGCAGCTCCCGCTCCTCGACGTACCGCTCGACGTCGTCCTCGGTCCACGCGACGATCGGGTTGATCTTCACGAGCCCCTTGGACGGGTCCCACGCGACGACCGGCGCGTCCGAACGCTCAGGCGTGTCGACGCGCTTCAGGCCCGTGATCCACGCTTGGGCGCCGGCGAGCGCCGCGTTCAAGGGCTCGACCTTGCGAACCTGGCAGCAGCCGGCCGAGCCGCACGGCAGGACGTCGAGCGGCACAGCCGGCTCGCGCACGTCGAGGTTGAGGCCGTAACGGCGCTCGATACGCCTGAGGTAGGCAAGCGTCTCGGGGAAGTGGAAGCCCGTGTCGAGGAAAACCACCCGGATCCGGGGGGCGGCCTGGACCACGAGGTCGACGAGCACGCAGTCCTGGAACGACGAGGCGAGGACGACGTCGTCCCCGAACCGCTCGACGGCCCAGTCGAGGACTGCGGCCGGAGCGGCACCCTCGAGGCGGCGGTTGACGTCCTCGAGTTCCGCAGCGAGCTCGGGAGCAGGCCCCTCGGCTTCTGCGCGCTGCGACTCGAGGTCGGACGCACTCTCCACGATCGTGCTCACGATAGCTCCTCCTCGACTTGCGGCACAGCATACCTGACTGCCGCAGTCGGGATTTTAACCCGACGTCGCCGGTCGTGTTTCGCTCCCCCGAATCGTTCGTAGAATGTGCTGGTCATGCCCCTAGCCTCCCCCTCGTACCCCGTCGCTCTCGTCCTCGCCGGACGTCCGTGCCTCGTGGTGGGCGGCGGTCGCGTAGCGCTTCGCAAGGTCGAAGGGCTCCTCGCGGCGGGCGCGGACGTGACCGTGGTCGCGCCCGAGGTCGAGGAGGGGATCCGATCACTTCCCGTGCGGGTGGAGCTGCGGAGCTACGAGCCGGGCGAGGCCGCCCGCTACTGGCTGGTGGTCACCGCGACGGGACGTCCCGACGTCGATCGCGCCGCGTACGCCGACGGTGACGGCGCGGGAGTGCTCGTCAACTCCGCCGACGACATCCCCGGCTGCTCCTTCATCCTGCCTGCCGTGCTCCGCCGGGGCGCCGTGAGCGTGGCGGTGTCGACCGACGGCACGAGCCCGGCACTCGCCGGCTGGTTGCGCGACCGCGTCGCGTCCGTCGTCGGTCCGGAGGTCGCGACGCTGGCCACACTCCTGGGCGAGGCCCGGCACGAGGTACGCGCCGCGGGCCGATCGAGCGAGGGACTGGCGTGGCGCAGCCTGCTGGATGGTTCCCTCCCAGCTCTCGTGGCCGACGGCCGGCTCGCCGAGGCGCGGGCGGAGGTCGAGCGTTGGACTGCCGAGCAGCTCTCTCGTGTGGAGGAGGCGCCCGAGCGGCGAGAGCCCGGGTGCGTAACCCTCCCCGAGCACGTAGCTCCGGAGGACTAACTTGCCAGCGTGGCCGTCGACGGGATCGATCCGAAGCGCGTACCGGCCCATGTCGGCTGCGTCATGGACGGCAACGGCCGCTGGGCGCGAGCGCGGGGGCTCCCGCGGACCGAAGGTCATGCAGCAGGCGAAGAAGCGATGCTCGACACGATCTTCGGCGCGCTCGACGCTGGGATCAGCTGGCTGTCGATGTACGCGTTCTCGACGGAGAACTGGCGTCGCCCGGCCGACGAGGTCCGCTACCTCATGCATTTCAACGAGGGGATCCTCACGCGCCATCGCGACGAGCTCAACGCCAGGGGCGTGCGCGTGCGCTTCGCCGGTCGCCGGGACTGGCGCGTGCCGAGGCGCCTGCTTCGCCATATGGACGAGGCCGTCGACCTCACCTCCGCGAACCGGAAGATGACGCTCACGATCTGCTTCAACTACGGCGGCAGGGCCGAGATCGTCGACGCGGTCCGCCAGCTCGTGGCCGACGGCGTGCCCGCGTCGAAGGTCGACGAGCGGGCGATCCGTTCCCGCCTGTACTACCCCGACATGCCCGACCCGGACCTCGTGGTGCGGACCTCGTCCGAGTACCGGATCTCCAACTTCTTGCTGTGGGAGCTCGCCTACTCCGAGCTCGTCTTCACCGACGTGCTGTGGCCCGACTTCCGTCGTGAGAACCTGTTCGAGGCCGTGCGCGAGTTCCAGCGGCGCGAGCGGCGCTATGGAGGGGTGGACGCATGAGTGCCGGCGACGATCTCCCAGGTCAGCCACCTCCGCCGAGCGGCGGCGAGTCCGAGGCGACCATGTCCGAGAGCCGAAGCACGTGGCTGTGGGATCACACGGGCCGGATCGCGGGATTAGCCCTCGGTGCGCTCGCGTTCGCCTCGATGGTGTTCCTCGCCGCGATCGGCTTCAGACCCGCGCTCTACCTCGTGGTGCTGCTCGTCGTCGGCGTCGCGACGATCGCCATCGGGGGACGGATCAAAGGAGCCTGAAGTGGCGCTGTATCGGGACGAGGGGGTGGTGCTGCGAACGATGCGCCTCGGCGAGGCCGACCGCATCATCACCCTCGCGACGCCCGAGCACGGCAAGGTGCGCGCGGTCGCAAAGGGCGTCCGCAAGACCAAGAGCAGGATCGGCGCGCGTCTCGAACCCCTCAGCCACGTGACGATGCTCTGCTGGAACGGCCGCGAGCTCGACGTCGTCACCCAGGTGGAGGTCCTGAGCTCGTTCCGCCCGCTGCGCGAGGAACTCGACCGCATGGTCCCCGCGATGACGATGCTCGAGATCGTGGACCAGGTCGCCGTCGAGCGGCACCCGATGCCCGAGCTGTTCATGATGCTCGTGGGCGCCTTGAAGACGCTCGCGACGAGCAGTTCGCCGCTCGTGCTGGCCGGCTTTTGCTGGAGGCTGCTCACGATCGAAGGCGTGGCGCCGATCGTGGAGTGCTGTGCACGATGCGGCGGCCCGGACCCCCTCGTAGCCTTCGACGGGAGCGAAGGCGGCTTCCTCTGCCGCTCGTGCCGGCGCGGTCAGGCCGTGTCCCCCGAGACGGTCGAGCTGGTGCGCCGGATCGTCGGCGGCGACCTCGGGGGTGTGCTGAGCGAAGGGCCCCATGGGGTCGACGACGACGTCGAGCATCTGGCGGTTAGTGCCGTGGAGCGACACCTCGACCGCCGGCTTCGCACGACGCGACACCTGCTCGACGCTGCCCCGAGCGCGTCGCCAAGCGGCTGACGCGGGCGGCGCGGCCAGCGCTCAGCCAGGGAAGAATTGCATCGCGGCCCGACTATCCTTCGCCCATGCCCGACGAGCCCCTCTCCGGGACGGCGCTGTTCGATGCCGTCGTCAACCTGTGCAAACGACGCGGCTTCGTCTTCCCCTCCGCCGAGATCTACGGCGGGATCCGCTCGACCTACGACTACGGGCCGCTCGGCGCCCTGATGCTGCGCAACGTCAAGGACGCCTGGTGGCGCGCGATGATCCAGGAGCGCGACGACGTCGTGCCGTTGGACGCCGCCATCCTCACGAACCCCAAGGTATGGGAGGCATCCGGCCACCTGGCGACCTTTACCGACCCGCTCGTCGACTGCCGCAACTGCAACGAGCGCTCGAGAGCCGACCATCTGACAGCCGGCGACGACGGGCGCCTCGTCTGCCCGCACTGCGGCTCGACCGACCTGACCGAGGCCCGCCCGTTCAACTTGATGTTCAAGACCTTCGTCGGGCCCGTCGAGAGCGAGGCCGCCGTCGCGTATCTCCGGCCCGAGACCGCCCAGGGGATGTTCGTGAACTTCGCGAACGTCCAGACGACGATGCGTCGCAAACCGCCGTTCGGCATCGCGCAGCTCGGGAGGAGCTTTCGCAACGAGATCACGCCGGGCAACTTCGTCTTTCGCACGCGCGAGTTCGAGCAGATGGAGATGGAGTACTTCGTGCCGCCGGCGGACAGCCCCAAGTGGTTCGAGTACTGGTGCGGCGAACGAATGGCCTGGTACAAGAAGTACGGGATCGCCGACGACCTGCTCCGCCTGCGCCAGCACGACGCCGAGGAGCTGTCGCACTATTCCGCGGCGACTGCCGACGTGGAGTTTGCCTTCCCGTGGGGATGGGGCGAGCTCGAGGGCGTCGCCAACCGGACCGACTTCGACCTCAAGGCGCACTCCGAGCACTCGGGCGTCCGCCTCGAGTACTTCGACCAGGCGACCGGCGAGCGCTACGTACCCCACGTCATCGAGCCCGCCGCGGGAGCGACCCGCACCATGATGGCCTTCTTGATCGCGGCCTACAGCGAGGACGAAGTCGGGGGGGAGCGCCGGACGGTCCTGCGGCTTGACCCGCGCCTCGCTCCCTACCAGGTGGCAGTGCTCCCGCTCTCGAAGAAGGAGGAGCTCACACCCTTGACGGCCGAGGTGCTCACCCTCTGCCGGCGACGCTTCATGTGCGAGCACGACTCGACGCAGTCGATCGGTCGCCGCTACCGGCGCCAGGACGAGATCGGGACGCCCTTCTGCGTGACGGTGGACTTCGACAGCCTGGTCGACCGCGCCGTCACGGTGCGGGAGCGGGACACGACCGCCCAGGAACGGGTGCCGGTGAGTGGGCTCCTCAGCTATCTGACGGAGCGAATCGGGCTGTAGGGCGCACGAGGCCGGCCGAGCACGCGATCAGGTACCGTCCGAGTCCATGGCCATTCCCGACGAGGACGTCGCTCAGGTACGGGCCGCTACCGACATGGTCGCACTGGTAGGTGAGCACACGGCCCTGAAGCGCGTCGGGCGCCGCTTCGTCGGCCTGTGCCCCTTCCACAGCGAGAAGTCGGGCTCGTTCAGTGTCAACGCCGAGGAGGGCCTCTACTACTGCTTCGGCTGCCAGGCCTCGGGCGACGCCATCACGTTCGTCCGGGCCATCGAGGGATGCGACTTCGTCGAGGCCGTGGAACGCCTCGCGGCGCGAGCGGGCGTCACGGTGCGCAACGAGGAGGACGCTCGTGCCGGAATCGAGCGGGGGCGCCGCAAGCAGCTCTACGACGCGGTCGCCGCAGCGGTGGACTTCTACCACGAGCGCCTGCTCAACGGCCGCGATGCCGGCTTGGCTCGCCAATACCTACGAGCCCGGGGCTACGACGGCGACGTCGTCCGCCAGTTTCGGCTCGGATTCGCCCCGACAGGCTACGACGAGCTCGTCCGGAAGCTGAAGCTCCCGTCGAAGCTCCTCGTCGAGGCGGGGCTGGCCTTCGACGGGCAGGGAAGACCCCGGGACGCCTTCCGCGAGCGGGTCATCTTCCCGATCTTCGATCCCGGCGGCAGGCCGATCGCGCTCGGCGGTCGCGTGCTCCCCCCCGAGCTGCGCCGCAGTGAGCGGGACCCGGGGCCGAAGTACCGCAACTCGGCTGAGTCGCCCATCTACCAGAAGAGGCGCACCCTTTACGGCCTCAATTGGGGCAAGACCGACATGGCTCGAGTCAACGAGGCGGTCGTCTGCGAGGGCTACACCGATGTGGTCGGTTTCTTCCGCGCCGGCGTGCCGCGCGCGGTCGCGACGTGCGGCACGTCGCTCACCGAGGACCACTTCCGCCTGCTGGCCAACTTCGCGAAGCGCATCGTGCTCGCGTTCGACGCCGACAGCGCCGGCCAGAACGCCGCGGCTCGCCTCTACGAATGGGAGCGGAGACACGATGTCGAGCTGGCAGTGGCGAGCTTGCCTGCCGGCAGTGACCCCGCGGAGCTCGCGAGCACGGACCCGGCGGCTCTCGCGGATGCCGTTCGAGGGGCGCGCCCGTTCCTCGGCTTCCAGGTGGATCGAGCGATCGCCGCGGTAGATCTCGGCTCGCCCGAGGGGCGCTCGCGCGCTGCCCAGGCGGCGCTCGGCGCCGTCGCGGAGCATCCCGACGACCTCGTGCGCGACCACTACCTCGTCGAGATCGCCGATCGAACACACCACGACCCCGCGAAGCTACGGTCGCTGCTCGACGAGCGGCGCCGCCTCTTCCTCGAGCAGGCATCGGCGCCGGCTCCGCGCTCGGGGAGTCGAGCCGGCACGCGCAGCGAGGCGACCCCACAGGCGCCGGCCGGCGGCGAGTGGCCGGCCTACGACGAGCCGGAGGAGCAGTGGGTCGACGACGCGCCGCCCTCGCACGGGTCCGGCGCACCGGCGCGACGGCCCGGAGCCGGCACGTCCCCGGGTCGTCCGCGCTCGAGCTCCCCGGCCCGCTCGCCGCGCGCCGGCCTCGAAGCGATCGCGTTGGCAATCCATCGCCCCGCCGAGGTCGCGGAGCTGTTCGACGAGGTGATCTTCGTCGACCCCGTCCAGCGCCAGGCCTTCCAGGCACTTGCCGGCGCCTCTCATCTCCACGAGGCGATCGACAGCGCTCCACCCGAGGTCGCTGACTTGCTTCGACGTCTCGCCGTCACCGATCTGCAGCCCGACGCGGATCCGGAGGGGACCTTCGTCGCCCTCGTGCGCGGCGCCGTCGAATCCGCGCTCGTAGCGATGAACGGCGAGGCGCGGCGAGGCGAGGCGGCGGGAGCGGCGGAGCGCCTCCGCACCGTCGCTGCCGTGAAAGAGGAGCTCGAGCTCCTGCGGGACCCGTCGGAGATCCCGGGCACCGCGTCCCCGGCGATCGGCGCGGCGAGGCGATTGGTAGCGTGGATGGCGCAGCGAGAGGGGAACCGCGAATGATCCAGCGCATGGACCCGATCGACGAAGGTGACGCCGACACCCTGGCGCTTCGTGCCCTACGGAGCGGGACCATAGCGAGCGGGGGCGGGTCACCGACCGGGGACACCGTCCGCGCCTACCTTCGGGAGATCGGTCGAGTCTCTCTGCTCTCGGCGGACCTAGAGGTGCTCTGCGCGAAACGGATCGAGCTCGGCCACGAGGCCAGCGCCCAGCTGGAGGGCTGGAAGAGCGAGGGCGAGGGCGAGGGCGCCAGCTCGACCGCCGAGGATCGGCGCCGAGCAGAACGCCTCGTCGCGGAGGGCCAAGAGGCCAAGGATCTGCTGACCGAGGCCAACCTTCGACTCGTCGTATCGATCGCGAAGCGGTACCGCAATCGCGGGATGGCCTTTCTCGACCTCATCCAGGAGGGCAACCTCGGACTGATGCGGGCTGTCGAGAAGTTCGACTACCGCAAGGGCTTCAAGTTCTCCACCTATGCGACGTGGTGGATCCGTCAGGCGATCACTCGCGCCGTCGCCGACCAGGCCCGCACGATCCGCATTCCGGTCCATATGGTCGAGACCATCAACAAGGTCGTGCGCGTCCAGCGCCAGCTCTCCCAGGAGCTCGGGCGCGAGCCGTCGGTCGAGGAGGTGGCCGTGCGGATCCAGTTCCCCGTCGAGCGCGTTCGCGAGATCCAGCGCATCAGCCAGGACACGATCTCGCTCGAGCAGCCGATCGGCGACGAGGAGGACTTCAGCCTTTCCGACCTGATCGAGGATCAGGGCGCGGAGGTGCCCGTCGACGCAGCGACGCGCGTGCTGCTCAACGAGGCGGTGCAGCGTGCCCTCTGCGAGCTGTCCGAGCGGGAGCAGGAAGTCGTACGCCTTCGGTTCGGCCTCGACGACGGGAGGATCCGCACCCTCGAAGAGGTCGGACGGATCTTCGGGGTGACGCGCGAGCGTGTCCGGCAGATCGAAACGAAGACCCTCGCCAAGCTGCGTCAGCCGACCTTGTCACGGCCGCTGCGCGACTACCTCGAGGCCGACTGACGAGACGGCGGGCCATTGCGGGCCGCGACCGAGCTGTTCGGCTCCTATGGCTCGCCGGCGGACCGCTATCGGCAACTCTTGTGCCGAGGACTGGGTGCCCCTATAACTAGGTTCGTGAATGGTTAACGGCGCATGAACTTCCCGGGGGCTCGAGTGCTTCTGCGGTGTTCTGGTACGGGACGAGAAGTGCGGGTAAGGCCACCTAGAACGGCACGAGGCCGCACCGGTGCGGCGTTGCAGCGAGGATCGCGCGTCGGGCCGGTGACCGAGGCGAGAGGGGATCTGCGATGAGCGATTCGCACCACACGATCGAGGCGCTGTTCGACGAGGCCAGGACCTTTCCTCCGCCGCCGGAGCTCGCCAGCCGGGCGATCGTCCAATCGGACGAGATCTACGCCGAGGCAGAGGCCGATCTCGAGGGCTACTGGGCTCGCCAGGCCGAGCGCGTCGTGTGGCGCGAGCGTTGGAGTCAGGTCCTCGACTGGTCGAAGGCGCCATTTGCCAAATGGTTCGTGGGCGCCAAGTTGAACGTCACCGAGAGCTGTCTCGATCGTCACCTCGCGAACCATGCCGACCGTGTCGCGTACTACTGGGAAGGCGAGCCCGGAGACCGGAAGATCCTCACCTACGGCGAGCTCCACACCGAGGTCTGCCGCCTCGCGAACGCGCTCGCGTCACTCGGTGTCGAGAAGGGCGACCGGGTGGCCATCTACATGGGGATGGTCCCGGAGATGCCCATCGCGCTCCTCGCATGCGCGCGCCTCGGCGCGCCGCACTCGGTGGTGTTCGGCGGCTTCTCGGCCGAGTCGCTCGCCGACAGGATCAACGACGCTTCCGCGAAGGTGCTCATCACCTGCGACGGCGCCTGGCGCGGCGGCGCGGTGGTGCCGTTGAAGGACATGGCGGACGACGCTCTCACCCGCACCCCGTCGATCGAGCACGTCGTCGTCGTGCGCCGGACGGGATCCGATGTATCCATGACCTCGGGTCGCGACGTCTGGTACGACCAGATCGTCCCCGACCAGCCCGCGCAGCGCCCGGCCACCGAGTGCGACTCCGAGGACCTGCTCTACCTGCTGTACACGTCGGGGACGACGGCGAAGCCGAAGGGCATCGTCCACAGCTGCGGCGGCTACCTCGTGGGCGCAGCGGCGAGTCATTCGATGGTGTTCGACCTCCACGAGGAGGAAGACATCTACTGGTGCACCGCAGACATCGGCTGGGTGACCGGTCACAGCTACGTGGTGTACGGGCCGCTCGCGAATGGCGCGACGTCGGTCATCTACGAGGGCGGCCCCTCGTTCCCGGACAAGGACCGCTTCTGGGACATCGTCGAACGTTACGGAGTCACGCTCTTCTATACGGCGCCCACCTCGATCCGCACCTTCATGAAGTGGGGCGAGAGCCACCTCGAGAAGCACGACCTCTCGAGCCTGCGCCTGCTCGGCACCGTCGGCGAGCCGATCAACCCCGAAGCGTGGATGTGGTATCGCAAGAACGTCGGTGGTGACCGCTGCCCGATCGTGGACACCTGGTGGCAGACCGAGACGGGAGGGCTAATGATCTCCCCCCTACCCGGCGTCACGACGACCAAGCCGGGCTCCGCGACGGTCCCCCTCCCCGGCATCTCGGCCGACGTGGTCGACGAGGAGGGTCGGAGCGTCCCCCTCGGCCAAGGCGGCTATCTCGTCATCACGAAGCCGTGGCCCTCGATGCTGCGCGGCATCTACGGGGACGACGACCGCTTCGTGGAGACCTACTGGCGGCGGTTCTCCAAGCCAGAGGAGAACCGTTGGGTCTACTTCGCCGGGGACGGCGCGAAGCGCGACCACGACGGCTACTACTGGCTGCTCGGGCGGGTGGACGACGTGATGAACGTCTCCGGCCACCGGATCTCGACGCTCGAGGTGGAGTCCGCCCTCGTCGACCACCCCGCGGTTGCCGAAGCAGCCGTCGTCGGGCGCGACGATCCCGTCACCGGCCAAGCGATCGCCGCGTTCGTGACGCTGCGTGGCGACCGCGTCGGTGACGAGATGTTGATCGCCGAGCTGCGTGACCACGTCGCGGGCAAGATCGGCAAGATCGCGCGCCCGGCATCGATCGTCTTCACCGATGAGCTGCCGAAGACGAGGTCGGGCAAGATCATGCGCCGCCTCCTGAGGGACATCTCGGAGCAGCGCAAGCTCGGGGACGTGACGACGCTCGCCAACGAGGCCGTCGTCCAGGAGATCGCCGAACGAGCAAAGAGCATGCACCGCGCCGACGGCTGATACCGCAGGGGAACCCGGAAGGAGGTCAGCGCACTCACGACGTTACCGGGAGGCCATCACCGAACGCGATGGGGCCGATCGGCAGTTGGCAGACCAACAAGGGGGAATCACGCAATGAGCGAACCGGCTTCCACCATGGCTCCGACCCCACTACCCACCAAGCCCACGCTGGTCGAGGCGACGGTGGTGTCGACGATCGCCGACCCCGCCCCGCTCGGGCTGGCCGGCTTCGCGATGACGACATTCATGCTCAGCTTGTTCAACGCAGGAGTGCTCAGCGGCACCCTCGCGGGAGTCGTGCTCCCGCTCGCGCTGTTCTACGGCGGAGCCGCTCAGCTGCTTGCCGGGATGTGGGAGTTCCGGAACAAGAACACCTTCGGCGCTCTCGCCTTCACGTCCTTCGGTGCCTTCTGGCTCGGGTTCTTCTACTACATCAAGTACGTCGCGGGCGGCCTTCCGGCTGCGACCGCCTACCAGGCGACGGGTTACTTCCTGCTGATGTGGGGCATCTTCACCGCCTACATGCTCATCGCCTCCCTGAAGACCAACCTCGCCGTCGTGGCGGTGTTCTTCACGCTGACGATCACGTTCGCGCTGCTCGCGGCGGGAGCACTCGACCAGACCGCCAACGTCACCAAGGCGGGCGGCTACGCCGGCCTCGTCACCGCATTCTTCGCCTGGTACGCGTCCTTCGCCGGTGTGACGAACGCCACGTGGAAGAAGGTGGTCCTTCCGGTCTGGCCCCTCAACTGAGCCCAGTCTGACAGTCCCCGGCCGGGGTGCTCCCGGCCGGGGGAAGTGTCCCTGCTTCGGCCCGCGGAACGGTGACGACCAGGTCACCCGACCCGCTTTCGGAGGTTCCAGGGCACTGCTAACGTGCGGTGGTTCGATCCGGGGTAGCTCAATTGGCAGAGCATGCGGCTGTTAACCGCAGGGTTGAGAGTTCGAGTCTCTCCCCCGGAGCTCCTGGATCGACACCCGAGGGGCCGTAGCTCAGTGGTCAGAGCAGGGGACTCATAATCCCTGGGTCGCAGGTTCGATCCCTGCCGGCCCCACCAGGTAGACGTCCACTTAGGTCACGGAGCACCGGCTCAGTAATCTTGGTCCCAACAGCGGTCCCAACACTCGTTGGGACGAGGCGACCGAAGGACCGCGCTATCGCCGGCAGCATCCGCCCCCGCCCGGACAAGGGAGCCGACGCGTTCGAGCTCCGGGTCTTCCTCGGTCGTGACGCGGCCGGACGCGTTCGCCACAAGAGCACGCTCTTTCGCGGCTCACAGCGCGCTGCTGAGCGTGAGCTCGCCCGGCTCGTCACCGCTCAGGACGTCGAGCCGAGTGTCGTGTCCGACGACACCTCCCGGCGACGGGGCCCGGCGACGACGGTGAACGACGCCATTACAGGCTGGAAGCACAACGGCTGGCAGGACCTCTCGCCGTCGACGACACGGCGCTATGCCTCGATCTGGTCGACCCACGTCGAGGGTTCAATCGGCTGGCGCAAGATCGCCTCGCTCGGTCCCTACGACGTCGAGCTCTACCTCCGAGGGCTGAAAACGAAGGGCCTCTCGGAGGCGAGTGTCCGCCAGACCCGGGCGATGCTTCACCGGGCGTGCCGTCTGGCACGTAAGTGGAGCGGGAACATGCTTGCCAACCCTGTCGCCGACACCGAGCTTCCCGACTGGGCGATTCACGAGCAGCGCGACGTGGTGCGTGCGCTTGCTGTCGAGGAGGTACGCGCACTGCTCACAGCAGCGCGGACGATCGACCACCGGAGCTACACCTATCTCCACCTCGTCGCCGCCACCGGCATGCGCCGCGGCGAGGCGTGCGCCATCCGCTGGTCGGACCTCGACCTTACGGGCGGTGCGGTGACGATCGACGAGGGGATCGTTGCCGCAGACGGCGGGGCCGCGG
The DNA here is from genome assembly GCA_025464005.1 of Acidimicrobiaceae bacterium. Taxonomy (GTDB): domain Bacteria; phylum Actinomycetota; class Acidimicrobiia; order Acidimicrobiales; family Bog-793; genus RYN-46. The sequence continues at coordinate 10,136 of JAODBO010000102.1, read as the reverse complement.
TGAAGGCCCCGAAGACGAATGCGAGCGTCCGACGGTTCGCCTTCGACGAGGAAACCCTCGAGGCACTGCGCACCCATCGAACAGAGATCGACAAGCTCGCATCGCTCGGCGGGTTCGACGTCACCCCGGAGCACTTCGTCTTCGCCACCGAGCTCCCCGGCGCGGTCCCCCCACACCCGGACGCGATGAGCCACATGTTCTCAAGAGCCCGCGAGCTCGCCGTGTGGCAAAGGACATCCATCTCCACTCGCTTCGCCACTTCCAGGCCACGGTGCTGGACCCGGTGATCTCCGAGGCGCAGAAGCAAGCCCGCCTCGGCTGGTCGACCGTGCACATGGCCCGGCACTACACCGACGGCATCGACGAGGAGGATCGCCGCGCCGCCGAGTACGTCGGGCGCCTCCTCGGTGGCAAGGACGGCGAGCTGCCACAGACCGGACAAGGCGAGGACGCCACAGAGGCGTCGTAGGAGGCATCGGCCGGTCGACTCGGGTCCTCGCCGGCGAGAAGACGTTCGATTGCGCGGCGTGGCACCCGAAGTCGACCGTTGATCGTGACGACGGCGAACGGTGGATCGCCGCGTTCGATCGCCCTGTAAAGGGTCGAACGGGACTCACCAAGGAGAGTCGCCGCCTCAGCGACCGAGAGGAAGGGCTTGGTGGATCCTGTACGTGCCGCCTCATGACCGATCCCCGCGCTTCGAGAGTTCGCTCACCGCTGTCGTCACTGTCATCGCCCGCTCCCATGACCGGGGCAGCTAGTCCACCCCTCTATCTAGGAATGGGTCCACGAAGACAGCGAATCTGGACAACGCGCCCGAAATCAGTCCCTGACGGGCAACACCGGATACCAGCGGCCAGACCAGCTTGGCGACGTCGGACACACCGAGGACTGGGTGGCCGACGCGGATGACCGCGCAAAATCGGAGCGGATGCCCAGCATCGGCTCAATCATCTCCGGGAGACCTCGAGCGAGCGAGAAGCGCCATGCCTCGACGGCATCAACGGCGTGCCGGCGGCCGACATTCCGATGAATATCGAAAGCATCTCCAGCACTTACTCAAGCCGCTACGCCGCCGCAGGCGGCTGGCACCGCCTGCGGCGGCCTTGCGGCGAAGTACCCCCGCAGTCCCGAGCCACCCGGTTGCACTGCCACACCTCGTCCTTCGTCCTCGCGTTGGCATCCAGACTCGACCGATCGTCAATGCGGTCGTTCGGGAAGCCGACAGAACGCTGTCCGTTGATCGACATCGTCACGACCGAGACGTCGGCGTCGACTTGGCGAGCAGATCGCCGGTTCGGGCGCAGCTCCGCGCGTTGGAGTTGACCCGCTTCCTCGCGCAAGCGCACGCCAGAAGGGGTCGATTTCACTCCTGGCTATCGAGACAGCTTGGCGATATGGGCCACTGCGTGCACATCGAATCCGCGGAGCAAAAATTCCGAGAGCCCCGGATCCACGAAGCGGTAGCTCTCTTTGTACGCCGCGACCGCGTCGGGGCTGTCCCTCTTGTCGATGAAGATCACGTTCCGCATCGGGCCGCGTCCGGAGCCGTCGCGAACAGTTTCCACGTACCTCCGGGCGATCCAATAGAGGAGCTGCCTGATGTACGGATCACCCTGTGGGAGCGAGCATCCGACCACGCAGAGGCCACCGCTCCAGATGCCGTGCGACCCCGAGCCGCCCCACAGCTCAACCAGAGGTGAGCCAGCGAGCGGCTTCGCCCTCGACGGCGGCATGAGCAGGAGTTGGTATCTCCACCACGATCCGGCCGATGAGTAGAAGTCGTCAAGACGGTCCGCTGGGATGACTGCGAGTCCGGCGAGTGGATCAGCCAGCGGACGTGGTCCCTCGGCGAGGGGTCGAAAGCTGTACTGGGCATTCAGATCATCGCTTCGGAACAGCGCCCAGTCGAGCGAACCATGCAGCTTCATCAGCTGCAGCTCGACGCCTCGGCTCAGGTCGACGACTCCAATCTCATTCTGGTAGCGCATCGGAAACCGGCGGTACGGAAGGCTCACCGCGTCAAGTGCCCGCTCCAGAAGGCAGTCGTAATTGAGGGTGATCACGACATCGGAGACGTCGAGCTCTCTCGCAAACGCGAGGTACTCCTCAGGGATCTCTTCGGGCGTTGCCCGGTGCAGAACACGACCGATGCCCCAACGGAGCTGGGCGAGGGCAAGACCTGCGTCACAGTCCGTGGAATCGAGGGCGAGGGTATTTGACCAGTCGAGCCAAGCGCCGAACTCCTCGACGTCGAACGGCTTGTCCGGTTGGGCGACATCGAGGTACTGCTGGTACTCCCAGAGCGCATCGTCGAGATGAGTAGTGCCGCCGCCACTGGCGTAGGGGCGGATGGCATGTAGGACCGGCTCGAGAAGCTCGTTCGCCAGAGGCAGGCCAGCGGGTTTCGAAAACCCAGCTCCGAGGAAGAACAGTCGGAATGTTTGACGCGACGTTCCCGACCCGACCCCGGTCCCACTGGCCCGGATCATTCGTCCCGATTCGGGCCGTGATGTTTCCGTCCAATCCCGCCGTCCAGGGTAAACCTCACATCTCGTTGCACCCCTTCATGTTCTCGCGTGGCGCTCGACGACGAAATGGCATCGACAACGAAGCTCACCGATGCCCGGCGATCAGAGATGCTTCGATTGCGGCAGGCATCTCGATCACGATCGACGTTAGGTCGCTGAGGTTCGCTCAGAGGTTGCAAACGGCCTCATACCGCGGACGAGCGAGACGTTGGCTCTGTAGCCGATCGAATCTTCCGTGATCATGCCAAGCCCCACGAGCCGGTTTAGGTCCCGGGTCAGAGTTTTCGGTCCCTTGCCCGCATACGCCTCGGCTATCGATTCGCTCAGACTTCTAATTTTCGCTCGGGGCGCGGAACCTTCCTCAGATACCAATGCGATAGCAATCAACTTCTGTCTGTGCTCGGGCGGTGACGGACGTTCACCGAAGGACTCGTCGACGAGCGCGCGCCACATGAGAACCTCAGCCTGGCTGTGGAGGAGCTTTATTTGTTCACTGAGGTGATCAACCCAACCTTGTGCCGCATAAAGCAGAAATGGTCGCAGATCACGAATTGCACTGGCGTTGGCGAGCTGTCGATAGTACTCCGATCGCGTCGCCATGTAATGCTGAGTGAGCAGGTGCGCAGCAGGAGCAGGTACGCCTGACGACAAAAGGACTTGGAACTCGATGAGTCGTCCGAGACGACCATTCCCATCTCCGAATGGGTGGATCCACTCCAGGTACAGGTGAGCAACTACTGCCTTGATGAATGCGTATGGAATTCTCTGGTCGTCCTCCGGTGCGACAAAGGTTGGGCCACCCAGCCACACACAAAGTTGGCTTATCAACTCCTCGACATCACTGGCTTCGGGAGCTAGATAGGGACCCACTGCGACGCGACGAGTTCGGAACTCGCCGGGTACAATACCGGCTGGAAGGTCAAGGCCCGCGAGAATCTGTTTATTGAGCTCCTTGAGTATCGCTGGCTCGATTAACAGCTGCTCCCGGTTCCAGAGCCGGTCTTTGATCGAGTTATATGCCGCAAGCATGTTGTCGACTTCGATCCCCAGATACTCCTGGGACGGCGGCAATTGCAGCGTTCCTTCCATACGGGCTTGTACTTGCTCAAGTGAAAGGGTGTTGCCTTCTATGGCGGTTGTCGCGAGAACACCTCGCGCGAATTCGAGGTAGTGCATCCGCTCGGCGACGTCTTTCTGGAGCGGCACATATCGAATGTGCTCACACTTCGACCGCGCTTCACCCACCAGCATCCAAAAGCGCGGCAAGCAGTCCCGCAAATCGAGCCGGAAATTAATCCAGGGATAGTCCCGAATCGTGTCCAATCCTAATGGCAATTTTGACCCCTCTGAACTGCAGTATCTTGATTTCTCTGGTATTTCTGTCCGCTGCGATGTCCAGCTTAGTGGGATCCGATGACCTGCGCACAGCCAATCTCTCGGCCTCAGTCGCGCTACGCGCCTCAACGATGCCGCCGCGCTCAGCTTCCGGAGAAGGTCCTCGGAGCGCGTTCACATCCAGAGAGATGGTGTAGCTGGTAGTCGACGCTGAAGAATCTCGTCGATGAGCTCGAGGCGCGACATCCACCACGCGGTGCGGCCACAGCGTGATCCCTTTTTGAAAAGGACGCCAATCAACTTCTGAGGGAGATCACCACGATGGCCGCACCCCGCACCCCGCACCCCGCACCCCGCACCCCGCAGCTTGGAGCTTGGAGCTTGACACGCTCGTCCGCGAGGATCTCGAGCAGGCGAGCCCGACGTGCTCCGAAAGCTGCTCAAGACCTTCGTCGAGGCGTCCGTGTCTTGCGGTCCCAACAATCGTGCCCACCCCGTCTCACAAGGTCCGATCCTTTGGGACGGTGCATTGATCCGCAACGGTGTTCTCCACCGTGAGCTGCGCATTTGAACAAGCTGCGACAGCGTGGGTCGCCATGCAACGCTTCGACCTGCACTCATAATCCCTGGGTCGCAGGTTCGATCCCTGCCGGCCCCACCAGGTAGACGGCCACTTTGGTCACCGAGCACCCGCTCGGAATCTTGGTCCCAGTCCCAACGCTGGACGGGGTGACCGAGGCGATCGATTCACGCGGCCCAGCGGGGTCGGCATCAATGCACTGGTTCAGTGGTTCGCGGAGTCGAGAGCATTCCTCCCGCTTGTCGAACCTCGTATGAGCGAAGCGTCAGCATTGCCTCGCCGATAGGTCGCGGGTTCCGTCGCAGCCCGGCAGGTTGGGAAGGCCGTTCGCAGCGTCGTTCTGGGCGGCCACGTCGCCGGCAGTTCCGAGGAGAGATCGGCGCGCGCTCGATCGCAGAGCCGATGAGACGGCGTGTTCCGTAGCCGTCGATGTGCGCTCGCCCAACACGGCCATCGCCCGATATTCCGGTCGGCGTTCTGTGTTGATTCAGGGCCGCCTGGAATCTGGACTCCCGAGTGGTTATCCGGCCGCTAGTTGGTCCAGCATCTCTGCCAGGTGTTCAAAGATTCCGAGGTGACCCTCGCCACTACGGATGACGAGTCGAGCATCGGGAAGGTGCTCTTCGAGCCACTGAGCGTGCGCCGGAGGAGCCATCAGGTCCTCGTCCCCGTACCACAGCAGAACCGGCGTCTGAATGGCCGCGATGTCGATCTCCCACCCGCCGACATACGCTGCGTTGTCCCAACCACTTCCGCTGGCACCTTGGCGCAGCCCTTCACGTATCGAGGCAATGATCGACGCGCCGACCACGGGATCCGCGAACAGCACTCGGTCACGCGCGCTGAGAAAGGGCTCGAACGCTGCCCGCACGGCGTCGTCTCCCTCGCGTACGGCGGTGAGGATCGGCTCAAAACCAGAGGCAAAGGTCGCTGCCGCTTCGGCTGGGCTATCGGGGAGCAAGGCGACCGCCCGAGTGTCGATCTCTGAGAGCCCGTCGATCGCCCCCGGGACCTCTTGAAATGGGCCGGCGCCGGACGCGATTCCCACCCGCGCGACACGCGGGCCGCCGATCGCCGCGGTCGCGATCGCGATCGCAAATGGACCACCACCGGAGAGACCGAGTGTCGCAAATCGCTCGACTCCGAGTTGGTCGGCGACGTTCAGCGCGTCCTTGGCGACTGCCAATAAGCCGAAGGGGCTCACGGACGACCTGCCGTAGCCCGGGCGGTCAAATGACACCAACCTGACGCCAACGGCAGCTACGAGCTCGTCGCCGGAGGCCACGTCTAATCGGGAGCCCGGCGTGCCATGGAAGTACATCACCGGATAGCCGGCCGGATCTCCGGCTATTCGGATACGTACAGTTCGACCATCAACCGCGACGTCGCGTTCTTCAGCGATCACAACCAGACCGTAGTCGCTGCTTTGATTTAGCGAGTCAGCGAGATCTCGTTGAATGTTGGAACCCCGAGAGTGCGTTATCCGTCGTTTGGCCACTTCAGTCTTCATCAAGCCGGTCGGCGTTCGGGGCGACATCCTGTTCGGGGTGAGTCATCGATCAACCCTGCTCGGGCTTCTGGGCTTCGTCGTGACGGGTGCTAATCCGGCGTCCGGACTCAGGCTCGCGATCGCCGCACAGCCAGAACGGTGATTGCGACGAGCGCCGCAGCGATCCCGACGAAGATCGCCGTCTCGGTCCCTTGGAGCGACCAGTAGTTGTGCTCCGGCTCGTACTGGATGACGTAGTGCAGGTTCGCGGCGCGAGCGCAGTAGGCGGCCCGCTCGAATCGCGCGGGCGTCTGGACGTTGCCAACGCAGGAGTTCATCCACTTCGCCGCGGAATCGAGCCACGTGCGGCCCGGGAGCGGTGTCAGCCTGCCTAGCGGCACGTACGCGGAGTTCAGGACCCAACCTTTCGGGTTCACGTAGGTCACGGGCATCGACGGCTGGACGACGTAAGCGAGACTCGCGAGCGACGGCCGCAATGCGTCGACCATGAGCCGTACCGCGATCACGATCGGGACGCTGGCGGCGAATGCCCATCCAGGCCGGCGGATCACGGCTCCGAGCGCCGCACCGAGTGCGAAGGCAAAGAGCGCGTACCCGACGCTCACGGCCCCGGTGATCGCGAACACCTTCGGCGAGATGTCGAGCTCGGAATGCGTCGCGCGCGTCCACCACTCGACGAGCGGTACGAGCAGCGCGACGAGCCCGGCGCAGAGGAGCGCACCGATCATGAGCTTGTGCGCGAGCCACCGCGTCCGTGAGACGCTCTGAGTCCAGGCGACCCGGTGGGTTGCGCGGTCGAGCTCTGCACCGACGACCGGCGCCCCAAGCCCGAGCCCGAGCATCCCCGGGAGAACGTAGAGCGCGACGACATCCGCGTGGTCCGAGATCACAGACCAGTTCGTATGCCCGTCAAGCCCCACCGCGGCGAGCCAGAGGGCGAGGAAGGCGACGACGACCGCCGCCGCCACGTACTGCGGGCGCTGCACCCGCCAGGCGACCCAGGTCATGCTCGCCACCTCCTCACGACATAGACAGTCCCCGCGAAAAGGACCCCGGCCATCGCCAAGATGATCGCCGACTCGCCGAGCTGGAGCGGCCAGTAGTGGCTCATCGGCTGGTACTCGGCCACCCAATGCAGGTGCGCGGCCAGACCGCAGTGTGCCTGCGCGGCGTTGAAGGCCGCTGTCCTCTTTGCGGCGATGTGGTCGTCGCAGGCGACAATCGCTGCCGGCAGCTGTCCGCTCCAGGTCGAGCCGGGCGCGGGTACCGTCCGACCGAGTGGAAGCCAGCCCGCTCCGAGGAGCCAGCCGTTCGAGACGGTGTGGGAGAAGGTGCCGGAGAAGACGCTAGTGAAGTTCGCGACGGTCGACGGCGAGACGAGCGTCGGTCGCACGAGGCGCTCGACGGCTAGCCGCACCACAGCGAAGATCGCGAGACCTGTGGCGATGCTCCAGCCTGGCCGGCGGAGCACCGCGCCGAGCGCGACGCCGAGCCCGTAAGCGAAGACGGCATAGGCGACGACGACTAGGCCGGTGACGTCGAACGCGGTCGGCTGGACCCGGATGTCCGAGAAGCCACCGGAGCTCGTCGACGGCGCGAGGCTGACCGCACTCGCCCACCACTCGAGGACGAGCGTCACGAGCGCGGCGAGGAGCACCGTCACCGCTCCGCCGACGACGAGCTTCGAGCGGAGCCAGGCCGTCCTCGAGACGCCCTGGCTCCAGGCGAGGCGATACGTCGGCCGGTAGATCTCGCCCGCGATCACTGGCGCGCCGATCGTGAGGCCGAGAAGCGCCGGGAGCGCGTCGAGAACGAAGATCTCGCCCTCCGGCCAGTACTTCCACGTCGGATCGTGGCCCATCGCGAGGCCGGTCGCCGCCAGCCAGATCATGACGATCGCCGCCACGACCACAGCGCCAAGAAGCTGCGCGCGCTGCACCCGCCAGGCTACCCAGGTCATGCTCGCCACCGCCGCACGACGACCAGCGCCACGGTGAGCGGCGCGGCCGCCATCGCCAAGAAGATCGCGGACTCGCCGAGCTGCAGCGGCCAGTAGGCGCTCGAGGGCTGGTAAGCGACAACATCGTGGACGTGCGCGCCAAGCGCGCAGCGCTCGGAGTTCTCGCTCGTCACCGCGCCGTGCACCGCGAGCCGATTCTCGCAGGATAGGACCTCCTGCGGAGGAAGCCTCGACACGCTCTGGCTCCATGCGAGCCGGTAGGTATCAGGTCCGACCTCGCCAGCGACGATAGGTGCGCCGATCGAGAGCCCGAGCAGTCCAGTGAATGCCTCCACGGCCAGCCATACGTTCGCCCGAGCGACCTTCCCCATGACGGCATGCGTCGTGACGAGCCACAGCGCAGCAACGATCGCGACGCCAAGGGCAGCGAGGAGCTGCGGTCGCTGAACCCGCCAGGCGGCCCAAGTCATCGTCACCGCGCTCCCCGCTCCGCTGGCTCGCTGCCGCCACCGGTCGATCCCCGGCCCGCGCCAGCATTCGCGGTCGCGCGCGCGTTCTGACGGAGGTACGCGAGGACGATCTCGTCGAGCGAAGGCTCGAGCACCTCCCAGCGCGGCGCCACGACTGACAGCTCCGAACGCACGAGCAGCGTGACCTGTCGCCCCGTTGACGACGAGGTCACGATCGTGACGCCGTCGGGCGCTATCGACGGCGCGCCGACGGGTCCGACGAGGAGGCGATGGGTGTCGAGGACAGTCGAAAGCTCCTCGGCGAGCTGGACACGGCCTCCACTCAGCAGCACGACGTAGTCGCAGATCGCTGCGAGATCCGCGATCGCGTGCGAGGAAAGCAGCACGGTTGCACCGTCGTCGACGACCGTCCCGAGCAGCTGAGCCATGAGCTCGTCCCGGGCGAGCGGGTCGAGCGCGGCGGCAGGTTCGTCGAGGAGCAGGATCTCGGCACACTTTGCGAGGCACATTGCAAGCGCAACCTGGGCCTGCTGACCGCCGGAGAGCTTCCCGATGCGCTCGCGAAGCGGGATCCCGAGCTCCTCGAGCTGGCGATGCGCCCGGTCGTTATCCCAGCGCGGGTTGAGCTCTCGACCGAAACGCAGCATCTCCTCGACCCGAAAGCCCTGGTAGAGCGGCCGCTCCTGGTCGAGGTAGCCGACGCGCTCGAGCGCCACCGGCCCATCGGCAAGCGAGAGCCCGTCAATCGAGATCGTTCCGGCGCTCGGGATCGTGATGCCGGCGAGCATGCGCAGCAAGGTCGACTTTCCCGCGCCGTTCGGACCGACAAGCGCGGCGATCTTGCCCCGCGGGATCGACAGCGTGCAGTCCTCGACGGCCCACCGCCGCCTGTATCGCTTGGCGAGACCGAGCGTCTCGAGCGCGGGCATGGTCATCGTTCCCCCTTGTCGTTGTCCGGTGGACCGGTATTCATCGCGGTCGCGACGAGGGCGAGGATTCCGTCGTCGTCGAGGCCGGCCCGGCGTGCCCGCGCCATCCACGCGCCGAGCTCGCGCTGAAGCTCGCTACGGCGCTTCGGCGTCGTCGACGGGCTCACGCCGTCGAGCACGAAAGTCCCGCGCCCCTGCTCGCCGCGGACAAGTCCCTCGGCCTCGAGGTCGCGGTATGCGCGGTGCACGGTGTTCGGGTTGATGGTGATCTGACGGACCACCTCGCGAACGGGCGGCAGCTTGTCGCCCGGGCAAAGGATGCCGAGACTCACTGCCTGGCGCACCTGGTCGACGAGCTGGCGGTAGGCAGGGACGCCGGAGCGCGGATCGAGACGGAAGCGGATGAGCGCCCCCCCGTTCGTCTCCATGTCCAGATGTACTAATACATTGGGACACCTGAGTCAAGCGTGGTGAGGAGCCGCGCAGAGGGTTCAACTGGTTGAGTGGTGAGACCGGCGCTATTGCAGCGATAATCGGCGATCACGACCCGTCGTTCGGCGCTGCCCGTCCGGTGTCGCCCGACTGTTATTCGGGCCGCGAATCTGTATTCGCGACTGTCTCCGGGATAGCCGTGCAAGCTTGTCCTACCGGTGGTTGACTCAAGGAGGTGCTCCCGAGAAGTCGCCCGCTGGTGTGTCGCTCGCCAGCGACATGGGACCACCCTGCGCTGAACTTCGCCAGCGACATGGGACCACCTCGTCGCCAGTCATGGGACCACCCGGTATCCACCAGCAGCGGTGCTGCTGCCGGTGGACTTGCCG
>JAODBO010000162.1 GCA_025464005.1 Acidimicrobiaceae bacterium | reverse complement strand
CGTCGCGAGCCCGGCCCGCGGCCCGGCGACGCCCCACGCGCCCGCCTGCGCTTCGCCGGGCCGCAGCATTCGTCGCCCGACAGCCCGACGATCTCTGGGGCTGGCTCCTGCTCGTGCTCGGTGTGCTGCTCGCGCTCGCCCTCTATCTGGACGTCCTCGGGCTCGCCGGCCACTACGTGCGGCGCTACGGGGCCGCAGGGCTCGGCTGGGGCGCCGACGTCGTCCCGCTCGGCCTCGTCGCGGTCGGCGCGTCGCTCGTCGCGGGCAGGTCTCGCCGAGGGGTCGTCGGGGCACTGACGGCTCTCGCGCTCGTCGAGATCTGCGCGGCGGGCCTGGCCGATCTCAGCGGGGGACTCCCGCACCTCAGCGCCACGGCGGAACGTCTCGGCGGAGCCGGTGGCCTCGTCGGCGCGGGCAGCGGTGGCGGGCTTCACGGCCTGCTCGGATCCGCCGGCGCCGCCGTCGTCCTCGCAGGCGTCGCGTTCGTCGCCGGCTGCGTCGCGGTCGGCCTGCCGGTGCGCTCGGCGCTCGTCGGCATCGGGCGCGCGGCACGTGGCGTAGGTCGGGGCGCGAGCCGCCTCGTCGCCGGCTACGACGACCCCGAGGCGCCGACCGACGAGGCGGCCGAGCGCGAGCGTGCGGCTCAGGCCGCCGCGGCCCGCCAAGAGGAGCTGCTGTCCTCGCCGGTGTTCGACGGCGAGGTCCTCGCGTCCGGCCTCGATGCCCGAGGCGAGCTCGAAGGTCTCGACAGCGAGGTCCCCGCAGCATTCAGCGCCCCGCTCGCCGAGGTGACGCCGATCCTGCAGGAAACGAGGGACGCCGAGCGGGACGCTGGCGCCGGCGCGCCGGGCGAGCGTGACGTCGCGGAGGAGGTCGTTCCGGCCGCCGCCGCGGGGGTGGGCGCGGGCGCGGCGGCGTCGGTCGAACAGCTCGGTCTCGGCGTCGTACGCGCGCCTGGACCGTGGCGGCTACCCGCGGCCAAGCTGCTGCGAAGGACGAAGGAGCAGGGACTCGACCGGCGGGCGGTGGAGGAGCGGGGCAAGGTCCTCGAGCGGGCGCTCGCTGCCCACGGCGTCGAGACCCACCTCGCAGGCTTCACGGTCGGGCCGACGGTGACCCGGTTCGAGCTCGAGCTCGGTGCCGGGGTCAAGGTCGCCCGGGTGACGAACCTCGCCAAGGACATCGCCTACGCGATGGCCTCCCCCGACGTGCGCATCCTCGCTCCGATCCCCGGCCGTTCCGCCATAGGCGTCGAGGTGCCGAACGTCGACCGGCAGCTCGTCACCCTCGGCGACGTGCTCTCCTCGCCGGAGGCGCGCCGGGCGTCCCATGCGCTCGAGGTCGGTCTCGGGCGGGACATCGCCGGGCGCGCCGTTATGGCGAACCTCGCCGAGATGCCGCACCTGCTCATCGCCGGCGCGACCGGCGCGGGCAAGTCGTCCTGCATCAACTCGCTCATCACCTCGGTGCTGATGCGCTCGACCCCCGACGAGGTCCGCCTCATCCTCGTGGACCCGAAGCGTGTCGAGCTCGGCCAGTACAACGGCCTCCCGCACCTGCTCACCCAGGTCGTGGTGAATCCGAAGCGAGCCGCCAACGCGCTCAGCTGGGCCGTCACCGAGATGGAGCGCCGCTACGACCTGCTCGCCGAGGCCGGGATGCGTGACATCACCGGTTACAACGCGGCCATCGATCGGGGCGACTTCAACGACGGACCCTTCGATCCCGGTCTCGGACCGGTGGGCGAGCGCGGCGACGCCGGTGACAGCGACACCGAAACCGACGGCGACGACGACGGCGGGGACGAGCTCGAGGTCGGCGCGGAGCCGGCCGAGCAGCCCGACGTGGCGGCGATGCTCGACGGCGCGCCCGGAGTCGCGGCGATGCTCGACGGCGCGCCCGACGTCGCACCGGCGCCGGAGCACGGCACCGGGGAGCCGAGCCGCTTCCAGCGCCTTCCGTTCATCCTCATCGTCGTCGACGAGCTCAACGACCTCATGATGGTCGCGGCCCGTGACGTCGAGGAGTCGATCTGTCGGATCGCGCAGATGGCCCGGGCCGTCGGGATCCATCTCGTGATCGCGACCCAGCGCCCGTCGGTCGACGTGATCACCGGCGTCATCAAGGCGAACATCCCCTCCCGTCTGGCGTTCTCCGTCTCGTCGCTCGCCGACTCGCGTGTCATCCTCGACCAGCCCGGGGCCGAGCGCCTCGTCGGGCGTGGGGATCTGCTGCTGCTCACGGCCTCTTCCAGCGTTGCTCGACGCATCCAGGGGCCCTGGGTGACCGAGGAGGAGGTTCGCTCGGTCGTCGGTCACTGGCGGCGCTTGAGCGCACCGGCCTACGTCGAGGGCGTCGTCGGCGACGACTCCGCGCCCGGAAGTGCTGCCACCGGCGCTGCCGACGACGACGAAGAGCTACTGAGCCAGGCTATGGAGCTCGTCGTCCGGTCACAGCTAGGCTCCACCTCCATGCTTCAGCGCAAGCTGCGCGTCGGGTTCGCCCGCGCCGGGAGACTCATGGACCTGCTCGAGCGCCGCGGCATCGTCGGCCCCTCGGAGGGCTCGAAGGCCAGAGCGGTGCTCATGACGGCCGACGAGTTCGACCAGGCCGGCTGAGCGCACCGAGACAGGCGCGACCTTGAGCGCACCCGCGGCGATGCGAGGGTTCCCGGTCGACCCCGTCGCCCTGCAGCGCCTGGAGGCTCGTAGGCGCCTGCGCCGGAGCCAGATCCGTCGTCGGCGCGTCACGCTGGTGTCCGTCGTCGCTCTCGTGTCGGTTCTCGGCTACGTCGCGTTCGGCGGCGGGGACGGCGGCCCGGCCCGCGCCTCCGCCTCCGGCCGAGCGCTGCCCGGACCGGTGCTCACCTCGCTGGTCGTCGCCCACCAGGTCGTTCCCGGCACCGCCGGCCACCTGCCGTGGCCCTCCACGGGCCAGGGCGCCATCGCCGTGCTCGGCTCCGGGCTCGTCGCGCGCTCGCCGAAGGAGCGCGCGGTGCCCATCGCGAGCCTCACGAAGATCATGACGGCCGTCGTCCTGCTCCAGGACCACCCGCTCGCGCTCGGGGCTAGCGGCCCGAGCATCCGGATCACCTCAGCGGACGCGGCGAGCTGGGTCGTCGACTCGCAGGCCGGCGACAGCACGGTTCCGGTCCGGGTGGGCGAGGTGCTGAGCGAGTACCAGCTGCTCGAGGCGCTCCTGCTTCCCTCCGGTGACAACATCGCCGAGCTGCTCGCCCGCTGGGACGCCGGAAGCATCCCCGCGTTCGTGGCGAAGATGAACGCCGAGGCGCAGCTGCTCGGCCTCGAGAGCACGCACTACGCGGACTCGAGCGGCGTCGACCCTGGCTCGGTGAGCACTGCGGCCGACCAGGCCGAGCTCACGCTCACCCTCATGAGCTTCCCGGTGGCGCGACGGATCGTCGCGTACCCGAGCCGACCCTTCCCGGTGGCCGGGACGATCTGGAACTTCAACCCCGCCCTCGGCACCGACGGCATCGTCGGGGTGAAGTCGGGCTTCACCTCGCAGGCCCAGGCGTGCCTCGTCACCGCCGGGTATCGAGACGTGGGCGGCCAGAGTGTGCTCGTGGTGTCGGCGTCGACCGGCCAGCCCGGAGGCCTCTCGGGCGCGGCGCTGACCGACGAGAAGCTGCTCGAGCGGGCGAGCCGGGCGCTCGTCCGCTACCGGATCTTGCCGGCCGACGGCGTCGTCGGCAATGCCCGCTTCGCCTGGAGCGACGCCGTCGTGCGCCTCCGGGCGCCAGGACTGCCGGCCTCGATCGTCACCTGGCCCGGAACGGTGCTGAGCGAGCGCCTCGCCGCCGGCCCACGGCGCCTGCCGGCGTCCGCGTCAGCCGTCCCAGCGTCGCTCGGCTCGCTCGTGCTCCGCTCCTCGGGCGGCCTTCTCGTCAGCGCCCCCGTCCGCTCGGCGGGGCCCACGCCCGCCGTGCCGGCCGGCTGGTCCGCGACCCACGGCTGAGAGGCGCCGACTTGCGCGCACGTGTACCTGGCTCCACCTCGAATCTCGGCCCGGGCTTCGACGTGCTCGGGCTCGCGCTCGGCATCTACCTCGAGGTGGAGGTCACCGACGCCCCGCGCCTCGAGGTGCGCACCGAGGGCGAAGGCGCCGAGCTCGCCCAGGACGCCAGCAACCTCGCGGTGCGTGTCGCGGCGGAGGTGCGCGGCCACGACCGCCTGGCGGTCACCGTGCGCTCCGCGATACCGGTCGGACGCGGGCTCGGCTCGTCGGCGGCGCTCGCGGCCGCGGCCGCTGCCGCGGCCGGCGCGCCCGAT
>JAODBO010000158.1 GCA_025464005.1 Acidimicrobiaceae bacterium | reverse complement strand
GCGACCGGCACCCCGCCTACCGCCATTGTCGCGAGCAGCGCCAGTACCGCCGCGGGCGGCAGCGCCCCCGCGACGGCGGCGGCGCGATCCCCCTCTCGTGCCGCCCCGACCGGCACGGCCGCTCGCGCCGTATCGGGTCGAGCGCGGACGAGCATCTCGTCGGCCCAGTACGCGAGCAGCACGGACGACGCGAGTGCGTAGAGCACCAGCGCACGGCTGGGGAGCCGGCTCGCGCCGACGACGGGCAGATGCGCGAGCAGGTCGGGCAGCGGCGTCGCCTTTCCGAGTGCAAGGAGCAGGCCGATGCCGCCGACGAGGTACCAGATCCGCCAGCGCTCGGCGCCGGGCGCCCTCCATCTCGTCGCCATCGAAGCAGTCGCGACAAGACCAAGGATGCCCGCGTAGGCGTCGATCTCGGCAAGGTTGTAGCTGCCGACGTAGGAGCGCAGGCCGATCGGCCCGCCACCGAGCACGTGCGGCGCGAGGAGGGTGAGCAGCTGCACGCCGTCCAGGGAACCCGCGGTGATGAAGCCGTGGCCGACCGAGGCGCGTTGGGAGACAGCGACGGTCTCGGCGCCGGTCACGATCTGCACCCCGGCGAGGAGGAGCCCGATCGTGGCGGTGAGGAGGAACGCGCCGGCGGTGCGCAGCCGCCTCGATGTCGCGTGTGCGATCAGATGGCCGGCGTAGATCACGCCACCGACTGCCGCGTAGAAGGCGACCTCCGGGCTGCCGGCGAGCCCGATGCATGCGGTCGCCGAGGCGCCGAGCACGATCCAGCCGGGTCGGGCACGCGGGTCGCAGTGAGCCGTCCGCTCGAGCCCGACGAGCAGCCAGGCGAGCGCCGCGCACGTCTCCACGACGTCGATGTGCACCGCTTGGGACGACACGTACCCGCCGAGTCCGAACGCCGCGGCGCCGAGCGCGGCCGGCAGCGGCGCGAGGCGACACAGCCGCAAGAACACGAAGAGACCGACGGCGGCGCCGGCGTACGCGAGGACATCGGTGGCGACCCAGGCGGCGAGAGGCGGAAGCACGGCGAACAGCACGATGGCGGGGAAGGCCGCGCCGGCGTTTATGCCGCCGAGAAGGGGTGAGCCGGACCAGTCGAACGGGTCGTAGAGCGGTAGGTGCCCGTGGCGGAGCATCTCGCCGGCGAGCACGCGGAGCGGGTAATTCTGGATGACGGCGTCCCCGGTGAGCAGCGGGTAGCCGGCTAGTGCGGGCACGACGAAGACGACCGCCGGTGCCGCGATGAGCGCGCAGAGCGCTATTCGGTCGCCCCTCGAGAGTTGCCGGAGCCGTCGGATGGCTCTCAGCGCGCAGCCGCCGCGATCGTCGTGGCGCCGTTGGGTTCCCACGAGCTCTCCCCGCGCCGCCATTGCGGCGCCGATACGCGGAGCGCAAGGTCGCTCTGCACGACGGAACCGTACCGAACGGCTCCTCCGGCGGCGACTCGCGTATTCGCGGCTCTCGACAGCTTTCTGGCGGAGCGCGGCGCGTCGCCCGCAGATAGGATTCGCGCGTGTCGAACTCGCAGCTCGAACGGTTGAGCGCCACGGTTGAGCGCCTTCCGCAGCTGCCGAGGGAGCGCGTGAGAACGGCTCTCGCCCCCATCCGGACCTACCTCGACCAACGCCGCGTCCCCGAGCCGGAGAAGGAGCCGTACGTCCCGGGGGTAACCAGCCTCGGCGCATTGCTCTGGCGGCCCGCGGCGCTCGGCCTTCTGGCATCGGTTGCCATCGTCGTGGGCGCCAGCCTGCCGAGCTCGCCGTTCACCTTGAAGAGCGTCCCAGGTGCCTGGTACTTCGGCATCCCGTCACAGTCGGTGCTCCCCGGCACGCCCGCACCGGGCCAACAGCTGTTCCTCGGCGTCGTCGCCGTCTACGCCGGCATGATCTTGATGCTCCGGGTCTGGTACGACATCGTGCGCGTCTGCAGCAGGCACCCGGGCATCCCGGTGAGCCGGCTCGTCCCGGTGTTCGTCGCATGGGTCCTGCCGCTGTTGTTCGTGGCGCCTCTGTTCAGCAGGGACCTGTACAGCTATGCCGCGCAGGGCGAGATGATGAGCCATCACATCAATCCCTACAGCTATGGGCCCGCCGTGCTCGGCCAGGGCCCCTTCGTCGGGGTGGTCGACAAGCTCTGGCAGAACGTCGGCTCGCCGTACGGACCCACGTTCCTCACCCTCGCCGGCTGGATCGTCTCGGCCACTGGGCACAACGACCTCATGTCCGTCGAGGGCCTGCGCCTGCTGGCGCTGCTCGGCACGATCGCCTTTGCTTGGGCGGTCCCGGTCATCGCTCGCTCCTTCGGCCGCGACGGCGCCGTCGCGTTCGCGCTCGCCGCGCTCAACCCTCTCGTGCTGCTCCACCTCGTGGGAGGCGGCCACAACGACGCGCTGATGCTCGGACTCCTCGTGCCCGGCTACGCGCTCGCCCGCAAGGGACACCCCGTGGCGGGCATCTTGCTGTGCGCCGTGGGGGCCGCGGTGAAGGTCCCGGCGCTCGTCGGCGCGGTCTACATCGGCTGGGAGTGGACCGGTCCCGGGCGCAGCCTGCGCGAGCGCCTGCGTCCCGTGGCTACGGCGCTGCTGCTCGCGGCCGGCACGATGGCTGCGCTGTCCGAGATCGCCGGCCTGGGCTGGGGCTGGATCGCGGGCCTGTCGAATCCGGACACGGTGCGCTCCTGGATGGACCCGGCCACCGCGATCGGGCTCGCCAGCGGCAAGCTGCTGTCGTTCATCGGCCTGGGCGACCACACCCACATGTTGCTGACACTCGCCCGCACGATGGGCCTCCTCTTGGCCGCGGCCATCTCGATCACGCTCCTCGTCCGCTCCGAGCGGATCGGCTCCCTGCGGGCGCTCGGATGGAGCCTCATAGCCATCGTCGTGCTCAGCCCGGTCGTCCAGCCGTGGTACGCGGCTTGGGGTTTTGTGTTCCTCGCCCCCGTCGTCGAGGGCCGAGTGCGACGCGCCATCGTCATCTGCTCCGGCGTCGCGTGCTTCGTCGGGCTGCCGGGTGGCGCCGTACTGGTGCGCGAGCTCGGCGTGGCGAACCCGTTCCTCACCGCTGCGGCGTCGTTCGTCCTCGTTGGGATCGTCGCGGTCATCTTGATGCCCCGCCTGCGGCGGCTGGGGCGGCGCGGAGAGCTTCAGCCCGGGCCGGCCTGAAGCCGGTCTCCTCGCCCGGCGTCGACAGCGTCCCGTCGCCGCCGGCGAGGGTTGCTAGGGGCGTGCCGCGGACTTGCGTCGCAGCGTCGTCGGCCGCGAGGTCCGGACGAAGCCACGAGAGACTTCGAGCGCCCAGCTCAGGGCTTTGATCGACGCTATGTGCAGCTTCTGCTCGTCGATGGTGCTCCTCACGGCCTGCTCCGGCCGGCCGAGCTGGCAGTCGATGACGTCCGCCACCAGGCGACCGACCTCGGTGTCCCGGGCCATCACCGCGTCGTGGAGCTCGGCGTCGAGTGGGAGCGAGATGAGCACCTCCTCGAGGCGGACGCCGAGAAGCAGGTCGAACGCGGAGAGCATGCCCGCCGCAAAGGCCAGACCCGAGAGGTGGGGGTAGGTCTCCAGCGCGAGAAGCTCGGTCATGCGCGCACGCGTGAGCGTGGTGACGACCTCATCCTCCGAGGTGTCGCCCTTGCTCGTCAGGATCAAGAAGCTGATCCAGCTCTGGAGCTGTCGCCAGCCGACGATCACGAGCGCCTCGCGAAGCGTCTGCACGCGCCTGCGAAAGCCGTGGTCCGCCCCGACTCCAGCCATCTGGAGGAGCTGGTAGGTCATCGCCGGCTCGGCTCGGATCACCTGCTCCAACTCGGCGGCGCTGCACTCGCTGGAGGCGAGGCGGGCGGCGATCTCCAAGCGGGCAACGCTCGAGCTGTCGAGCGTCCGGCCCGGGACGATCCGCGGGCGCGACAGCAGGTAGCCCTGGAAGTAGTCGAAGCCGAGCTCCTGGAAGTGGCCGAGCTCGGCCGGCGTCTCGACCTTCTCCGCGACGAGGCCGACGTCGAACTCCTTGCAGCGCTGTAGCAGGGTGGGAAGCTTCGCCTCGTCGGCGAGCTGCACGTCGATCTTCACGAGCGACGCGAGCTCGAGGAGGCGCTCGACGCCGTCCGTCCAGACGAAGTGGTCGACCGCCAGCATGAATCCCTGCTGCACGAGCCGCTCGCAGCCGGCGATGACCTCGTCGTCCAGCGCGACCGACTCCGTGACCTCGAAGACCGTCCGCTCGGGCGAGAGCACCACCGGCACGCTGCCGGTCAGCAGACCTCGGTCGGCATTGCAGAAGATCACCTTGTCGCCGACGAGACGGTTGACCCCGATACCGACGGAGTTGAACAGCACTGCGGTCGTCATGAGGTCGCCGTCGAGCTGGTCGGCGAGCTCGCCGCCCTCTAGTGGACGGAAGAGCAGCTCGTAGCCGACGACGGCAAGTTCGCGGTCGAAGACTGGCTGACGGCCCACCACGATGTCGAGTACAGCCACGACGCCCATGCCTCCATCCCCGCCAAGACCAACGACGCAAGCGCGGCACGCCTTTAGCCGTCTGTCCGGTGTCGGATGGGGCCTGTCCGGTGTCAGACGAGGCGCTGCATCACCGCGACGTCAAGCCAGCGGCCGAACTTGCGCCCGATCTCGCGCTCGACGCCGACGAGCTCGAAGCCGCAGGACTGGTGGAGCGCGATGGAGGTGTCGTGGTGGCCGACGATGCGCGCGATCACACAGTGGAAGCCGTGGCTCCCGGCGAGACGGACCGCCTCCGACACGAGCGCCCTGCCGACGCCCTTGCCGCGCTGGTCGGCGGCGACGTACACCGAGTCCTCGACTGTCGTCGCGTAGGCGGGCCTCGGCCTGTAAGGGGAGAGCGAGGCGAAGCCGATCACCTCGTCCGCCTCGACCGCGACGACGACCGGGTAGGCGCCACCGTGCTCGGCCATCCACGCCGCCTGCTCCTCGACGGTCCGCGGCACGAGGTCGAACGTGACGGTCGAGCCGAGCACCTCCACGTTGTAGATGGTACGGATCGCCTCCGCGTCGTGGTCACGTGCGCGGCGCAGCTCCATCCCGAGCGAGAATAGTCAGCGCTCGGGTGCGCGGCGCCCGAGCGCGGCGCCGATCGGCCCCTCTTCAGTCGACGTAGAGGCGGTCGCCCGGACGCGGGTATGCTCTCGTGGCTACTGGACGGCAGCCTCTGCCCCCGGTAGGGACGCCCCCTTAGCTCAGTCGGCAGAGCACAGCCATGGTAAGGCTGGTGTCGTCGGTTCGATTCCGACAGGGGGCCCGCACACCTGGCGGCGTAGCTCAGTTGGTTAGAGCACACGGCTCATAATCGTGGGGTCGCCGGTTCGAGTCCGGCCGCCGCTACCATCATGGCTCGGTTCGATCCCCTCCTAGTCGAGGGGCGGGACGCAATTCCAGGGCGCGTGCAGGCGGTTCCGCCGGAGGGCGGAGAGAGCGAGCGGGTAGGAGCACGACGTGGCGAAGAACGAGAAGCGCGTAAAGGTGACGCTCGAGTGCGAGGTCTGCAAGCGTCGCAACTACATCACGACGAAGAACAAGCAGAACGACCGCGAGCGGATCGAGATGCGCAAGTACTGCCGTTTCGACCGGCAGCACACCAACCACAAAGAGACTCGCTGATCACAGCAGGTGGTCGAGCCTGACGTGGCCCCCGCGACAGCTGAGCCGCTGGCGGAGCTCGCTGCTGCCGCCGGCAGGGGCGACAGGAGCGCTTTCGAGCAGCTGGTCGTCACCACGTCACCCGGGGTGTACGCGCTCGCGATTCGCCTGGTCGGCAACGAGCACGACGCCTCGGACGTCGTCCAGGAGACGTACCTGCGCGCGTTCCGGTCGATCGACCGATTTCGTGGCGACGCTGCGGTCACGACCTGGCTCTACCGCATCGCCGCCAACTGCTCGTCGACGCATCTGACCAGGCGCTCGAAGGCTCGACACGCTCCGCTCGACGACGAGATGGCGATCGTCGAGACGCGGCTCGACCGGGACCCCGAGGCGGTGGTCGGCGCGAGCTATGACCGGGCGGTGCTCGTCAGCGCGCTGGAGAGGCTCCCCGCTTCGTTGCGCGCCGTCGTCGTGCTGCGGGACGTATACGACCTTCCCCACGAAGCGATAGCGGCGGAGCTCGGCATATCGAGGGCGGCGGCCAAGGTCCGCTTGCATCGCGGCCGACGCCGGCTGCGCGAGCTGCTCTTTTCCCCGACCGAGCTCGCGATGCGCCCGGGCGGCATCGACGCGGACGTCACCGAGCTCATACCGAAAGGAAGGGCGAGCCATGCACGCGCCGTGTGATCGGCTCGCCGAGCTGATGCCAGCGCTCGTCGACGGGGACGAGGCGGCGAGCCCGGTGGAGCTGTCACACGTCGAGGGTTGCCTCCGCTGCCAGGCCGAGCTCGCCCGTTACCGCCGGCTCGCGCGGCTGCTTGCTCAGCTCAAGCACGAGCGCGAGGAGCTGCCGCCTGGGCTCGTCTGCGACGTGCTCGCCTCGGTGGAGCGTGTCGCACGTCGGGGGGCCGCGAGCTCTGGCTCGAGGCGCCGAGCGGTGTTCGTGGCCGGCCTCACGGCAACGGTCACACTCGGGGGGCTGGGGTTGGCGCTCGCGAGCCGCGCACGACCGCTCGTGAGCCGCGGCCGGCGCAGCGCAGCCGGCCTCTGAGGCAGCGGCGCGGGCGACCCCCGCCGGCCCCGACCACCTACGTCGAGCGACAGAACCTTACGATGCGGACCGGGATCCGCCAGTTCACTCGGCTCCCGAACGGGTTCTCAAACAAGGTCGAGGACCCTGCCCACGCTGCGAGCCTTCACTTCCTGTTCGACCGACTGAGACTTAGCGAGCGCCGGACGAAGACCTTGCGAGAGCACGAGCGGCGCGGCGCGCTTCTGCAAGCGCTTCTCGCACCTGCTCTCGCTCCTCATCGTCGCGCGGGTCGGGCTCACTGAGAATCCGAAGCCTCCGAATTGCTTCTGCCCTGGTCACGGTTTTGATCGTACTCCCAACCATTGGCCAATGGAACGTCCCAAACTGCGCGGCGCGGCGGCAAGGGCATCAACGACTGAATCGCCTGAATCTTCTAACTGCTCAAGAAGGATCTTGCGTGCCTCTCTCGACTCATCCTCGACTCGCTCTAGGCGTCTCTGAACTGCGTCCACCGCATCCGACAGCGAGCCAATACCTTTTGCTGCTTCCTTCGGTCGCCATCCGATGCCGTCGCGGCTGAAATCGGTTGGCATGATGCAATCCCATAAGACTCGGACAACGAACGTTCCGAAGAAGGCGACGCCCACGAGAGCGGCTGCTGCGCGCTCCATCCGAAACACCCATTGGCTCTTCAGGGCATAGCCAGGACATGCGGCCAGGCCGTGCCCCCCGCAGTGGGGGCTTTCGACCGCTAACCAGATAGCGACTCCGAGTGCGCAGACGCCTGCCGCCCGGACGAGGATCGGATGTCCGGCCTCGTCTTCATCTTCGCCATTCGCTCCCTGGACATCGGCCATGAGGGGCGAAGGCTAGATCTGCCCTGTCCCAGAGACCGATTCAAACTCAACGCCGAGCCGATTCAAACTGACTGTGACCTACCGACCCCCGAGGTCGGGCCCCCGCCGGTGCTATCGTTAACCCGCCCCGTGGGGCAGGCGTGGGGCGCCGTGCTACCCAGTAGCAGCTGCTCACCTGCTCGGAGGGCAGTAGCTCAATTGGTAGAGCACCGGTCTCCAAAACCGGCGGTTGGGGGTTCGAGTCCCTCCTGCCCTGCTCACCCCGCTCTATCAGAGGTCGTTGCGTGAACCGACAGACGAAGCGCATGCTCCAGCGGCAGGGGCAGCTTGGCGCGGACGGAGCGCCCACAGCGCGTCGCGCGCCCGCAGCCGGTGGGCCGGCCCGGCGGCCTCCCGATCCCGAGCGCGCTAGCCTGGGGAAGCGGTTCGTCCAGTACCTACGTGAGGTGCGGGGCGAGCTCGCCAAGGTGCTGTGGCCGAAGCGGGCGGAAGTCGTGAACTACTCGACCGTCGTGCTGACGACTCTCGTGTTCCTGGCGCTCCTGATCTTCGGCCTCAATTACCTGTTCGCCCGAGGGGTGCAATTCCTGTTCAAGTCCTAGCTCCGGACGCGGTGCCGACGTGCGATGCGCGTGGGGACCAGCCGACCAGACGGCGACGCCGACAATTCGGCGCGCAGTGTCCGGGCGGCCCGCTGAGACTACGGACCTACATACCGACGAGTGCAGGCAGACGGCGATGGTGATGAGGACTGACGAGCAAGACGAAGATCGGGTCGACGACGCGGGCGGCGCGCCGGCGCCCGATGGTGGCGCGCCCGACGACGCCGCCGTAGCGGTCGATGCCGAGGCGATCGATGCAGAGGCGACGAGCGACGAGGTAGCCGGCGTCGAGGAGATCGAGGTCGAGGACCTTGAGCCGGTCCGCGCCCCGAGCCCCTACGACCGTCCTGGCAGCTGGTACGTCGTGCACACCTACGCCGGCTACGAGAACAAGGTGAAGTCCAACCTCGAGAGCCGGATCTCCTCCATGAACAGGGAAGAGCACATCTACGAGGTCGTCATCCCGATGGAAGACGTCGTCGAGTTCAAGGGCGGCAAGAAGGTCACCGTCCAGCGCAAGGTGTTCCCGGGCTACCTGCTCTGCCGGTGTGAGCTGGACGACGACTCCTGGTCCGTGATCCGCCAGACCCCCGGCGTGACCGGCTTCGTCGGTCCGGGCACGAAGCCGACCCCGCTCTCGCGCTCCGAGGTCGAGGGGATCCTCCAGGTCCGCGACGAGGGCACGGAGGGACCGAAGCGCCAGCGCCCGCGCCTCGAGCACGAGCTCGGCGAGACGGTGCGCGTGAAGGAAGGCCCCTTCGCCGACTTCACCGGCCAGGTCGCCGAGATCAACGAGGACCAGTTGAAGCTCAAGGTGCTCGTGAACATCTTCGGCCGGGAGACGCCGGTCGAGCTGGAGTTCAGCCAGGTCGCCAAGCTCTGAGCCCTCGGCGCGCTCGAGCCGAGAGCAGCCGCGAAGCGCGGTCCCAGCCACCCGTCCAGGGGCAGTCCCCCAGACACAGTCGCAGAGAGAGAAGAGAAGTCCCATGGCACGCAGGCGCGTAACCGCCATCGTAAAGATCCAGCTCCCAGCGGGCGCGGCGACACCTGCGCCGCCCGTCGGCACCGCGCTGGGTCCGCATGGCGTCCAGACGATGGAGTTCTGCAAGCAGTACAACGCCGCCACCGAGGCGATGCGGGGCACGATCATCCCCGTCGAGATCACGATCTACGAGGACCGCACCTTCTCGTTCGTGCTCAAGACCCCCCCGACTCCTGTGCTGCTGCGCGAGGCGGCAGGACTCGAGAAGGGGAGCAAGGCGCCCGGCCGCGAGAAGGCGGGCACGATCACCGACGAGCAGCTCACCGACATTGCCACCACGAAGCTCCCCGACCTCAACGCGAACGACCTCGAGATGGCCAAGCGCCAGGTCGAGGGCACCGCGCGGTCGATGGGCATCACGGTCGCGCGCTGAGCGCGGAGCTATAGGGAGCAGAGGAGAAGGATCGATGGCGCGCAAGGGAAAGCGGTACCTCGACGCGGTGAAGCGTCTGGACCGAGAGCAGCTGTACTTGCCTGGTGAAGCGGTGGACCTAGTGAAGAGCCTCGCCACGGCGCGCTTCGACGAGACCGTCGAGCTGGCGGCCCGGCTGGGCGTCGATCCTCGCCGCGCGGACCAGATCGTGCGCGGCTCGTTGAGCCTCCCGTTCGGGACCGGTAGGACGGTCCGAGTGGCCGTCTTCGCCACCGGCGAGCAGGCAGCCGAGGCGCGAGCGGCCGGCGCGGACGTCGTCGGCGCCGAGGACCTCGTCGCTCGCGTGGAGAAGGAAGGCTTCCTCGAGTTCGACGTCGCCATAGCGACGCCGGACATGATGGTGCAGGTCGGGCGCCTCGGACGGGTGCTCGGTCCCCGAGGCCTCATGCCGAACCCCCGGACCGGAACGGTCACCGTCGACGTGGCCAAGGCAGTAGGCGAGTACAAGACGGGCAGGGTCGAGTACCGCACCGACCGCGTGGGCAACGTCCACGTGCCCGTCGGCAAGGCGTCGTTCGACCCCTCGTCGCTGCTCGCCAACGTGCGGACCGTGCTCGAAGAGATCCAGCGCGCCAAGCCGGCCGCCTCGAAGGGTCGCTACATCCGCTCGATCACACTCTCTTCCACGATGGGCCCCGGGGTACACATCGACCCCCTGCGCCTGCGCGTGACCGACGAGGAGCTCGCGGCAAGCGCCTGAGCCCGTCGCCGAGCCGGGCGTTCTGCCCGGACCGGCTCCTGTACGGTGCCGGTCGAGAGACTGTTAACATCATCAAGCCGCGCTGGGAGACCCCGCGTTGGCGACATCTGCCGTAGACATCTGGTGCGCTGCGAGGCGCGTAATGGGCCCAGGCCCGCCCGACGAGGCGAAGCGAGCGAGCACGCTTCCTCTGTCTGGCGCCGCATGGGCGCAGGCGACCGTACCGGTCGCCCGAGAAGGAGACGAGCGTGGCAACGAGCGTGGATGCCGGCACCCGGCAACCGAGGGCGGAGAAGGTCGCCGTCGTCGAAGAGGTCCGCGAGCGACTGACCGGCTCGAGCGCCGCAATCCTCACGGAGTACCGAGGACTGCCCGTGGCCGGCATGGCCGAGCTGCGTCGCCAGCTCGCGGCCGCTGGCGGCGACTACAAGGTCTACAAGAACACCCTGGTGAGGCGGGCTGCCCACGAGAGTGGTCTTGGCGTCATCGAGCCGCTGCTCGAGGGCCCGACGGCAATCGCGTTCGTCCGCGGGGACGTCGCCGCTGTGGCGAAGGTGCTTCGGGACTTCGCCCGTACGAATCCGAGCCTCGTCGTCAAGGGTGGTCTCGTCGGTACGAGCCTGCTTGACGCCCGGTCGACCTCAGCGCTCGCGGAGCTTCCGTCGCGGGACGTCCTGCTGGCCCAGTTCGCCGGCGCGCTAGCCGCTCCGATGCAGCGCTTCGCCGCCCTGCTCGCAGCGGTGCCGCAGAAGTTCGCCTATGGGCTCTCCGCGCTCCTCGAGGCGCGCGGCGGTGTTCCCGAGACGCCGGCACCTGCCGCCGACGAGCCCGCCATCGCGGACGAGCCGGCAGCCGAGACGCCGACACCTGCCGCCGACGAGCCCGCCACCGCGGACGAGCCGGCAGCGGAGGAGCCTGCAGTCGAGGCCACCGCAGCCGAGCCGGCCGCAGTCGAGGCCACCGCCGCCGAGCCGGCCGACGCCGAGCCGGTCACGGTCGAAGCTGCTGCGGAGGCGCCGGTGGCCGACGAGGCCGAGTCGGTCGGCGACGCAGAAGCGGCCGAGGCCCCCGCCGAGTAGCGCTCGGCGCAGCACCTTCGCCCCGCCGACTGGGCGCGGCGACCACGTCCCGTACGACACGTAGGAAGACAGCAAGGAGCACATGATGGCGACCAAGGAAGAGATCCTCGACGGGATCGCGAGCATGACGGTCCTGGAGCTCTCGGAGCTCCTCAAGGAGTTCGAGGAGCGTTTCGGCGTCACAGCGGCTGCTCCGGTAGCAGTTGCCGCCGCTCCGGCGGCAGGCGGCGGTGGCGGCGCCGAGGAGGCTGCCGAGGAGCAGGACGAGTTCGACGTCATCCTCACCGCTGCTGGCGACAAGAAGATCCAGGTCATCAAGGAGGTGCGCTCGCTCACCAACCTTGGTCTCAAGGAGGCGAAGGACCTCGTCGACTCGGCCCCCAAGCCGGTCCTCGAGAAGGTCTCCAAGGAAGACGCCGAGAAGGCGAAGGCGCAGCTCGAGGGCGCAGGCGCGACGGTCGAGCTCAAGTAGTCCAGTACCCACGGGGCACCGACCGCTCGGCCTCGCCGAGGGCCGGTGCCCCGATTCGAGACCTCTATCCAGGGTGGGAGAGGCACATTCCGGCGCGCGTCCAGCGGCCGGTCAGGCGACTGCACCTTGACCAGTCGCCGTGCGTCCCGTACCCTGCCACAAGTGCGCGCGCAGACGCGTTGTCTCGTCGTCTCCGCGCGCCTATGCTGTCTAGTTGCCGTGCTTGTCCACCACGCGACTTACGTACCGTCGGCGTGGTGACGCGCGCCCCGGCTACGAACCTCGTTGCCGCCCGCTCTACCCGCACTCGCGAGGAGTAGACCCTTGCCGTCTTCCCGCACGCCCGAACGCTTCTCGTTCGCGAACCTTAATGAGGTATTGCCGTTGCCGGACCTCGTGTCCGTGCAGCGCGACTCCTTCGACTGGTTCCTGTCCAAGGGTCTCGCCGAGACCTTTGCCGACATCAGCCCGATCGAGGACTTCACCGGCCAGCTCCGGCTAGAGCTGGAATTCGATCCGACGGACCCGGACCTTCGGCCACCGCCGAAGTTCACGATCGACGAGTGCAAGGCGAAGGACATGACCTACGCCGCTCCGATCTTCGTCCGCGCTCGCTTCATGAACGCGTCGACCGGCGAGATCAAGGAGCAAACCGTCTTCATGGGCGACTTCCCCATGATGACGCCGAAGGGCACGTTCATCATCAACGGCACCGAGCGCGTCGTGGTCAGCCAGCTCGTGCGCTCGCCTGGCGTGATCTTCCAGCCCGGCCGCGACGCCAAGACCATCGTGACCGGCACCGTCCACCCCTACCGGGGTGAGTGGATCGAGTTCGACGTCGAGGCGAAGCCGAATCGCGACGTCACTGCCGGCACGCGAGTGGCGCGCAAGCGCCGCCTGTCGCTGTTCGTGCTGCTCAAGGCGCTCGGTTACGAGGACCCTGCCTTCCTCGACCGCTTCGTCCGGCACTTCGACTTCCTTTCGGGGCAGTGGGAGAAGGAGCGCGAGCTCGTCGCGACCCGTGAGGACGCCCTGCTCGAGATCTACAAGCGAGCGCGCCCTGGCGAGCCGCTGTCGCTCGAGTCGGCTCGGGCCTACTTCGAGAACGCGTTCTTCAACCCGCGCCGCTACGACCTGACCCGCGTCGGGCGCTACAAGCTCAATCGCAAGCTCGGCCCCGAGATCGAGAAGATCTCCGGCCTGCTCGACATCGACCTCGAGCGCCCGCAGGAGGGCCAGGGCGTCCTTAGCCCGAGCGAGATCCTCGCGGCGTCGACCTACATGCTGCACCTCGCCAACGGCGAGGCCGGCTACCGCCTCGACGACCAGGACCACTTCGCCAACCGCCGCATCCGCTCGGTCGGCGAGCTCATCCAGAACCAGGTGCGCATCGGCCTCTCGCGCATGGAGCGCGTCGTCCGGGAGCGTATGACGACCCAGGACGTCGAGGCGATCACGCCCCAGACCCTCATCAACATCCGGCCGGTCGTCGCTGCCATCAAGGAGTTCTTCGGCACGAGCCAGCTGTCGCAGTTCATGGACCAGCACAACCCGCTGTCCGGTCTGGCCCACAAGCGCCGCCTCTCGGCGCTCGGCCCGGGCGGCCTCTCGCGGGAGCGGGCCGGCTTCGAGGTCCGTGACGTCCACACCTCCCACTACGGCCGCATGTGCCCGATCGAGACGCCGGAAGGCCCGAACATCGGCCTGATCGGTCACCTCGCCAGCTACGCGCGGGTGAACGAGCACGGCTTCATCGAGACTCCCTACCGCAAGGTCGTGGACGGTCGCGTCACCGACGAGATCGTCTACTTCGCCGCGGACGAGGAGGAGGAGTACGTCATCGCCCAGGCGTCAGCGACCCTGGACGGCGACGGCCACTTCCTCGGTGATCGCGTGCTCGTCCGCCGTGGCCCGCAAGGGGCGGGCGTTCGTGTCGGTGCGACCACCACCTCCTACGGAACGACGAGCGAGGTCGACTACGTCCCACCGGCCGAGGTCGACCTCATGGACGTCTCGCCGAAGCAGATCGTCTCGGTCTCGACCGCGCTGATCCCCTTCGTCGAGCACGACGACGCCAACCGTGCCCTCATGGGCGCCAACATGCAGAAGCAGGCGGTCCCGCTGCTCGTCCCGGAGGCGCCGTACATCGGCACCGGCATCGAAGCTCGCGCCGCACAGGACGCCGGCGAGGTCATCGTCGCCGAGGGGGACGGCCGGATCGCCGAGATCGCCGGTGACATCGTCGCCGTCGAGTACGCGGCCGGCCAGAAGGACCGCCACGGCATGGAGCTCGGGCGGCGCGTGTACCCGATGTCGAAGTTCCGGCGCTCCAACCAGAACACCTGCATCAACCAGAAGCTCCTCCTCGACGAGGGCGACAAGGTCCAGATCGGCGACGTGATCGCGGACGGGCCGTCGACGCACAACGGCGAGCTCGCGCTCGGCAAGAACCTGCTGGTCGCGTTCATGCCCTGGGAGGGCTACAACTACGAGGACGCCATCATCCTCTCGGAGCGCCTGGTGAAGGACGACGTGCTCACGTCGATCCACATCGAGGAGCACGAGGTGGACGCTCGCGACACCAAGCTCGGAGCCGAGGAGATCACCCGGGACATCCCGAACCTCTCCGAGGAGATCCTCGCCGACCTCGACGAGCGCGGCATCATCCGGATCGGCGCCGAAGTCGGCCCCGGCGACATCCTCGTCGGCAAGGTGACACCGAAGGGCGAGACGGAGCTCACGCCCGAGGAGCGCCTGCTCCGTGCGATCTTCGGCGAGAAGGCGCGCGACGTGCGCGACACCAGCCTCAAGGTCCCACACGGTGAGTCCGGCAAGGTCATCGACGTGCGGGTGTTCTCGCGCGACGACTCCCACGAGCTCCCGCCCGGCGTCAACCAGCTCGTGCGCGTCTACGTCGCCCAGAAGAGGAAGATCTCGGAGGGCGACAAGCTGGCCGGACGCCACGGCAACAAGGGCGTCGTGTCAAAGATCCTGCCCGTGCAGGACATGCCCTTCCTCGAGGACGGTACGCCGGTCGACATCATCTTGAACCCGCTCGGCGTTCCGAGCCGGATGAACGTCGGCCAGGTGCTCGAGTCCCACCTCGGCTACGCGGCCCGGTGGGGATGGGACGCCGCCGACGCCGCGGAAGCCACGGCGCCTGCGTCCGTTCGAGGGACCGAGACCAAGACCCGGCCACGGACGGACCCAGCGGTGTGGGTGTCGACGCCGGTGTTCGACGGCGCCCACTGGGACGAGGAGGCCGATGCCGGTCGCCACGCCACCATCAAGCAGCTGTTCGAGAACCTCCACGCGGATGCAGCCGACGGCTCCGTCCGCCAGATCCGGCCGGACGGCAAAGCGCTGCTGCACAACGGTCGGACGGGAGAGCCCTACGACAACCCGATCAGCGTCGGGTACATGTACATCTTGAAGCTGGCCCACCTCGTGGACGACAAGATCCACGCCCGCTCCACCGGCCCGTACTCGATGATCACCCAGCAGCCCCTCGGCGGCAAGGCCCAGTTCGGCGGCCAGCGCTTCGGCGAGATGGAAGTCTGGGCCCTCGAGGCCTACGGAGCGGCGTACGCGCTGCAGGAGCTGTTGACGATCAAGTCGGACGACGTGCTTGGGCGCGTGAAGGTCTACGAGGCGATCGTCAAGGGGGAGAACATCCCCGAGCCCGGGATCCCGGAGAGCTTCAAGGTATTGATCAAGGAGATGCAGTCGCTCTGCCTCGACGTCGAGGTTCTCTCGACGTCGGGTGAGGAGATCGAGATGCGAGAGCTCGACGAGGACGTCTACAGGGCGGCCGAAGAGCTGGGCATCGACATCAGCCGTCCAGAGCGCGGCTCCGACGAGGAAGACGCGCGCCGTGCCGCGGAGAGGAGCTTCTAGGTGCTCGACGTAAACGACTTCGACCAACTTCGCATCGGTCTGGCGACAGCCGAGGACATCCGCACCTGGTCGCGTGGCGAGGTAAAGAAGCCCGAGACCATCAACTACCGCACGCTCCGTCCGGAGAAGGACGGGCTGTTCTGCGAGCGCATCTTCGGTCCTACGAAGGACTGGGAGTGCTACTGCGGCAAGTACAAGCGGGTGCGCTTCCGCGGCATCGTCTGTGAGCGCTGCGGTGTCGAGGTGACGCGCTCGAAGGTCCGCCGCGAGCGGATGGGCCACGTCGAGCTCGCCGCCCCGGTGGTGCACATCTGGTACTTGCGCGGTACGCGTTCCTGGCTGGCCTACCTGCTCATGGGCACAGAGGCCCGCGAGGAGCTGAAGGCCAAGCAGCTCGAGAAGGTCATCTACTTCGCGGCGTACCTCGTCACGTTCGTCGACGAGGAGAAGCGTCACACCGACCTGCCGAACCTCGAGGCCGAATTGGCTTCGGAGCTCGCCGAGATCGAGCGCTCCCGCGACCTCGACGTCGAGCGGCGCCTCGCCGCCCTCGAGGCCGAATTGGCTCAGCTCGAGAAGGACGGCGCCAAGGAGTCGGAGATCCGGGCTCGCCAGCGAGCGGTCGAGAAGGAGGTCACGGCCGTCCGTGACCGCGCCGCGGCCGAGATGCTGATGGCCCAGCGCGCCCTCGACGAGCTGCGCGACCTCCATGGTCGCAAGATCATCGAGGACGAGCTCGTCTGGCGCGAGCTCTCCTCGCGCTACGGCGACTACTTCGAGGGCGGCATGGGCGCCGAGGCGATCGCCAGCCTCATCGCCCGCCTCGACCTCGACGAGGAGGAGCAGAAGCTCCGGGACAACATCGACCCGACCGACGGTCGCCGGCCCCTGTCCGCGCAGCGTAAGCAGAAGGCCATCAAGCGCCTGAAGATCGTCTCGGCGTTCAACCGCCGCGACGAGAGCGGGCGCCGCGCGAACGACCCGGGCGCGATGATCCTCGACGCGGTGCCGGTAATCCCGCCGGACCTGCGCCCGATGGTGCAGCTCGACGGCGGCCGCTTCGCGACGTCCGACCTGAACGACCTGTACCGGCGAGTCATCAATCGCAACAACCGGCTGAAGCGCCTCCTCGACCTCGGCGCGCCCGAGATCATCATCAACAACGAGAAGCGGATGCTCCAGGAGGCCGTCGACGCGCTGTTCGACAACGGTCGCCGTGGGCGTCCGGTCACCGGACCGGGCAACCGTCCGTTGAAGAGCCTCTCGGACATGTTGAAGGGCAAGCAGGGGCGGTTCCGCCAGAACCTGCTCGGCAAGCGCGTCGACTACTCGGGCCGTTCGGTCATCGTGGTGGGACCGACACTCAAGCTGCACCAGTGCGGGCTGCCCAAGCAGATGGCGCTCGAGCTGTTCAAGCCGTTCGTCATGAAGCGGCTCGTCGATGTGGAGATCGCTCCCAACATCAAGTCCGCGAAGCGCATGGTGGAGCGGCGCAGGCCGCAGGTGTGGGACGTGCTCGACGAGGTGATCAAAGAGCACCCCGTCTTGTTGAACCGTGCACCGACGCTTCACCGCCTCGGCATCCAGGCCTTCGAGCCCGTGCTCATCGAAGGCAAGGCGATCCAGATCCACCCGCTCGTCTGCACCGCCTTCAATGCAGACTTCGACGGCGACCAGATGGCAGTCCACCTCCCGCTGTCGGCCGAGGCTCAGGCCGAGGCGCGGATCCTCATGCTCTCGGCGAACAACATCCTCTCGCCCGCCACGGGTCGTCCGGTCACGGTCCCGACCCAGGACATGGTCTTCGGGATCTACTACTTGACGATAATGGTCGACGGGCGCAAGGGCGAAGGGCGCACGTTCCGCCGCATCGACGAGATCGAGGCCGCCTACGAGGCGGGCGACATCAACCTGCACGCGAAGATCACGCTTCGTCGTGGACCGGGCGGTGTCGCGTTCGACGTCGACGGTGACGGTGCGGACGGCAAGGCCGACTCGATCGAGACGACCGCCGGTCGCGTCTTCTTCAACTCCGCGCTGCCGGCCGACTTCGGCTACGTCAACACCGTCGTCGGAAAGCGCGCCAGGAGCATCGGCTCCATCGTCGAGGTCCTCGCGGCGCGTTACCCGAAGGTCGTCGTTGCGGAGAGCCTCGACCTGATCAAGGAGCTCGGATTCCGTTTCGCGACGCGCTCGGGCCTCACGATCTCGATCGACGACGTCAAGACGCCCCCGGACAAGCGCGAGATCCTCGACCGCTACGAGAAGGAGGCGGAGAAGGCGGAGTCGCAGTTCAAGCGGGGCATCATCACCGACGACGAGCGGCGCCAGAAGGAGATCGAGATCTGGACCTCCGCCAACAGCGAGGTCGGACGCGCGATGGAGAAGACCCTTTCGCTCATCGCGTTCAACCCCCTCGACATGATGGTGGACTCGGGCGCCCGTGGTAACCCGCAGCAGGTGCGCCAGATCGCCGGCATGAAGGGCCTCGTCTCGAACCCGCGCGGTGAGATGATCCCGAGGCCGATCGTGTCCTCGTTCCGTGAGGGACTTTCCGTGCTCGAGTACTTCATCTCGACCCACGGCGCACGAAAGGGCCTCGCCGACACGGCGCTTCGCACCGCAGACTCCGGGTACCTGACGCGGCGTCTCGTCGACGTCGCCCAGGAGCTCATCATCCGCCAAGAGGACTGCGGCAGTACCCGCGGCATCTGGATCGAGGGCATCGTCCCCGACCAGGCGGGTCGGCGCAGCTACCTCGAGACGCGCGCCTACGGGCGAGTCGTGGTCGAGCCGATCACCCTCTCCGACGGATCGGTGATCGACACGGGCGTCATGCTCGGCGACCCGGACCTCGTCCGCCTCGCCGAGGATCCGGCGGTGACCCGTATCCGGGTCCGCTCGGTCCTCACCTGCGAGGCGCCGCAGGGAATCTGCGCCGCTTGCTATGGCCAGTCGCTCGCGACCGGCCGCGAGATCGAGCTCGGCGAGGCGGTCGGCGTCATCGCCGCACAGTCGATCGGCGAGCCCGGCACGCAGCTGACGATGCGAACCTTCCACACCGGAGGAATCGTCGGTGAGGACATCACCCACGGCCTTCCGCGAGTGGTGGAGCTGTTCGAGGCCCGTACGCCGAAGGGCGCCGCGGTCCTCGCTCGCACCTCCGGCGTCGTCCGGATCGACGAGGACGAGACGGGACGTCACGTCACCATCGTCGCCGACGACGGTGCCGAGGAGGTCCACACGGTCTCGCCGCGGGCCCACCTCGAGGTCACCCACGGCCAGGAGATCGCGGCCGGCGACGCGCTCATCGACGGTCCGAAGGACCCGAAGGAGCTCCTCGAGATCAAGGGGATCCGGGAGACCCAGCAGTACCTCGTCGAAGAGGTGCAGAAGGTCTACCGGGACCAGGGTGTGTCGATCCACGACAAGCACATCGAGCTCATCGTCCGGCAGATGCTCCGGCGCGTTCTCGTGGCAGAGGCTGGCGACGCCATCTTCCTGCCCGGCGAACGAGTCGACAGCCAGCGCTACACCGCGGTCAACCGTGAGCTGCTCCAGGAGGGCAAGCGGCCGGCCGAGGGACGTCCCGAGCTCATGGGCATCACGAAGGCGTCGCTCGCCACGGAGTCGTGGCTGTCGGCGGCTTCGTTCCAGGAGACGACTCGGGTGCTGACCGAGGCTGCGATCGAGGGCAAGTCCGACAGGCTGTACGGCCTGAAGGAGAACATCATCATCGGCAAGCTCATCCCCGCCGGGAGCGGTACCCAGCAGTACCGGACCGTCGACGTGGACACGCCGGAAGCCCAGCGGATGTCCTTCTGGTCGTCAGACTCCGAGGCGGCCGAGCCGGGCGCCGAGGAGCTGGCGGCATGGCTCCGCAACGTCGAGGGCTCGCCCTTCGGCGGGTACGGCGCGGAGCCGGGCGGGGTGGACGAGGCGATCTCGTACTACCGGGCGGGCGACGGGTCAGCGACGTTCGATCCCTCCGACGTGTTCAACGCCGGTGGCGAACCTCCCGCCGGCCTGGACCCGACCGGCGAGGGAGCCGGCTAGCCCACGCCACGACGCGCCGTCGGGCACGTTGGCAGTCGACAGTTACGAAAGCACCCCGAGGCGCTGCCTCGGGGTGCTTCGCGTCACTGGGCGTTCGCCGCCTTTTCGTCTCCGACGGCGAGCCGCAGTCCGGCGTCGACGAGCAGCCAGCCGGTCGCGCGTCGTGCGCGTCGGGCGATGCCCGCGGCGACTGACGTCAGCGCGTGACGCCGAGCTGGTCTCTCGCCGCGGGCGTAGCGCCGCAGCGTGTCCGCTTGGCACTGTTGTGCAAGCTCTGCGAGGAGCTGGGGATGCATCGGATCCGTCCCGGGAATGGCCGGCGAGGTGCCGGCAGATGGGAGGGCCGCGCCGCTGAGGCGCCTGACCTCCGGGCTTCGGGCCGCGTGCTCGGCCACGAGACGCCGACGACGGGATCCCGTCACGGCGGAGCGGTGGCGCCCTGCGGGCAGCCGACCGGGAGAGCCGAAGGGCCTGCTACGACGTACGCGGACCGCGACGCGGAGCCCGGCCCATCGGACTTGCTTGAAACAGTCGCGTGATGGACATCGGCACCCCCTCGTCGCTCGATGCGCCCTCTGGCGCGTGCTTTGCCGGGAGGCTAGCCCAACCTCGCGAAACGTGCTCGATTCATCCGTCCGAGGTGGCTGCGGGCAGATCGACGGCAATGCCCCGATTCCTTGCGCGCCGATGCCTCAGCCGGGCGTCCGGTAGCGGCGCTCGTTCACGCTGTAGAGCACGGGTCCATGTGGCCCGGCGTCGACGCGTGAGAGCGAGGCCACGTCGAGGTGGAGTCGTGACGTCGCCTCGTCCTGGCAACCGAGCGCCCAGAGAAGCGCGACCTTGATGGGGAACACGTGGCTCACGACGACGACGCTCTCGTCGGCCAGGCGAGGCAGCAGCTCCTCGCACGCCTCGCGGACGCGGGTACTGACGGACGCGAGCGACTCACCACCAGGAGGTGCCCAGGCCGGATCGGCCTCCCACGACGCAGCGATGGAGTCGCGATGCCCGGCGGCAGGCAAGCCCTCGAGCTCGCCGTAGTCGAGCTCGATCCAACGGGCGTCAACCGTGACCGGCCGGCCGAAGGCCGCGGCCGTTTCCCGGGCTCGACGCAGCGGGCTCGTCACGACCTCGTGCAGCTCTGCGAGCGAAACGTCGCGCGCGAGTGCCGCCGCCTGCTGCGCGCCGAGCGCGTCGAGTGGAGGGTCGGAGCGCCCGAGCAGCAGATGCTGCTCGTTCGCGGTCGTCCTGCCGTGGCGGATCAGGATGAGCAGGAGGACCGTTCCAGGTTCGCCTGCTCCAGCTCGTAGAGGTGGCCCTCGGCCAGCGCGACGGCGAGCGCCCCGTCGCCCGCCCCGACGGCTTTGGCCATCGCCCGATGCTCGTTGCCCGACCTGGTCGTCATGCGGAACGCGGCGGCGCTCCCGTCCGAGGGCCAGTCGTACGACGCCGCGAGCGCATCGGAGACCTTCCCGAAGAGCTCGGCGAGGAGCGAGTTGTGCGCGGCACGAGCGATCGCGGCGTGGAACTCGACGTTGCGCTCGCGGAACGAAGCGATCGGCATGCGGGCGCGAAAGCACCGTGCGACCGCGCCGATCTCGCGTTGCTCCTCGGGCGTAGCGCGCTCCGCCGCGAGCTCGGCGATCAAGACCTCGATGAGTCTCCGTACTTCGAACAGCTCCCGTAGGGCGACGCTGTCGCGGCTGCTGGCGAGATCGAGCTCTGGCAGTCGTTCCGCGACGAACGTGCGGTTGCCGCGACGCTCGACTGCTCCCGTTACCAGCAGGCCGTGGATCGCCTCCCGGACCGAGGTGCGGGCGACCCCGAGCTCTTCGCAGAGCGACCGCTCCGAAGGCAGGCATTCGCCCGGCCGCAGAAGTCCGGCACGGATCGCGCCGGAGAGACGCTCTCGCACCTCCTCCGACACCGTGCGACGGCTGATCGGCTCCCCGGCGAGTCGCATCGCGAGTCCGTGGACCTGCGCGGCCCGACTGGCGCGATCAACGGCGCTGGTGCGACCGTCAGTTACGCTCGCTCCGCTGGGGGCCATCGACCGCTCCTCGTCACCGCAGACGTGTTGCGTGGGCCAGATTGTAATACTGCTGTGTACGGTGCAGCATCGCCAAGCTGTTCCATTGCGGGCAATGCCCTGGCTACGTCGTCGGAAGGTAAGTCCAGAACCACTATGGGCGCGCTTGTTTCTCGCGATTTGCGAGCCGCGAAGCGCGGCAAAATGACCCGCACCAGATCCGCCGGCGGAGCTCCCGCAGATCGCCGGGAGGCGCGTCCGGGCGGGACATCGAGGAGGACGATGGAAGACCAGCCGGGGTGCCGGGACCGCTTCGCCGACGTCTCGCGCCGTCGCCGGCAGTGACGTCGCCCCTCCTACCCCCGGAACGGTCCGCGATCATCGGCGAGCCGGGGCGTGTCGAGCGCGGGACGTCGTCCGACGGGCTCGTCGTGAGCGGCGTGGGCAAGACCTTTCGATCCCGTGACGGCGCGACGTCCGCCCTCGCCGACGTCTCCTTCACCGTTCCCCGGGGCCGGTTCTTTACGATCATCGGACCGAGCGGCTCGGGCAAGTCGACGCTGCTCCGGATCGTCGCAGGGCTGCTCGAAGCCGACCAGGGCGACGTCGTGATCTTCGGCGAGAGCGGGCGCAATGCGAGTGCCAACAAGCAGGTCGGCTTCGTGCCGCAGTCGCCGGCGCTGCTGCCGTGGCGCACGGTGCTCGAGAACGTGCGTCTGCCGCTGCAGGTCAACCGGAAGGCGTCGGAGCGGCGCGACGCGCCTTCTCGTTCCCCGGAGGAGATCCTCTCGACGATGGGCCTCGGCGACGTGCTCGACAAGCGGCCCGCTCAGCTGTCCGGCGGCATGCAACAGCGCGTCGCGATCGCCCGGGCCTTCGCGTTCGACCCCGCGATCTTGCTCATGGACGAGCCCTTCTCCTCGCTCGACGAGCTGACGAGGGAGCTGCTGCGACACCAGCTTCTCGATCTGTGGGAGTCGGACCACAAGACGGTGCTCTTCGTCACGCACTCGGTGACCGAAGCCGTCGTTCTCTCGGACATGATCGTCGTCATGTCGGCCCAGCCCGGCAGGGTGCAGGCGTTGGTGCCGGTGAGCCTGCCTCGTCCGAGAGGTGAGCTCGTCGAGCTGACCGATGAGTTCCACGCGATCGAGCGGCAGGTTCGCCTCGAGCTGCGCAGCGCGTGGGGCGAGCGGAGCGATGGTGGTGGCTCATGAGCCCGAGACGCCCTCGCCTCTCGGGCCTGCGCTCGAACGTCTGGCTTCCACCGCTCGTCGCCTTCGGTCTGCTCGTACTCGTCTGGCAGCTCGTAGCGACCCACGAGCCGCCCCAGACGGTCGCCACGGTGCCGGCGACCCTCGCCGCTCTCGGGGACCGGCCGGGACTCTTCTGGCACGACACCCTCGTGACGCTGCAGGAGATGGCCGTGGGGCTCGGCGCGAGCTTCGTCGTCGCGTTCACGCTCGCCGTGGTGATGGTCCACGTGAGGGTCGTCGAGCGGGCGATAATGCCGCTCGCCGTCGTGCTCAACGTCACGCCCGTCATCGCGTACGCGCAGGGACTGGTGATCCTCTTCGGCTTCGGCATCGCGCCCCGTTACGTCGTCACAGGGATCATCGTGTTCTTCCCGTTCCTGGTGAACTCGCTGATCGGGCTCCGCTCGGTCGATCGTGAGGCGCTCGACGTCCTCCGCACCCTCGACGCCTCGCGTTGGGAGGTGCTGTGGCGGCTGCGCCTGCCGAGCAGCCTGCCGTTCCTGTTCGCCGCGGGACGTATCTGCGTACCTCTTGCAATCACGGGCGCGGTCGTCGCCGAGTTCACCACCACGGGAGCTTCCGCCGGGCTGGGTTCGCTCATCGTCGTGGCGAGCGGTTACGGCCAGGTCGCGGTCATCTATGCGGCGATCCTCGTCCTGGCGGTGCTCGGGCTGGTCCTCACCCTCGGCGTGACGCTGCTCGAGCGTCGCCTCCTCTCGTGGCACCCGTCGAGCTCGTAGACGAGCGGCGACAAGCATCGGCAAATCATGACTGTGGAGGTCGTAAATGCCGTAACCTCCACGTGACGATGTGGTTGTCGTCGGGGGTCCAAGAGATGAAGCCTTGGGGGAGGCTCTGTGCCGTGTCGCATTGCGCGGCCGGCGATCGTTCGACGAGAACAAGGGGAGCGCGCAATGGCAAGAGGGACGTGGCGGGGACGGACGGCGCTTGTCGCTGGTGCGCTGTTGGTCGCGGCGCCACTCGCGGCGACGGCCGGAATGGGCGGCGCCGCATCGGCCGCCAGGCCGTCGACGCCAGGCGTCGCTGCCGGGCACGCGCTCGTCAGCAAGGCGCGCTGCGCGTCCAACCGCGCCGCGGGGACGATGACGTTCGTCTCGCCGTTCAGCTACGACGCCTCGGCGGGGATCATCGACGTGTTCGCGGCGCAGAGCCTGGGCTACTTCAAGGACCTGTGCCTCTCGGTCAAGATCGTGGCGTCCTCGTTCACGCCCAACGAGCTCGTCTCGGCCGGGACGGCGACGATCACCGGTGAGGGGAGCGCAGCAGACGACCTCTCACTCGTCGCCAACGGCGAGAACCTCGTCGCGATCGCGACCTATGGCGACACCTCGGACTATGCGTTGCTCACGCAGTCGAGCATCACCAAGCTCACCCAGCTCGAGGGCAAGACTGTCGCCTATCACACGACCATGCCGGTGATATTGACCGAGATGATGAAGAAGGCGGGCGTGGCCATCTCGAAGTTGAACGAGGTCAACGACACCTCGTTCAACCCGGACTTGCTGCCGGAGGGCAAGTTCCAGGCACTCCAGGCCTACCGCTCGAACGAGCCGATCACGCTGCGCCAGCAGCACCAGGGCTTCCGTGAGTACATTCCGAGCCAGTACGGCGTGCTGGGAACCTTCAACATCCAGGTCGTCAACAAGACGTTCCTCGCAAAACACCCAGCAGCGACGGCCGACTTCCTCCGTGCCGAGCTGCACGCCTTCGCCTACTGCACGGTTCACGCTCTCGGCTGCGTCCAGATCGAGGACAAGGCCGCCTCGGCCGCCGGCGTGACGAGTGACCAGGCGCACAGCCTGGCGGAGTGGAAGTTCGAGTACGCGCTCGCGCAGGCTCATACGCTTCCAGGCGCCGGGGTAGGCGTGCAGTCCCAGGCGGAGTGGACTCCCGAGCTGGCGGCTCTCAAGCAGTTCGGCCTGGTCAAGGCCGCGCCGTCGCTCTCCACCTACGAGGACACCACGCTCGCAGCGTCGCTCTACAACGGCAAGAAGCTCATCTGGCCCGGGTCGTGAGTCCCGGACCATTTTGGCCTGACCGTCATACCAGCCAGCCGTAAGCTGAAGCGGTGCAGATCCGGTCCCAGCGAAGCATCCGATGTCGTGCGTCCTCGTCGAGAGTGGAGATAGGCCAGTTGCCTTCGCGCCGGACCCTTGGCTAGCGAGGCCGACTTCGCGACACCGGCGCCTCGGCCCCACGGGCGTGTCGTCGTCGTCGGGTCGCTCAACGAGGACGTCCTCATCCGGCTCGACGCGCCCTTCGAGCCGGGCGCGACAGTGCTCGCGCGAGAGGTCCGCACGGCTCCCGGCGGCAAGGGGCTCAACCAGGCGGTCGCCGCCGCGCGCTCGGGTGCGCGCACGGCACTGATCGGCTGTGTCGGAGAGGACGCTTCCGGCGCAGCGTTGATCGCGGCAGCCGTCCGGGACGACGTGAGCGTCGCGGGTGTGGTCCCCCAGCCGGGCGCCCCGACCGGTCGGGCGTACGTACTCCTCGAGCCCGACGGTGGCAGCACCATCGCGGTCGACCCAGGTGCCAACGCGCTCCTTGCTCCCGGGCTGCTCGGCTCCCTCGCAAACGCGGAGGTCCTGCTCGTCCAGCTCGAGGTGCCGCCAGAGACGGTGCAAGCAGCCTTGGAGCTCGCACGCGGCGCGGGGGTCACGACCGTGCTCTCGCTGTCGCCCGTCGTCGCGGGTGCTTCCGATCTCCTCCCGTTGGCGGACGTCGTCGTGTGCAACCGCGGGGAGGCCCGTCTCGTCGCACAGCGGCGACTCGGCGCTCGGGCACGTGACCTTGCCCCGGGAGAGCTCGCCCTGTCGCTGGTGGACGGCGGCTCCCGGGCGGCGGTGGTGACGCTCGGTGCCGACGGTG
Source organism: Acidimicrobiaceae bacterium (assembly GCA_025464005.1). Classification (GTDB taxonomy): domain Bacteria; phylum Actinomycetota; class Acidimicrobiia; order Acidimicrobiales; family Bog-793; genus RYN-46. Next base: position 5,309 of record JAODBO010000158.1, on the reverse strand, counting down.
CCGTCGCCGCCACCTCCGACGGCCGGATCGTGATGGTCGACGCGCCACGTGCCACGCGCGTGCGCGACACCACGGGAGCGGGGGACTCCTCGACCGGCGCGCTCGGTGCGGCGCTCGCCCGGGGCGAGGACCTCGCCACAGCGCTTCGGGCCGCGATGCGGGCGGGAGCCGCCGCGGTCGGTGGCATCGGGGCCCAGGCGGGTCCTTTGACGGAACGGCGTGGCGGACGGTAGGCGGGTGCGGGCGGTAGGCAGGCGAGGTCTCGCGCCCGCTGGTCGAAGCTGGCCGGTCTCCCGTATCAACGCGATCTCGGCCACGCGGGACCGACGCGCCCCTGTTCGCGTCCTCTCGCAAGGCCGAACGGGCGACTTGACAAGCGGGCCAGTACAAACCGAGCGTGACCGCTGTTTGCCCGGCCCTCCCAGCTCGCCTAGTATGGCGGGGCTGTCCGCGTAGGCGCTCGCGCTCCGGCGGCTATCCGACGAAAGAAACTCGCGAAGAGGTTACGCGTGCCCACGATTGCCCAGCTCGTCCGCAAGGGACGAGCCTCGAAGCGGACGAAGACGAAGACGCCGGCCCTGAAAGGCGCGCCACAGCGCCGCGGCGTCTGCACGCGCGTCTACACGACGACCCCGAAGAAGCCGAACTCCGCGCTCCGCAAGGTGGCGCGCGTACGGCTCACGAGCGGCGTCGAGATCACCGCGTACATCCCCGGTGTCGGCCACAACCTGCAGGAGCACTCGATCGTGCTCGTGCGTGGCGGCCGTGTGAAGGACCTCCCGGGGGTCAGGTACAAGATCGTCCGCGGCACGCTCGACACCTCCGGAGTCCGTGACAGGGCGCAGGCGCGTAGCCGCTACGGCGCCAAGAAGGGTGCCTGATGCCTCGTAACGGTCCAGCGCCGCGGCGCGACCTGCTGCCCGACCCGGTCCACAAGTCGGTCCTCGTCACCCAGCTGACCAACAAGGTCCTCACCCGCGGCAAGCGGATCCTTGCCGAGCGGATCGTCTACGACGCGCTCGAAGTCGTCGCCGAGAAGACCGCGTCCGACCCGGTCCCGACCCTCAAGCGGGCGCTCGACAACGTCCGACCGGAGCTCGAGGTGCGAAGCCGTAGAGTGGGTGGAGCGACCTACCAGGTGCCGGTGGAGGTGCGCCCCCGCCGCGCGACGACGCTGTCGATCCGCTGGCTCGTCGGCTACTCCCGCCAGCGCCGCGAGCGCACGATGGCCCTCCGCCTCGCCAACGAGATCCTCGACGCTGCCAATGGCCTCGGAGCCGCAGTCAAGCGGCGTGAGGACCTGCAGAAGATGGCCGAGTCGAACAAGGCCTTCGCTCACTACCGCTGGTAGCGCCGCTGCGTGCGCATGACCGCGCACGTGGCCAGGACAGCTGCTGGAACGTTGACGCCGGCGGCGTCTGGCACCACCGGGCCGCCGTCAGGCGAGACCTAGCACGAGCACCGAGGACCAACCGAGTCACTAGCTGAGACACTGGACGACATGGCAAACATTCCACCCCGCGCCTTCCCGCTTGCCAAGACCCGCAACATCGGGATCATGGCCCACATCGACGCGGGCAAGACCACCACTACCGAGCGCATCCTCTACTACACCGGCCGTAACTACAAGATCGGCGAGGTGCACGAGGGCGCGGCCACCATGGACTGGATGGTCCAGGAGCAGGAGCGGGGCATCACGATCACCTCGGCCGCGACCACCTGCCGGTGGCGCGACTGCGTGATCAACATCATCGACACCCCCGGCCACGTCGACTTCACCGTCGAGGTCGAGCGGTCGCTGCGCGTGCTCGACGGAGCCGTGGCGGTCTTCGACGCGGTCGCCGGCGTAGAGCCGCAGACCGAGACCGTCTGGCGTCAGGCCAACAAGTACAACGTCCCGCGCTTCTGCTTCGTCAACAAGATGGACCGGACCGGCGCCGACTTCTACCGGACCATCGCGATGATCAAGGACCGCCTCGACGCGGTTCCCGCGGTCGTGCAGCTCCCGATCGGCGCCGAGGGCGGCTTCCGCGGCGTCGTGGACCTCGTCGCGATGAAGGCGCTCGTCTGGGAAGAGACGATGGGCGAGCACTGGATCGAGGAAGCGATCCCCGCCGACCTGCTCGAGCAGGCCGAAGAGGCGCGCCACGAGCTCGTCGACGTTTTGTCGAACTTCGACGACATCGTCATGGAGAAGTACGTCGCCGAGCAGGAGATCACCGAGGACGACCTCCGCCGGGCTATTCGGCTCGTGACCATCGCCGGCCAGGCGGTCCCCGTCCTCTGCGGCTCGGCATTCAAGAACAAGGGCGTCCAGCCCCTGCTCGACGCGATCGTCGACTACCTGCCGAGCCCGCTGGACGTCCCGCCGACGCCGGGTACGACGCTGCGCGGCGAGGACATCGAGCGCCTGCCCCGCGACGAGGAGCCCTTCTCGGCTCTCGCGTTCAAGATCCAGAGCGACCCCTTCGTCGGCAAGCTCACCTACATCCGCGTCTACTCGGGCACGCTCGAGAAGGGCTCGGCGCTGCTCAACTCGACCAAGGACAAGCGCGAGCGCGTCGGCCGCATCCTGCAGATGCACGCCAACCACCGCGAGGACCTCGACGTCATCTATGCCGGCGACATCGTCGCAGTCGTGGGCCTGAAGGGCACCACGACGGGCGACACCCTCAGCGACCCCGCGAAGCCGATCATCCTCGAGTCCCTCGAGTTCCCGGAGCCGGTCATCCACGTCGCGGTCGAGCCGAAGACCAAGGCCGACCAGGACAAGCTGGGCAAGGCGTTGTTCTCGCTCTCCGAGGAGGACCCGACGTTCCGCGTCCGTACCGACGAGGAGACGGGCCAGACCGTGATCTCGGGCATGGGCGAGCTCCATCTCGAGGTGCTGGTCGACCGGATGCTCCGCGAGTTCAAGGTCGACGCCCACGTCGGCAAGCCGCAGGTCGCGTATCGCGAGACCGTGCGCGACAAGGTGCAGAAGGTCGAGGAGCGCTACATCCGCCAGACCGGCGGCCGTGGCCAGTACGGCCACGTCGTCATCGACATCGAGCCGAACCCCGGCGGTGGCTACCAGTTCGTCGACAAGATCTCCGGCGGCGTCATCCCGAAGGAGTACATCTCCTCGATCGACGCCGGAATCAAGGAGGCGATGGAGTCCGGCGTGCTCGCCGGGTACCCGACGGTCGACATCAAGATCACACTGGTCTTCGGTTCGTACCACGACGTCGACTCCTCCGAGATGGCCTTCAAGATCGCCGGCTCGCTCGCCTACAAGAAGGCGGCCCGCTCGGCGCGGCCGGTGCTGCTCGAGCCGATCATGCAGGTCGAGGTCGTCACGCCCGAGGAGTACATGGGCGACGTCATCGGCGACCTGTCGTCGCGCCGCGGCAAGGTCGAAGGCATGGAGCAGCGAGGCTCCTACCAGGTCGTGCGAGCGCAGGTTCCATTGTCCGACATGTTCGGCTACGCTACCGACCTGCGTTCCCGCACGCAGGGACGCGCGACGTACACGATGCAGTTCAACTCCTACCAGGAGGTTCCCGACTCCATCGCCCGGGAGATCGTCGCCCGGGCGACAGGGGAGTAAGGGGACCGGGTAGGTAGTCCCCGCTCGGGGACGTAACGCTCGGTATAAGCCGGGCACAGTCGGCCGGTCGAGACCGGACGGCGAAGAGATCTCACAACGCAAAACAGGTTACGGCGGGGCCTCGCGGCGCTGCCCAGAGCAGACGGAGCTGTCGGCACCAATGGCCAAGCAGAAGTTCGAGCGCAAGAAGCCACACGTCAATGTCGGGACGATGGGACACATCGACCACGGTAAGACCACGCTCACTGCCGCGATCACGAAGGTCCTGCACGACCACAACCCGAACGTCGACTTCAAGGCCTTCGACCAGATCGACAAGGCTCCTGAAGAGAAGGCGCGCGGCATCACCATCTCGATCTCGCACGTCGAGTACGAGACGGACAAGCGTCACTACGCGCACGTCGACATGCCCGGTCACGCGGACTACATCAAGAACATGATCACGGGCGCCGCTCAGGTCGACGGCGCGATCCTCGTTGTCTCCGCTGCCGACGGCCCCATGCCCCAGACGCGCGAGCACGTGCTGCTCGCCCGCCAGGTCGGCGTGCCTTCGATCGTGGTCGCCCTCAACAAGGCCGACATGGTCGACGACGAGGAGCTCCTCGACCTCGTCGAGCTCGAAGTACGCGAGCTGCTCACCGAGTACGAGTTCGACGGCGACAACACGCCGATCGTGCGCGTCTCTGCTCTCAAGGCCCTCGAGGGCGACGCCGACGCGGCCGAGGGCATTCTCGCCCTCATGAACGCCGTGGACGAGTTCATCCCCGAGCCGGTCCGCGACGTCGAGCGTCCCTTCCTCATGTCGATCGAAGACGTGATGACGATCACCGGCCGTGGCACCGTCGTGACGGGCCGGATCGAGCAGGGCGAGGTCAAGGTCGGCGACGAGGTCGAGATCGTCGGACTGCGCGCCACGCAGAAGACGGTCGTCACCGGCATCGAGATGTTCCGCAAGCTCCTCGACTCGGGTCGGGCCGGTGACAACGTCGGCGTCCTGCTCCGCGGTACGAAGAAGGAGGACGTCGAGCGCGGCCAGGTGCTGTGCAAGCCGGGCTCGATCACACCTCACGCGAACTTCGAGGCCAACGTCTACGTGCTGAAGAAGGAGGAAGGCGGCCGTCACAAGCCGTTCTTCTCCAACTACCGGCCGCAGTTCTACTTCCGGACCACCGACGTCACGGGGAGCATCTCGCTGCCGGAAGGCACCGAGATGGTCATGCCGGGAGACAACACGACGATGACCGTCGAGCTCGGCAAGCCGATCGCCATGGACGAGGGGCTGCGCTTCGCCATCCGTGAGGGCGGCCGCACCGTTGGTTCGGGCGTCGTCACCAAGATCTCCAAGTAGAGACGGGAGCCTCGACGTGGCTGACGGACCCCGCCAACGGATTCGGATCCGTCTAAAGGCATACGACCACGAGGTCGTGGACCAGTCGACGAAGAAGATCGTCGAGACGGTCCTGCGTACGCAGGCCAAAGTGCGCGGCCCCGTGCCGCTGCCGACCGAGCGCCACCGCTACACGGTGATTCGCTCGCCGCACAAGCACAAGGACAGTCGCGAGCACTTCGAGATGCGGATCCATAAGCGTCTCGTCGACATCGTCGAGCACACCCCGAAGACCGTCGACTCGCTCCAGCGGCTCGACCTTCCGGCGGGCGTGGATATCGAGATCAAGATCCAGGCGTCGTAGTCCGGATCGGCATTTTCGACCCTCCGGGT
>JAODBO010000052.1 GCA_025464005.1 Acidimicrobiaceae bacterium | reverse complement strand
CTAGCGGCTCGCTTCGGGGTGCGGCGATGCCACCGTGTCGCCCTCCGGCACCCCGACCGCGACCTCGGGCCGTATCCGAGCCGGATCGTCCTCTCCGGCGCCAGTCGCGAGCGGCAGCTCGACGACGAACGTCGCGCCGCTCCCGGGCGAGGTCTCCACGCGCGCCAATCCGCCGTGGGCCTCCGCGATCGATCGCACGATCGAGAGCCCGAGGCCGGTCCCACCGCTCCCACGTGTCCGGGAGGGGTCCGCCCGGTAGAAGCGCTCGAACACGCGCGCCGCGTGCTCGGCCGTCATTCCCGGCCCTTCGTCTCGGACGGCGAGGACGGCGTGGCCGTCCCGGGCGGTCACGCTGACGGTCACCGGCGTCCCGGCCGGAGTGTGGCGGAGCGCGTTCTGCACGAGATTGGTGGCGATCTGCAGCAGCTGGCGCTCGTCGCCGGTCACCTCCACGGGCTCGGGGGCGTCGAGCGTCACCGGCCGATCGGGGGCGACCACCTGCGCGTCCGCGGCGGCGTCGGTCGCCACGGCGACGAGGTCGACGGTGCCGAGCTCGGGAGCGCGACCCTGGTCGAGGCGGGCGAGAAGCAACAGGTCGTCGACGAGAACGCCCATGCGGGTCGCCTCGTCCTCGATCCGTCGCATGGCGAGCGCGAGGTCTTCGGGCCTGCGGTCGGCCCCACGGCGGAACAGCTCGGAGTAGCCGCGGATCGACGTGACCGGCGTTCGAAGCTCGTGGGAGGCGTCCGCCAGGAACTGCCTCAGCCGGTGCTCGGAGGCCTGCTGTTCGGAGAACGCGTGCTCGATCTGGCCGAGCATGCTGTTGAGCGACGCGCCGAGACGGCCGACCTCGGTCTCGATGTCGTCCCGGACGACACGGCGCGAGAGGTCGCCCGCGGCGATCGCCTCGGCCGTCTCCTCGATCTCCTCGAGCGGTCGCATGCCGACGCGAACCACGAGATAGCCGAGCCCGGCGAGGAGCGCTAGCACTGCGGCCGAAGCAACGAGGTCGATCCCGACGAGGCGATGCAGCACGGCTTCGACGCCGGAGAGCGGCAGTGCGACGATGGCGACGGAATTGAGCGGCGAGGTGAGCGACACCGCGACCAACCGGTAGCGGTACGAAGGGTCACCGACTGCGGACACGGTCAGGTAGAGCGATTGCCGTTGATTGCTGTCGATGGTGATCATCTGCGTGCTGGCGTCCGTCTTGGACACGATGTCCGTAGGGATCGCCGGGCGCGCTGCGAGCGGCGTCGGGAACACCTGCTTGGAGATCGCTCCCCCGGTGACGACCGCTCCGTACGCGCCCGAGGGTGTGGCCTGATTGAACTCGAGGCCGGCGCCGAGACCACCGAATCCGTTGCCCGGACCGGACAGCACGTTGATCTGGCGGATCAGCGGGTTGAGCGCGGTCACGGCCTGCTGGTCGAGCTGGGCGGTGAGGAAAGACTCGACCTGGCCGTAGACGACGACATCGGCGGCTACGAGGCCCAGCGCGGCCACGAGGATCAGGCCGAGGAGGAGCCGAGCGCGAAGCGACATCCGTCGCGCGATTGCTCGTGCATGACGGGTCGCTCCGCGCATAGCCCGGAGGGCCGGCACGGGAACTCGTTCCTCAGGCGTTCACCGGGACGCGCATGCTGTAGCCGGCTCCCCGGAGCGTGTGTATCAGCGGCGGCCCGAGCGTGTCGATCTTCTTGCGAAGGTAGCTGATGTAGGTCTCGACGACGTTGGCGTCCCCGCCGAAGTCGTACTCCCAGACGTGGTCGAGGATCTGAGCCTTGGAGAGGACGCGGCGCGGATTGAGCATGAGATAACGCAGCAGCTTGAACTCCGTCGGTGTCAGCTCGATCGACGTCGCTCCACGGAACACCTCGCGAGTCTCCTCGTCGAGCTCGAGGTCCGCGAACACGAGGCGGGACGACCCTTCACTGCCCTCTTGGACGCGCCGCAGCACGGCTCGCACGCGTGCAAGCAGCTCCGCGAGGGAGAAGGGCTTGGCGACGTAGTCGTCGCCTCCGAGCGTCAGGCCACGCACCTTGTCCTCCGTCGCGTCCCGGGCGGTGAGGAACAGGATCGGGACGCGACGTCCCTCCTGGCGCAGCCGCCGCGCGACTTCGAAGCCGTCGAGGTCGGGAAGCATGACGTCGAGGACGACGAGATGTGGCCGGAAGAGCGCGACCTGCTCGAGCGCTGCCCGGCCCGAGGCCGCGGTCGCGATCTCGAACCCTTCGTAGCGAAGAGCGGTCGAGACGAGGTCCGTGATGTTGGGCTCGTCGTCGACGACGAGAACTCGACTTACGAGGTTGTCCACGACTTCATGATGCTAGGTCAGTCTGAGATGTTCCTGTGGGTTCGCTGGCAAACACCTCATGGTTACCCGAGATCCACGACGGCGGCCTCCTCGACTCCCGCGGGGGCGAAGGGGCTCGAGCGGTGCCGTAGCGTCGGGAGCACGAGAGCGGCCAGGATGCTCGCTGCAGCGAGTCCGGCGCCGATACGCAGACCGAGCGCGAACCCGGCGCTCAGGGCGACCCCGGCCGTGTGGGGCCCGGCCTGTCCGTGGCCCGATAGCAGCCCATCGGTCCGGGTCGTGGCTGCCGTTGCCAGCACCGCGAGGCCGAGCGAGCCTCCGACCTGGCGGGCGGTGTTGACGAGCCCCGAGGCCAGCCCGGCCTCGTGACGAGCGACACCGGTGGTCGCAGCGAAGGTGACGGGGGTCACCGACAAGCCGAGACCGAGCGACGACAGCACGGCCCCCGGCAGCACGTCGACCCAGAAGTTGCTCGTCGCCCCGATCCTCGACAGCAGGAACATCCCGACCGTCATGGTCGCGGTCCCCACGAGCAAGAGGCGTCGCGCGCCGACGCGGCTCACAAGGCGCGAGGCCGTCTGGGCCCCGATCACGATCGCGAAGGCCACCGGTGAGAACACCAGGCCGGTGCGAAGCGCCGAGTATCCGCGCACGTCCTGGAAGTAGAGGGTGAGCAGGTACCACATCGGAAAGATTGCGGCCGACATGGCGAACATCACGAGGTTGGCTCCCGAGATGGACCGCGATGCGAACACCCTGAGAGGCATCAGCGGTGCCTGAGCAAACTTGCCCTCGCGCAACAGGAACCCCCCGAGTAGGAGCACCGCCACGGCGAGGACACCGATCGTCTGGCCGGAGGTCCAGCTGAGCGCGTCCGTGCGGACGACGCCGTAGACGAGGGCCGTCAGTCCGGCCGTGACGAGCACCGCTCCAGGCAGGTCGAGCCCGGTCTTCTGTAGCCCGCGGCTCTCGGGGAGGGCGAGGCGCCCGACCACCAGCGCGGCGACACCGATCGGCACGTTGATGAAGAGGATCCACCGCCACGACAGCTCGTCTGTGAGCACGCCTCCGAAGAGTGCGCCGAACGCTCCCCCGGCGCCGGCGACGGCGCTCCACATGCCCATCGCCCGCGCCCGCTCGCGCGGCTCGGTGAACGTGGTCGTGATGATCGAGAGCGTGGCCGGCGCGAGCACCGCCCCACCGAGGCCCTGCAGCGCGCGCGCCGCGACGAGCATCGCCTGGTCCTGCGCCAAGCCGCCGAGGAGGCTGGCGAATGAGAAGACGGCGAGGCCGAGCAAGAAGATCTTCCGGCGGCCGAAGAGGTCCGCGGCCCGGCCGCCGAGGAGAAGGAAGCCGGCGAAGGTGAGGGTGTAGGCGTTGACGACCCACTGGAGGCCGTCCGACGAGAAGCCGAGATCGCGGTGGATCGAGGGGAGGGCGACGTTCACCACCGACACGTCGAGCACGACCATGAACTGACCGACGCACGCGAGGGCCAGCACGATCCAGTGGGGCCAGGCGCGACCTTGTGGCGCGACAGCAGTGTCCGGGCGGTGAGGCGAAGCCAGGGTCTCTTGCAGCATGTTGCCTCCCGGGCCGCGCGCGACCCATCGATAGTTGTCGGGCCCCGCACCGACGCTGAGATGCGGCCACCGAAAAGACACGACTCCCGGCGCCTGCGAGAGGGACAACGTCGCCCCCTCGCCCAGCATTCCCACAGCCAGTGGTCCAGCGCTTAGCATCGCCGCCATGGACGAACGCGAGGTATCGGTCTCGAAGACCATTGCGGTTCCGCCGAGGACGATCTTCGCGATCCTCACCAACCCGTCCAAGCACCCGCTGATCGACGGGTCGGGCTCGGTGGGCCGAGAGCGCTCGGGCATCCCCACGAGGCTCGGGCCGGGCAGCCGGTTCTCGATGGACATGAAGGGCGTCGTGCCGTATCGCATGACCAACACGGTCGTCGAGTTCGAGGAAGACCGGCTCATCGCGTGGCGTCACTTCGGTGGGCATCGATGGCGTTGGCGGCTCGAGCCGGCCGGCGACGGCGCGACGACGGTCACCGAGACCTTCGACTGGTCGACCGCGATCTCCCCGCGCCTCATCGAGCGCGTCGGTTACCCGGAGCGAAATCGCGTGGGTATCGTCGCCACCCTCGACCGGCTCGACGCGCTTGTGGCGCCGAGCGCGGGCTGACGGCCCATCACTCGACCGCTCGCCAGTAGACGATGGCGTCCTCACCTTCGACCGCGCACGGCACGCGGCCTATCTCGCGCCAACCGAGCTCCTCGTAGAGCTGGCGAGCCGGGTTCGACGCGAAGACGAGGTTGAACTGGACCGCGTCGAAGCCGACCTCCGGCGCCCTCGCGATGGTGTCCTGTAGCAAGAGGCGCCCGATTCCACGCCGCCGGAACCGCGGGTCGACGATGTAGCCCGCGTTGGCGATGTGGGCCGCTCTTCCCGGAAAGTTAGGCTTAAGGTAGTAGGCCCCGGCGAGCGTTCCCTCGACGCGAGCAACGATGACGACCGTCACGGGGCGCACCCAAGTCGCGTCGAACACCTCACGGGTAAGCGGTGGCGCTTGCGGGTACCCCTCGCGTCGAGCGACGACTCCAGTGAACAGGACGAAGAGGTCCTCGAGCTCGTCGGACCGGATTGGTCCGATCTCCGGCTCGCTCGGATCCCGGAGGATTGCTTCGTGTGCGGCGTCAGACATCGAGCGCGACGATAGGTCCTCGCGGCGTTGCCGTTCGCCACTGCCGCAAGGATCTCATGGATGGGCGCCGCGAGGAGCCGGCTCAGCGGCGATGATGGCCCTGTGCGAGATGACCCGACTAGCGGTGACCCGGTGCGAGACGACCCGTCGAGCGGCGACGCTGTGCGGGAGGTGGCCATCGCCGACGGCGAGATCCGGCTCGGCCAGTTCCTCAAGCTGTCCGACCTCGTCGGCGCCGGCTCGGACGCACGCCCGCTGCTCGCGACCGGAGCCGTCTCGGTCAACGGCGACACCGAGACGCGCCGCGGGCGGCGGCTGCATCCCGGCGACATCGTCACCCTTGACGGCGCGCACGTGCGCGTCGGAGGCGGCGGTGCTGGACGGCCAGCGCTGTTCGAGCTCGGGGATCCGGGGCCGATGCGCGACCGGCTCGTCGCCTCGGTGCTTCGTGGCGACAAGACGGCGACCTCAAGCCTCGAGGTCTTCTACACGATCGAGCGGATGCCGTTGCCTCGTCCCGGCGACCGTTCGCTACTTGCCGGGAGCGCCGGCGAGCGCCTGGGCACGGTCGAGGTGCTCGACGTCGCGGTGCCCCGACTCGCCGACGTGGGCGACGACGTCGCCGTGGCCGAAGGCGAGGGATTCCGGGACGCAGCGGAGTGGCGCAGCGCGCACGAGCACTACTGGGAAGGCTTCGCGGACGCCGTCCGCTCCCACCTGCGGGATCCTGGATGGTCAGTCGGAAACGACACTCCAGTCGTCGTCGAATGGTTCCGGCTGGTGCCGCCCGACGAGGTACCCACGGACTAGACACGAGTCCGTGGACGACACCGCGCCGAAGATCGTCGGCGACCGCAGCCTGCCGTGCCATCGCCAGCGGGCGGCACGCCTGAGCGTCTCGGACGAGCCGGTTACGCGCACCTGCGGGATATGTCGCAGGAAATACTCGATCAGCTTCGTGCAGGAGCCGCACTTGACCGAGCGACTCGGCATCGCCATCTACCGCCTTGAGATTACGCCCTGGGTGGACGGCAGGACGCAACGCCGACTCGAGCGGGAGGCGAGCCGCGCGGCGACGAGCCCCAAGCTGCCCTTCGGCGACGAGTGGGTGGAGCTCCGTTGTTGAGCGCAGCGATCTAGCGTCGAGCCATGGGCGAGGAGCGGGACGAGACGCTCGATGTCGACGAGGCGGTGCGAGCCGAGCGCGAGCGGATTGCGCTCCAGATCGCCGACCTGACCGAGGAGCTCGGAGCCATCGTCGAGAGCGCCGCGGCGACCGTCCCCGACGACGAGCACGACGCGGAGGGCTCGACCGTGGGCTTCGAGCGCGCCCGAGTGTCGGCACTGCTCGACGGCGCTGTACGCCACCTTGCCGAGCTCGACGCGGTGGTTGCGCGAAGCACCCCCGGCGAGCGGCGCAGGTGCGAGGAGTGCGGCCGCCCGATCGCCGACGAGCGGGTCGCCGCCCTCCCTGCGACCCGGCTCTGCGCGGATTGCGCGATGAGACGCGCGTCTCGCGCCTGAGCCGGCATTAGCGCAACAGGCTGGCCACCACGTTGATCGTGAGGCCGATGATCACCGCCCCGAACAGGTACGAGAGCAGCGAGTGGCTGAGCACCACCCTGCGGATCCTCGGTGCCTTGATGTCGGTGTCGGAGACCTGGAAGGTCATGCCGACGGTGAAGGCGACGTAGGCGAAGTCGCGGTAGTCGGGCGGCGCGTCGGACTTGAAGTCGATGCCCCCGTTGGTGTCGCCGTAGTAGAGGCGCGCGTAGCGAAGAGCGAACACCGTGTGCACCGAGGCCCACGAGACGACGACGCTCGCGATTGCGAGGGCGATCAGGTACGCCTTCGTCGCCCCGCCGGACTGGCCCGCCCGGATCAGCGCCAAGCCTGCCCCGACGATGCAGGCCACGCCGGCCGAGACGATGACGAGGTCGGCCACAGGCGCGCTCGGGTCCTCGGCCCGGGCCCTGCTACTGGTCCCGTCGGCGTCGAGATGCCCTACCGCGATCCAGACCGCGACCAGGAAGCCGGCGGCGGCCAGATCCCAGCCGATGAGCTCGGCCGCCTGCCACGGCGTGAAGAAGGACGAGACCACGCCTGCGATCAGGCCGGCGGCGCTCGACCGAAGCAGTCGCCTGCCTGCGAGGCGTCGGGGCCGGGAACGCCGTTGCTCAGCTGTCGCACGCCCGGAGCGCGTCACGCCTGCACCGTAGCCGCCGTCCCCAGCCGTGCGGCTACCATCCGGCGATAATGGGCTGGAGGCGTCGCAGTTGACCAGCCCGCCGAAGACGTCGGCCGTTCGCTCGGCGACGCCGGCCCCTGCGTCCACCATTGCCGCCGCCGCGGGCATCGTCGGCCCGGCGTGCTTCGTGGGCGGATGGCTGGCGGCGGCGGCGCTCCGACCGGACTACTCCAGCGTGCACCAGGCCATCAGCCAGCTCGCGCGTCTCGGGGCACCGCACCGGGCGCTCATGAGCGGCGCGTTCGCGAGCTTCGGTC
>JAODBO010000019.1 GCA_025464005.1 Acidimicrobiaceae bacterium | reverse complement strand
CGAGTTCTATCAGGAGTGGATCGGCAACGACCGGAAACTCCGCGCCCTCATCGACGAGCTGCGTGAGGTGGCCGAGAAAGCGACGAATCTCATCCTTGAGCAGGACGTGAAGGTTTAATTACAAGCTAAGAGAAGCACTGGAAAGCATCAAGGTCTACGCCGTCCGCGCTCATTTCTTTCTTCAGACGTGCCCAATACCAGATTAGTCTTTCGGTGATTCGTGTTGCCGCTGAGCAGATCATTGGGCTGGAACGATCGGTCGGGGGGCTCTAAATTTATCGGTGCCGTAGAGGGCGTGCCCGAGCATTGCTCGCGTCAATCTTGGCTGTCGGCGCGTCCTCGGTCGGACTGCTGTCGATGAGCGCTGCTCCGGCCGCGGCCGCCGGCTCGAGTGCGACCTGTAAGTCCGTCGCCGAGATCCATCGCGGCACGAGGATCTCCGTGCGGCGCGAGGTGACTCGGGTAGACGGCGTCCGCAAGGTCATCCTCGTCAGGCACCGGGTCCGCTATGCGAAGGTCGTGCACCGGTCGGTGTGCATGACGACAAATCTCGACCCGACGTTTACCCAAGCTTCGAACGACCCGCTTCACGTGACGTTCCACGCCTTCGTCGCCGCGAGCGGCTTTCCCGGGGCAGTGCTCCCCCAGGGCGTGCTGAGCCTTTTCGTTAACGGCTCGCTCGCATGCGCCACGAACGTGCGGGCGTCCGTGAACTCGATGGACTGCACTGTCGAGCTCGCTAGTACGGGAAACCAGACGCTCATCACCGAGTATCTGAGCGGGACGAACTCGGCGAGCCAGACCGAGGTGGTGAACGTTCCGAACTTCTCGACGACGACGACGATCAACGCCGAAAGCAGCGCCGGCGCACTGTCCTTCAACGCAAGTACCGTCGATCAGAATGGCAATGTGCTTTCGGACTCCACGATCGGGTCAAATGGGCTCATTAGTGGCTCAATCGCCATTACAGTCTCGTCTCCCGGTATGACGGTAAATCCTTCGAGCTTTCCCATCCCCCTCGAAGTCGGCTGTACGCTCACCCCGACACAACTCGTCTCGCTCCCTGGTGCCTGGTATCTCAGGGGATCGATCACTACGTCGAATGCTGCCGGCTGCGAGGACACCCAGTACAACGGCTATGTGCCCGGCAACCCCGTAACGATTACCGCCGCGTTCGCGAAGAACGGCTACAGCGACAGCACGGCCTCGTATACCTGGTCGCCGTCCTGATCCAGTCGTGAACCGGGAAGAGGCGACTGTTAAAGGTGAACTGGCCGCTGCGCTTCGGGGTTCGGTTGGACGCTACCGGGGCCCTTACGTCGCCAGCATCTTCGGTGATCTCGACGAGCGTCTCGAGCAGGTCGGCTCGATTGAGGACGGTCGATAGCGCGATAGCGGTCGACCACCTGCGAGGCAGGCGACTCCGCTGCTCGAAGATTTGCATGGGCGCCGACGCGGCGGTCGCCGCGAGCGAGCTCTCGCGCTTCGAGAGGAGCGAGAGGTGCGAACGGATTGGTCGCTCGGGCTCGGGCGCCCCCTGTACGATGCGGCCTTACACCTTGCGCAATCCGTAAGGCTGCTCACGACGGGAGAGACGCTCCGTGCCAGGCCTGACACCGAACTGGTCCGAGGCCGAGGCGCACGCCGCGCTCGGCCTGCCGGTCACCTCGGGAAAGCTCCGCTCGGTCAAGAAGCTCCTCGGGAAGCTGCTCTGGCCGTTCCTCCACCATCAGGTGATCGTCAACAGAGCCCTTCTCGCCGAACTCGATGCGGTCCGGGCACGCCTCGATCGAGACGAGTTCCAGCTCCTGCACCTCGCTGACGACCTCCAGCACCACAGCGCGGTGCTTGTGCGCCATGAGGAGCCGCTCGATCGTCACGAGTTCCTGCTGAAGCATCTCGAGCCGGCGATCAGCGATCTCGTTCGCCAGCTCGACCTCGTCCAGGACAAGATCGACCTCGGCCAGCGTCAGGCGCTCGCCCGCTACCACGAGGGCGTCGGGCCGCTGCGCTCGGCGCTGACGGAGCTGGACCAGCGGCTCGACGACCTCGAGGGCGGGCTCGACGCGGCTAGCGAGACGGCGGCCCGCGCCGACGAGGCGGCTAAGGCGATCACCGCCGGCGCAGCCGCCGAGCGTCCGTGGCGACAAGCGCTCGACGACGTGTGGCTGCGCATGAGCCAGCTCGACCTCTACCTCGCCGAGGCGCGTCGGAGCTTCCCAGCTCCGGTGGCACCCGAGCAGCTGGCAGCCCTGCCGAGCGGGTTCGACAGCTTGCATGCGGTCTTCGCCGAGGCGTTCCGTGGTCCGGTGCCAGTCGTCAAGGAGCGCGTCGCTCCTTACCTCGACGACCTGGCGGGTCTCGAGGGCCCGGTGCTCGACCTCGGGTGCGGGCGCGGGGAGCTGCTCGAGGTGCTCGCCGCCGGGGGTGTGACCGCGTACGGGATCGACCTGGACCCCGAGTACGTCGAGCGCGGCCGCGCCCGTGGCCTCGACGTGCGGCTCGAGGACGCTCGTGCCCACCTGGCTGGCCTCGAGGAGCGTTCGCTCGGCGCTGTGACGGCGATCCAGGTCGTGGAGCACCTGCCCGTCGACGAGCTCATCGAGATCGTTGAGCTCGCGGCCCGCGCCATCCGGCCTGGCGGCCTCATCGTCCTCGAGACGCAGAATCCTGAGAACGTCGTCGTCGGATCGTCGTCGTTCTACCTCGACCCGACACACCAACGGCCGATCCCACCTGAGCTGCTCGCGTTCCTCGTCGGTGCGCGCGGCTTCGGGGACGTGGAGATCCGCCGGCTCGAGCGCGCCGATCAACCGCAAGGGCTCGAGCGCCCGAAGCCCGACGAACCATGGGCCGAAAGCGTTGGCTCGATTGTCGATGTGCTGAACTTCCACCTTTTTGCTCCCGCGGACTACGCGGTCGTCGGCCGGCGACCGTAGGCGGCGCCTGCATGCGGGTCGCCTTCTACTCTCCGCTCCCGCCCGAGCGGAGCGGCATCGCCGACTACAGCTACGAGCTGCTTGAAGAGCTTCGCCACCACGTCGACATCGTGGCGGTCGTCGCGGAGAAGCAGCTCGGCCTGGTGCGTGCATTAGATGGCGTCGAGCTCGTCGGCTCGGCCGCGGCTGACGACCTCGTCGTGGATTGCAGTCTTTACCAGATGGGGAACAACTCGAAGTACCACCGCTTCTTCTATGGTCGGGCGTTCGAGGAGCCCGGCCTGCTCGTTATGCACGATCCCTCGCTCGCGGACTTCACGGCCGAGATGTGCGGAGGCGCCGAGGGAGCGATCTTCCGGGACGAGGTCGCCTACGACCGCCCGGACATCAGCCCGGCGGACGACCTTCCGCTCGTCGACATAGGCAACGGCCGCAAGGACCTCGACCGCATCCAGGTCCTGCTCGCTCGAAGGATCCTGGAGTCCAACGTCCGCACGCTCGTGCACAGTTCCGCGATGGCCCGAGAGATGCGCCGCCGCTATCCGAATTGCGACGTTCGGACGATCCAGCTGCCTGCGCCCGTGCTCAGCGAGCCGGAGTGGAAGCTGCGCCGGCCACCCGGCGAGGTCGTCTTCGGCGTCTTCGGCGGGATCAACTATTACAAGCGGGTCCGGCCCCTCGTGGATGCCTTCCTCGAGGTCCGAAAGCGCCATCCACTCGCTCGCATGGTCATCGCAGGACGCGCCGACGACCATCTCCTCGAGCGCGAGCTCCGTGCGATCGCGACGCGGCCCGACCTCGAGGGCTCGCTCGAGGTGAAGACGGACCTCTCCCTCACTGAGCTCGAGCATGAAATGCAACGATGCGACGTCGGCATCTCTTTGCGCTGGCCGACAGCCGGAGAGATGAGCGCCACGCTCATGCGCACTTTCGGAGCAGGCCGCCCGGCGATCGTGAGCGACGTGCTGCAATTCCGAGAGCTCGACGAACAGTACTGCTGGCGCGTCACGACGGACTTCGACCATGAGCATGAGAACCTCGCCGAGCTTATGGACCGCCTGGCGGGGGATCCCGCGCTCTGCCAACGCGCCGGCGAGGCCGCGCGAGCGTTCGTGCAGCGGGAGGCCACCTATCACACGGTGGCTGAGCAGTACGTCGAGCACCTGGAACACTGCGCGGCGCGGCGCGGCGCCCTCCGAGCGACTCGCCTCGGCAGTCGACGGCGGAGTTCGCTGCCACTCGGGGTGAACATCGTCGCGCCTTCGGGGTCGGGAGAGATTGCCGAGGCGGCCCGGCGAACCACTGAAGCGCTGCGCTCGGCGGGCGTCGACGTCGTGGTCGTCGAGCTCGCTCCAGGGAGCCGTCCCACGAGGATGGACGAGCTGGATCGTGAGGTGGACGAGCTCGGTTCGTACGACGCGACGAACCGGGGTGCCGACGGACGTGGGAACAGTCGCCGTGACGGCGCGCACGTCCGGGACGAGACCGATGCTGAGCGTATCGAGCGGGCGATCCTGGCTCTCGATCCCGTCGACCGTTCCGCGCAGGCGGTCGGTCCCCATCTCGTCGATTTCTTCTTCGTCGTGCCGAACGATTCCGATCGTTATGGCCGGCTGGCCAACGTGCGACGTGGCCGCGGTCGGCGCATTGTCGGGATTCTCAGCCCTCAGTACGTCCCGCTTCCGAAGGATTTGCGCGGTTTCCTCGAAGTTGCTGATCACGTGATCGCCCCGAGTGAGTTCGCCGCAGAGGTCGCCCGCCTCAGTACGATCATTGACGTCATCCGCGTGCCCTGGCCGAGCGAGGTGAATCCACCGACACGGACGCCGATGCCAACGCCGATCGTCGGCGGCGGTAACTGCACCTTCCTAGCGATAGCGCGAGCCGGTACTCCAATTGCGCAGTCGAACCCCTTCGCGACCCTGGCGGCATTTCGACGAGCGTTCTCCGCGACCGAGCGTGGCGAGCATGCTCGGCTCGTCGTGGTGCTCGAGGATCACCCACGCCGCCCCGAGGCGCGAGCCGCCCTTCAGTCGGAGTTGGACGCGCTAGGCGGCCAGCTCGTGGTGGACCCGTCGACCGAGGAGCTCGACAGGATCGTCGCGGGGACGGATGTCTATGTGTCGCTACATCGCGCCGAAGGGTTCGGCCTGCACCTAGTCGACATGATGGCTCGTGGTAAGGCCGTCATCGCCACCGGGTGGTCGGGCAATCTCGATTTCATGGATCGAAGCAACTCGTGCCTCGTCGGCTACGAAGTCCGCGATCTCGATCCTGGCGACCTGTACCTCGACCCGCACGAGCAGATCGAGCCCGCCCGCAGTCGCTTCTGGGTTGACCCGGACACGGGCGGGGCGGCGCGATGGATGCAGCTCCTCGCCTCCGACCTGACGCTGCGTGGCCGTCTTGGGCGAGCTGCATCCGACAGGATGCGCTCCCAGCTCGCTCCCGACATCGTGGGCCTCGCTGCCCGGAGCTGCTTGGCGAAGATCGTCGCCGCTCCTCCGAGAGCGGAGCCACCGAGACTTCGCCCCGCTGAATGGGCCTCGCACCTCACCGGCGCGACGCGCCATTAGGCTCGGCGATCTCTAACCGTGGATCGCATCGAGAGCGACATCAGGAGGACTCGTTTGTTGCCCCAGCCAGCAGGTGATCCGAGTCGCTGGAGTTCCTTGGAGGCGAACGCCGATCTCGGGCTCTCCGTGCCATCGGGGGTCGGACACCGATTTCTGAAGCGCGTCGTCGCGCGGTTATGCCGTCCGTTTCTGGTCCGTCAAGTTGCGTTCAACCGAGCGCTGCTCGCCGAGCTCGTCTCGATTCGGGATTCTCTCGTCAGCCAGATCGGCGTGACTGCTCAACCGATCCAGGATCGGCTCGCAGAGCTCGGATCGAGAGTCGAGGGCCAACAGCTACTTGGAGCGCAAGTCGAGCGCCAAGGGTGGGCGGTTGAGGCGATGCTCCCCGTTCTCGAGAAGCACGGCTACGCGATCGACGCGATCACGACCAAGCTGGAGGACAACGAGGTCGACCGGGACCTCGTTCACCAGGAGGTCGAGCTCGCTCAGCAGCAGTCCTTCGCGCGCATGCACGACGGGATCGGGATGATGCGCACAGAGCTCGTCGAGCTCGATCGCCGTCTCGCCGAGCGCACGAGTGAGACGCAATCCGAGTTCGAGCGTTCGCTCCGGCGCGAACTCGATACACGCTTCACCGAGACCCGATGGCGCCTCGCTCAAGTCGACGTGCTACTCGACGTCGTCCGTCGCAGCCTCCCTGAGGAACCGCCGATCGAGCGCCTTGTCGAGATGCCGGGTGCTCTCGAGAATCTGTATGGCGCACTCGAGGAGGCGATGCGCGGGAGCCACGAGACGATCATCGAGCGAGTCCGTCCTTACCTGGACGACGTCCTCGCGACGCCCGGCAGCGGTCCTGTACTCGATGTCGGGTGTGGTCGCGGCGAATGGCTCGAGGTCCTGCGCGATTCGGGCGTCGAGGCGTACGGGGTGGAGCTGAACCCGATCTACCAAGAGGCGTGGGATGCGAACCAGCTCGACGTGCGGATCGGCGACGTTCGGGATCACCTGACCAAACTCGGTGAGCGGAGCCTGAGGGTCGTTTCGGCGCTTCACGTTGCCGAGCACCTCACAACCGACGAGCTCATCGAGTTCCTCGACCTGGCGCTGCGTGCGCTTGAGCCGGGCGGCGTGCTCATCCTCGAGACACCGAATCCCGAGAATCTCCTGGTGGGCTCATGGTCGTTCTATCTCGATCCGACCCACCGGCATCCGCTTCCCGCGCGTCTGCTGTCGTTCCTGGTGGGATCGCGGGGATTCTCCGGCGTCGAGGTGCGGTACCTCGCGCGGCCCGAGCTCGAGCTGATACCACGGCCGGTCGCCGGCCAACCGTGGGAGACGGAACTCGGCCCTCTCGTCGACACGATCAATCGCCACCTCTTTGCACCACAGGACTACGCCGTCATTGCCCGTCGGTTGTGACCGCGTCGTACGGAGAAATCCGGAATTGAGAGTCGCCGTCTGGACGCCTCTGCCCCCACAGCGGAGTGGGGTCGCGGACTATGCGTACGAGCTACTTGCCGAGATGTCTCGACACGTCGACCTGGTGGCCGTGGTGCGCGACGGGTCGAGTGACGCCGCCGTGGCGCCCGAAGGGGTGCAGGTAGTGGCCCGGTCGGAGTACGACGCGCGAGCGACCGACATTGACATCTATCACTTCGGCAACAGCGCGAGATTCCACGGGTACATGTACCAGTCCATCATCGCGAGACCTGGCATGCTCGTCCTGCACGACCCCGCGTTGCCTGACTTCCACTGGGACCTGTGTGGTGGATTTGATTCCTCGCTCTTCCAGGAAGAGGCGCGCTTCGACGCGCCGGAGCTCGAGTCCGAAGTGCCGGTGCGCTATGTCGGCGGGCATGTCGAGGTGGACTGGCTTCGAGCGCCGTTGTCGCGCCGGGTCGTCGAGGCCAGTCGGCTGACCGTAGTGCACAGCGCCTCGGCTGGCCACGACCTGGCGCGACACGTCCCCGACGCGGCCGTAGTCCACTGCGATCTCGCGTCGAAAGTCATCGAAGCCACTGCGGCGAAGGACCGTACGTCGGCGGTTACCTTCGGCGTCCTCGGAGGTATATCGCGCCCGAAGCGGATCGCTCAGGTGCTGGAGGCGTTCAAGCGTGCACATCGCGCCGACGGCTCGCTCAGGTTGGTCATCGCGGGGCGGAACGACCAGCCAGAGCTGGTCGACGAGCTCCGCCGCAAGGTCGCAGACAACGCACTCGAATCTGCGGTCACGATCAATTGCGACGTTCCGGCGCCCGAGCTCGCGGAGCTGCTCAGGCTATGTGACGCGGTGGTTGCGCTTCGATGGCCCACAGTCGGCGAAACGAGCGCCCCGCTCATGGCGGCGTTGGGTGCTGGGCGGATGGTCATCACCTCGGATGTCCCGCAGGTACGCGAGATCAGCTCCACCTTCTGCCTGCGAGTTCCGACCGGGGGCCCGGACGAGATTCCGGAGATCACGGCCCGGATGCTCGAGGTTGCCGCCGATCCGGCGGCGGCTCGCCGCGCCGGGGACGCTGCTCGGGAATTCGTTCGCGGACAGGCTACGTTCGACATCGTCGCCGAGAAGCACGTAGCGCTCGCCCGCGGCGTCGCGAACTCCGCGGTACGCTGCGTCCCGAGGCACCTACGCCCACGATCTCATCTCGAGGTGAACGCGATCGGGAGCTGGCAGTCCGTGAGCGGGGTCGCGGAGGCCGCGCGGCGAGTCGTAGGTGCGATGCTTGAAGCTGGCGTGTCCGTGGCGCTCGAGGATATCGACTTCGGCTATCCGAAGGATTCTCGCCGGATGTCGGACCGGCTCCGCACGTTGCCATCCGGTCGACCGCACGCCACGGAGATCTGCTTTCTCAACATCAACGAGATGAATGTATTGCCCACTAAGTACTTCCGATCCAGGGTGCGCGATCATTATGTCGCTGCGAACTGGTATTGGGAGCTCCCGAGGTTTCCACCGCACCTGCGGGCCGAAATTGGCGCGGTTGACGAGATCTGGGCGCCGTCAAACTTTACGGCTGATTCCTTCCGAAATGCATCCGACGTTCCCGTCTACGTGCTGCCGTGCGTCGTGGAGCCGATCGTCGACACGAGTGTCGAACGTGCAGATCTCGGAATCCCAGACGACCGCTTCATGTACTTGTTTTCGTTCGATGCGCGCTCGACCTTGGCCAGAAAGAACCCATTCGCGGTCATCGAAGCCTTCCGCCGAGCCTTCACGCCGCGCGAACGCGCGACCGACGTCGTCCTCGTGTTCAAGACCCATGGCTTGGGCGAACATCTGGAGGGCGATTACATGATCCGGCACGCGTTGGAGACCGTCGGAGGAGTTTTGCTCGACGACGAGTTGTCCCCTGGGCATATGGGTGCCCTGACGGCGTGTTGCGACGCGTACGTCTCGTTACACCGGACCGAGGGATTCGGATTGGGGATGGCCGAGGCCATGAGGCTCGGACGTCCGGTGATCGCTACGGGATATTCAGGAAATTGCGACTACATGACGCTCGAGAACAGTTGCCTCGTCGGTTATCGGATGAGCACCATCGACGAAGGCGAGCTCCGATTCAACCCGGCGTCGAAGTCGGTCTACACCCCGGGAGAGCCGTGGGCCGATCCGGATGTCGACGAAGCGGCTCACTGGATGAGAGTCCTCTACGAGCACCCATCGTTGTGTGAGCGTGTCGGCATTGCTGCCGAGCAGACGATGAGGCGCCGCTACAGCGCAGCGGCCGCGGGTACGGCTTTCCGCGAGCGCCTCGAAGAGATCGGCTGAGTCGAAGGGATTCCGACTGCCTGGCGGAATCCCCGAGCTAGGTCTTCGATCACCTCTCGACATCGTACCAAGCGGTGACTCCACCATGGAAGCTGCCGGCGCGTCCAAGGAACTCGCGAAAGAAGCTCACCATGACGTTTTCATTGCTCATCGGTCCCACGAGCACGGTCCTGATATTCCACGCACGCAGCTGGGCAAGGAAGATCGCCTTCTGGCCGGGGGAGAGTACCGGAGGGGGAGCCGCTGCAGGTTCCGTTTCGATCGTGCCCATCTCGATGCTGAGGGGCGTCGGGACCGGTCCAGTGATAGGACCGGCGGGCGTGGGGACGTAGACATAGCCTTCGGGCATCCGGAAACGGAAGTCACTCGCTTGCTGCCAGGTCTGTGGTCCTACGAGCGATCCGTTTGTCTCGTACGGCGCGACCAGCGCCATGGATCCCTGAGGTATTCGTTGGACGTCGGGTCCTGTGAAATACGAAGGCATCGAGTACGGCTCGTTCAGAAGCGGCAATGGCGCCGGAATGATGAGGAATAGGCTTCCGGTGACGAGCAGTATGCCGAGGACTCGCCATCGCGTGCGGCGCAACACGAGTTCGGCGATGAAGGCCGCCACGAGGACACCGACGCAGAGGTCCGCTACACCCATGATCCGGGCGGCAAGCACATTGCCGATCACGGGCAGGTGCAGCAAGAGCGCGAAGGGCATCGGGACGTTAAGCAACGTACCGTCGACGTGTAGTCGTGGGCCGAGCGACAATACAGCCAATATCAGTCCGGTGACTGCAGCAATGCGTACGTAGAGATGCCGCCAGATGAATACGGTAGCAAGGATACAGATGATGATAAGTCCGATGCCGACGTATCCACCGGACTCCACGACACCAACGTTGACTCGAGCGGAGCTTGCGGAGAGGAACCCGGGAATGAACTTCGTAGTGATGGTCGGTACGACGAAATTCAGCACGTCGTTTACATACGTATCTGGAGACTCGACGGTTCCATGACCGAGCCGTTGAGCTCCGAACAGCATTGTCCAAAGTGGATATGCCGCAAAGGCGAGGAACGAGATGATCATCGCGGCCAGGCACTTGGCAGCGTGCCCGGATCGCGCCCGGATGGCGTGTGGCCGGTGGACGACGAGCAAGACGAGGACGATCAACGAGGCGATGAGGGTGATCGCGATCGTCTCGAGGAAGGTGATGAGCTGGATCGCGAGAATCAATCCCGCGAACCCACCGGCAGCCCACCAGCGCCAGCGTTGCCGCACGACCGCCTCGTGCAGGAAGAGAAGGATCAGTGGAGGGAAGAATGCCAAGGTGATCGTCACGTGTCCCCACGCGTGGCCCATCATGTAGGGCGAGAAGCCGAACACCAGACCGCCGACGATCGCCGCAGAGCGCGAGGGGACCAGGCGATGGATCGCCAATTGCGCGCACCATGCGGACAGGGCCAACGAGAGCGTGGCTAGGAGGTTGTAGACGAGGAGCGGTCCGAGCCATAGGACCCACGGGGCCAGGAGGATGCCCGGGCCGACTGAGCCGGTCCAGGCGAGGTTGGTCCCCGGCGGTGCAACCATGTACGTGCTGAAGAACGGGTTGTAGCCGTGACCGATAGCGAATGCAGGCCACCGGAGCATCCAGAGATACGAGAGAGGATCGCCGCCATTGCCGATAATCGTGCTCGTCGGGTTCGCCCAGGTGTTGCTCATGAGCGCGAAAGCCAGTGCGACGTAGAGCAGTGGGCCGAGGCTCGATCGGATCGCCCGGGTTAGCCGGCGTTCATGTCGGTCGCCTCGACCGACATGAACGCCCAAGTTCGAGCTTGTCGTCAGGTCGACGGCCAAGGAACTGACTGTCTGTGGGACGATCCTGGCGCTGTGCCCATGCCTCGATGTCCCGCGGACCAACGTGTCAGTGGACGCCGAAGCTGTCGCAGCAAGCGATGAACTGCTCGATCATGTAATCGAGATGCTCGATGCCCATGCCAGGATAGACGCCGACCCAGAAGGCGCGCTCCATGAGACGATCAGTCACGGGAAGGTCGCCGATGACTCGATAGCCCGACTTCCGCTCACGCATCTCGTCGAAACAGGGATGCCGGACGAGATTGCCGGCAAAGAGCATTCGGGTCTGGACCCGGTGCCCTTCCAGGTAGCTCACGATGTCTCCACGCGTGAACGGAGCGTCCTCGCGGACTGTGGCAAGGAACCCGAACCAGCTCGGATCCGAGCGCGGCGTGGCCTCCGTGAAATCGAAGACTTCGCCGAGGTGTGCGAGGTTCTCGCGCAAGTAAGCGAAGTTGCGGCGCCTGGCCGCCCCGAAATCGGCAACCTTGGCAATTTGCGCGAGGCCGATCGATGCCTGCAGGTCAGTCATCTTTAGGTTGTAGCCGAAATGCGAGTACGTGTATTTGTGATCGTATCCAAAGGGCAGCTCGCCAAGTTGATGCTCGAACCGAATCCCGCAGGTATTGTCCTTACCTGACTTGCAGTAGCAGTCACGGCCCCAGTCGCGAAAACTCGCCGCGATATCATCGAGTTCCTCGCTGTCGGTGTACACGGCGCCGCCCTCGCCCGTCGTCATGTGGTGCGGAGGATAGAAGCTGCTAGTCGCGAGATCGCCGAACGTGCCGGTGTAGCGCGTGTCTGGCGCGTCGCCGAGCTGAGTCGTATAGCGCGAGCCGAGCGCGTCGCAATTGTCCTCGACGAGCCAGAGGTCGTGCCGCCGACAGAAAGTGAGCACCGCGTCGATATCGAAGGGATTGCCGAGCGTGTGGGCGAACATGACGGCACGCGTTCGGGAGCTAAACGCCTCCTCCAACTGGGTGATGTCGACGTTCGCGGTGCGGGGATTGGCGTCGACGAATACCGGCACGGCGCCGTGCTGGACAATCGGCGCAACCGTCGTGGGGAAGCCAGCCGCGAGCGTGATCACCTCGTCCCCCCTTTGTACCCTTCGCTCGCCGAGCCGGGCGGAGGTGAGCGAGGAGAACGCGGCCAGATTCGCCGAGGACCCGGAGTTGACCAGACGGCAGAAGCCGACGCCGACGAACTGGGCCAGGGCCTTCTCGAGCATCGCCGAGTAGCGGCCTTCAGTCAGCCAGAAGTCGAGGGATGCGTTGACGAGGTTAGTGACCTCACGCTCGTCGTAGACCCGACCGGCGTATCGGACAGGAGTTCGGCCCGGCACGAAGGGCCCTTCCTCGCGCTGCGACGCCGCAACGTAGTCCTCGACGAGCCCGATGATGCGCTGGCGGATGTCCCTGGCAGACTCGAGCCGCCTCTCGGCCGACGCCGGGCTGTCCTCGTCGTCGATGTTGCTCCTCAGATCCGGCGCAACGGCCGACGGCTCTTGACCAGCGCTAGTCACGATCCATGGACGTTAGTCGCGGCGCCGACGCTTGCAGACCGACTCGGATCGTCGTGGTCGAGGGCGAGGAACCGGGCGACCTGGGCTGCGGTCGTCGCGCGAGCATCGAAACCGCTGCTTCGGAGAGCGGCGGCGTACCATTCGACGGTCCAGTCGATCGTCGCGTCGAGATCGAGCACGGGGTGCCAGCCGAGCATCGCGTGTGCCTTCGAGCTGTCGAGCGTGAGGACTCCCCGCTCGGGAACCGGAGCGGACTCCAGCACGGGCTCGAGGACGGCAGCGCCCAGCTCGCGCCACTTCGCTACCAGCGTCGCGACGAACTCCCCGACGGTCGCCGCCGCATCGGCTGACGGGCCGAAGTTCCAGGCCTGCGAGAAGCTCTTCGGTTCGCGCATTAGGGCATCACCGAGGCGGATGTACCCGCTCACGGCGTCGAGCACGTGCTGCCAAGGACGGACGGCGTCCGGTCGTCGCAGCACGACCGCTTGGCCGCCTCGGACAGCGCGGGCGCAGTCCGGAACGATGCGATAATGCGCCCAGTCTCCGCCCCCCACAATGTTGCCCGCTCTCGTCGTCGCCAGGCCAAGGTCGGATCGACCAAGGAAGGAGTGGCGATAGGCGTGAGCGACGATCTCCGCGGCCGCTTTGCTCGCGCTGTAGGGGTCGTCGCCGCCGAGCGCGTCCGTCTCGACATGTGCACCATCTGCGGCCGCATAGCACTTGTCGCTGGTCACGATCACGCACGACCGCACGCTGGGCTGGCGACGCACGACGTCGAGGACGCGCGCTGTTCCCATCACGTTCGTCTCGAAGGTCTGGAGCGGATCGTCGTAGGAGGGCAATACGAGCGCCTGGGCTGCGAGGTGGAAGACGATCTCCGGTGCACGATCCGCGACCGCATCCTCGATGCTCGACGACACAGTGATGTCACCCTCGATGGAGTCGACGAACTCGTCGATCTGGAGCGCTTCGGCGAGGCTACCTGGCTCGGTTGCCAGCGACAGTCCCGTCACCCTGGCTCCCGCTTCGGCCAGGAGGAAGCTGAGCCATGAGCCAACGAATCCGTTATGCCCGGTGACGAAGACCCTGCGACCTTCATAGCTGCGCCGGAGGATGGCGGAGAGGCGATCGGGCCGAGTCCCCGTCACCAGATCCTCCACGGAGCGTTACCCGTCGCCCAAAGCTCTTCGAGCGCGTGGCGGTCCCTAAGGGTGTCCATCGGCTGCCAGAACCCCTCATGGTGGTACGCGGCGAGCTGCCCTTCGGACGCAAGCCGCTCTAGAGGCTCATGCTCCCATATCGACTCGTCACCCTTGATGTAGTCGATAACCGAGGGGGACAAAACGAAGAACCCGCCGTTGATCCAGGCGTCGTCGCCGACGGGCTTCTCCTTGAAGCGGACGACCCGGTCGTCCTCGATCTGCAGAGCACCAAATCGGGCCGGGGGCCGAACGGCGGTCACGGTCGCCAGCGTGCCCTGGGACTTGTGAAACTCGACGACCTTCGTGACGTCAACGGACCCGACAGCGTCGCCGTATGTCATCGCGAAGTCGTCGCCGTCCAGATACCTCGCGATTCGAGCGAGCCGGCCGCCAGTTTGGGTACCGTCGCCAGTGTCCACGAGCGTGATCTTCCAAGGCTCGACCTCGCGGTGGTGAACGGTGACCTGGCCCTTGTCCAGGTCAAAGGTGACGTCCGAGCCGTGTAGGGCGTAGTTGGAGAAATACTCCTTGATGACGTATCCCTTGTAGCCGCAGCAGATGAGGAAGTCGCTGAGACCGTGTGCGGCGTAGATCTTCATGATGTGCCATAGCATCGGTCTCGAGCCGATCTCGACCATCGGCTTGGGGCGCAACGTGGTCTCTTCGGAGAGCCGCGTGCCCAATCCTCCGGCGAGTATCACGACCTTCATCTCAAAAACGAGCCTCTCATGGGTGCGCGTGCACCCTCGATTCGCGACTATACCGAAGCGGCTTTGGAGCCCTAGGCCGGACCGAGCAAATCGTGGGGGATGGTCCCGGGGGAGACTGGCGGCCTCAGCTATCCTGCATCACATGGCCGCTGACGAGCGAGTCGCGTCCGAGCACACGATCTCCGTCGTCGTGCCCGTGTACCGCGGTGAGCACACCCTGGATGTGCTCGTCGACGAGCTCACGCCGTTGACAAAGGGTTGCCTGACGCCCGCCGGGAACCCCATGCGCGTCGCCGAGGTGCTGCTCGTGCATGACAGCGGCCCTGACCGCTCGGACGTCGTGATCCGCCGCCTTGCCTCAGCGACGGCCTTCGTCCGTCCGGTCTGGTTGTCCAGGAATTTCGGGCAGCATGCGGCGACTATCGCAGGCTTATCGTCTACGGGATCCGAATGGATCGTCACCATGGACGAGGACGGCCAGTTCGATCCTGGAGACATCGGGAAGCTACTCGACGTCGCGCTGTCGACAAGGGCTCAGTTGGTCTACGGCAAGCCGATCAATCCTCCTCCTCACGGTCTTGTTCGCAATGTCGGATCCCGCGTCGCGAAGTCCATTGCGACGCGGGTGTTGGCCGATGCGAACCTCGTGCGCTTCAGCAGTTTTCGACTCATGCTCGGCGAGATCGGCCGAGGCGTGGCGGCGTACGTCGGGCCTGGCGTCTACCTCGACGTCGCGCTCAGCTGGGCATTCGGAAGCACGGAGTTCTGTCCCGTGGAGTTCCGCCAGGGGGTCGATCGCCCGTCGGGGTACTCGTTCCGCAAGTTGCTTTCGCATTTCTGGCAGCTCGTCATCACGGTCGGCCCTCGGCCGCTACGTCTCGTCTCCCTGAGCGGGGTCGTCGCCGCGCTCGCCGGTGTGGTCGTGGCGCTGGTATTGCTGGTCGAAAAGCTCGCCGGCAACATCACGGTACCCGGATGGACCTCACTGGCGGTCATCGTGTTGCTCCTCGGTGGAATGAACCTGCTGGCGCTCGGCGTCGTGGCGGAGTACGTCGGCGCAGCAGTGAGGATGGCTATGGGCAAGCCGCTTTACCTGATCATTTCGGATCCCGCGACGGGGCCAATGCAGCGCGCGACGGACGATGCGGGCGATCCGACTGACGACGAATGACGTGATCTCGTGGGTGATCGGCCGCGGCGGCCTACTCGGTCGTAGCGTCGAGCAGGCGCTGCGGGCGCGCGGGCCGGTGTGGGGCCCGTCGCGGGCATTCTCTTGGAGCGACCCGGAACGGCTCGCCGCCGAGCTGGCGGAATGGATCGAAGAGTTCGCGACGGTCGTTGGTCGCCAGCCGTGGCAGATTGCCTGGTGCGCTGGCGCGGGGGTGGTCGGGTCGGGGCCTTCGGTTCTCGAGCAGGAAACCGAGGCCCTCTCGCAGTTCCTCGCAGCAGCTTCCGCGTCGCTCGTCCCCAAGAACTCCTCCGGAGCGTTCTTCCTGGCATCGTCCGCTGGCGGTGTCTACGCAGGGGCCGGGACCCCGCCGTTCGACGAGCGCTCACCCGTGGCTCCGTTGGCCCCATACGGATGGAACAAGCTCAAGCAGGAATCGCTGGCAGCCCGTTGGAGCGGCGAGACATCCATCCCGCTACTCATCGGCCGCATTTCGAACCTTTACGGTCCTGGTCAGGACCTCTCGAAGGGCCAGGGCCTTATCACCCAGGTATGCCTGCGGATCCTCGCTCGGCAACCGCTCCAGCTCTACGTCCCGCTCGACACGATCCGGGACTATCTGTTCGCTGACGATGCTGGGCGGCTGGTCGCGGACGGGCTGACGCGGCTACGTCGCGAGGCGTCGGAATCGTCGGCGATTCCAGTGGTCGTTAAAATTCTTGCCTCGCAGCAGCCCGTGACGGTTGCCACGGTGCTCGCCCACTTCAAATTGATCACAAAGCGGCCCGTGAGCGTGATCGTCGGCGCCTCGCCGAATGCCCGCCGACAAGCTCGTGACCTGCGCATGCTTTCGTCGGTATGGCCGGAGCTCGACCGGCATCCCGCTACGAGCCTGAGCGAGGGAATGCGTGCGGTCTTCACCGCGATCCTCGAGCTTGCCGGAGCGGGGGGTATCGACGTCGACATGCTTCGCGGACGTTGACCCCGGCCGGTCCTCCGTGACCCGGTCACGGCGACTCTAGGATCAGTCGATGCCCGAATCCTCGACTGATATGGCTCGCCGACGATGCTTCTCGTTGGGGCACGGAGGTGAGACGCGACCTTGAGCGTCGAGCCTCTAGTGTCTGTCGTAGTCCCCGTGCTCAATGGCGAGCGGCACCTCACCGAGTGCTTGGGCTCCGTGCTCGGCCAAAGCTACGAGAACCTCGAGGTCGTCGTCGCGGACAACGCCTCGAGCGACGACACAGGCGATGTCATCCGGTCGTTCGCGGATCGACGGGTGCGCATCCTTCCGATGCCGGTCGAGCCCGTAAGCCTCCACGACAACTGGAGCCGCGGGCTCGACGCGGCAACCGGCGACCTTGTCAAGATCGTATGCCACGACGATGTGCTTACCCCGGATTGCGTAGCCGTTCAGGTCGACCTGCTCCAGCGGCACCCGAGCGCGGTCCTGGCCAGCGCGCGGCGTCGCATCATCGACGACCAGGGAGGCGTGCTCATCAGAGCGCGAGGGCTCGGAAGTCTGCCCAAGCCCACCGGTACTCGGTTGATTGGGGGAGCCGAGCTCGCTCGAGCGTGTACGCGCGCCGGCGCCAATCTGCTCGGAGAGCCTGCAGGTGTATTGATCCGCCGCTCGGCTCTTCCTGCGCCACTTTTCGATTCCCGCTGGCACTACACGATCGACGTGGAGTTCTACATGCGGAGCGTCGGTCTCGCCAACGCCGTTGTCGACAGCCGCGTTCTTTGCTCATTCCGGGTCAGTCCTCATCAGCTCAGCGCATCGCTTGCCTCGGAGCAGGCAGCGGAACTCAAGAGGTTCTTCGCGGAGCTCGCCCGCCGTTATCCCGATCAGGTCTCTAGGCGCGACGTCCGGCTCGGCACGGCTCGAGCCCGCCTGCTCGCCGAAGCCCGGCGGGCGCTCTATCAGCAGATGCGGGTGCGCGCGCTGGTGGCCCGCTCGAGAGGGCGATCGAGCCCGACCGAGCGTCGCTCGACGGGCGTGAATGACGTCACCGAGGAGCTGCCCTGATGCGGGTCGACCAGTGCCGGATCCCGGGACTCCGCCTCCTGCGTCCGGTGGTTCACGCCGATGATCGCGGCAGCTTCGTGAAGACTTTCCATGCCGGGTGGTTCGCGGATGCCGGCATTCCGGCGGAATGGCCGGAGCGGTTCTACAGTCGATCGCATCGCGGAGTCGTCCGAGGGCTCCACTTCCAAACCCCACCGTCGTCGCACGCGAAGCTCGTCTACTGCGTGCACGGTGCCGTCCTCGACGTCGTCGTCGACTTGCGCGTCGGCTCGCCGACGTTCGGCGAGTTCGAGTTGCTCCCGCTCGACGATGACACCTGGACCATTGCCTTCGTGCCCGAAGGACTGGCTCACGGCTTCGCGGCACTCACCGACGACGCGGTGATGGCGTACGCGACCGGCACTGTTCACGTCCCCCAGAGCGACACCGGTATCCGGTGGGACTCGGTGCCGATACCCTGGCCATTCGACGCTCCTACCGTGTCAGCGCGAGATGAGGCGCTGCCCACGTTTGCCGAGTTCGCGTCGCCATTCGTCTATGACCAATAGCTCGATGCCGCAATCTTGGTCCAGCCGCCGACGCGCCCTCGTCACCGGTGCCACGGGATTCGTTGGCGGTCGAGTCGCCAGGAAGCTTGTTGCAGACGGCTGGGATGTTCACTTGCTCGTCCGTTCCGGCTCCGATGTCGATCGGATCTCTACGATCCCTGCTGTCGTCCATATCGACGACGGCAGCAAGCCGCTGCACGCGATCATTGAGTCGGCCGGGCCCGAGATATGCTTCCACTTAGCGGGATATTTCGTCGGCGTTCACACCGATAAGGACATCGCTCCCCTCATTCTCGACAATGTCCTGTTCGGAACGCGACTCATCGATGCCATCGCGGCCCGTGGCGGTTGCGGACTCGTGAATGCTGGCTCATATTGGCAGAATGCCGGCGGCCACTCGTACCATCCGGTCGCGCTCTACGCCTCGACCAAACAGGCGTTCCAGGATGTGCTCCGTTACTACGTTGAGTCGGCCTCCCTTCACGCGGTCACCCTAAAGTTCTTCGAAACCTATGGACCGGCCGATCGCCGCCCGAAGCTCGTCAACCTTTTACTCGAAGCGGCGGCCGCCGACCGAACGCTTGGTATCAGCCCCGGTGAGCAGCTCATCGACATCGTTCACGTCGATGACGCGGCCAGCGCGTGCGTCGCTGCCGAGCGGCTGCTCCGGACCGGCGAAGATCTCACTTCGCCGAGCTACGCGGTTACATCCGGGGCGCCGATACGGCTCCGGGAGTTCGTCGAGCGCATCGGACGGATCATCGGCCGCGAAGTGCCGGTCGCCTACGGCGCTAGGGGCTACCGCTGGCGGGAGATGATGGAGCCGTGGGAGGTCGCTCCCGCGCTACCTGGTTGGGCGCCGGAGATCTCACTCGAGGAAGGTATCGGATCGATCTGGAAAGCACTCGTCGGAACAATCGAGCTCGACGACGTGGACGGCTAGGTTCCCGTGGTACTCGGGATCCTCTTCAGCTTCTTGGCTTCAGGATGCTTCAACCTGAGCAATCTCCTGGAAAAGCGAGCCGTCGACGGCATGGCCGCGATATCCGCACGTCGGGCCTCCCACATGGTGCGGATGCTGGGTTCCTCCAAGCTTTGGGTGACAGGTTTCGTTGTTGGTGTCGTGGCGGTCGGATTCATGGTTATCGGCTACTCGTTGGCACCTATCGCAGTCGTGCAATCGATATTCGGAGCCGGGCTCGTCCTACTGGTCCTGGCTTCGCGCCTGTTCCTGAACGAGCCGATGGGCCGAAGAGAATGGCTCGGACTAGCGGTGATCGTGATCGCAGTCGTCCTCGTATCTGTCACGCTCGGATCCTCGACCAGCCCGGGCCTGCGCGGTTCCATGGGCCAAGTGATCCTCGCCAGCGTCGCGACGACCGCCTTCGCTGCGTTCATGTTCGTCGTGCTGCAGCGATCCTCGGCGGATCCGAGCGTGCCATTTGGCGTGGCTGCCGGCCTCCTCTATGGAGTAGCTGCCCTGCAGACGAAAAGCGCGTCGGTGCTTCTTGTGCATCACGGTGTCCTCGGGGGCATTCCACGGATCCTCGCTTCGCCGTACCCGTACGTATTTATCGTGACATCGGTGCTCGGGCTGTTCACCTTCCAGACCGGCCTTCAACGGTGCCGGGTCGCCGTCGTAGGTCCGCTCACGAACATCATCGCCAGCATTTATGTGGTCGCGGTCGGCATGGTCGTGTTCAGCGACCCGCTCCCGCGGTCGTCGGCTCTGACCGTGCTCAGGCTTTTTGGGTTTGCTCTCGTGCTCGTTGGCAGCTGGGCCTTCGCCGCGGGACCTGCGACTGCTGCGCAACTCGGTACGGCTGGGGTGACGAACCTCGCCCACGAAAGCGGGAATGATGCGGGCGACGGCTCGGAAAAATCTCCTGAGCAGACACGGACCCGCTTCGACTGATTCGCCATCCGCCCGGGTTGTCCTACGTCGTTCTCGCCTACCAGCTGTGAGGTTCTGAGACGCCCGTTACCGCGTCGGGCGGCTCAGAACCGCGAGGACTATGTATCGTCTTGCCGACGTGGTACTGCCGCGTTCTCGGAGGCCGCGCCTTCCGTGGGCTCGTGCACGACCACGTCGAAGCGAGCGCCACGACCGAACCACCGGACGTGCTCGTGGAGGAGGTCGATATCGAGCACGTACCGTCCTGAGCGGCCGGGGGCACGTACGGGGAGTAGAAGCAGATCTCGTTCGCCGGGATGGACGTAGCTCGGCAGCGGCACCCGCTCGCCCTCCATCGCCGAGGGAGCCGGCTCGGTCGAGGACGGTGGCTCGCGGATCCACCGGGATGCGAGATAGAGTTCCGCGCCGCGGAGGTCACAGTCCCACGTCTCGTCGCCGATATTGACGATCTCGACGACGATGAGCCGAGTCTCTCGTGTGGTGAACTGCGCTAGGTCGCGCTCTGCCGAGAGCGGGGAATCTGTGACGCGAACTTCGGCGCAGTAGCCTGACTCGCCGATCGGTCGGCCGGGCCAGCAGCGCATGATCTCGTCGGCGGACGCGGTAGTCAGCTCGGCTCGACGACGGTCTATCCGGCGCTCGGTTCGGTCTAAGCGGTGCTCGCTCCTGGCCAGACCTCTTTCTGCTTCACGCTTGAATACCTCGCGGATCGCAAGTACGTCGTGCTCGGGAACGGGCGCCGGAACGCGTGACGAGAACCGCTCGGGCTGGTAGTAGACGTCGCTGATGGAACGTCCATCGAATAGCGGGATGGAAGGAGCGAATGCATCCAGAGAGGCGATCTTGGCCGTCCGAAAGTCGAGGTCGTTGACCAAATTATCGAGGTGATACAAAGGAAGGTCGATGTGTCGCCGATAGGGCACGGTGGGCAATGACCCGCCGTGGATGGTGCGTCGCTGGAAGTGGAGTGACGCTCGATCGTTTCGTAACATGCGAAGCTGAAAATCGGGTTCCCAGGGGTATTCGTTCAACCAGTGGGCATCGTCACCGAACAACCATCGTCGAGTCGTGACATGACCGAAGAGCTCCTCGCTTCGGAGCCCTGGCAGCGCCTCGAGCAGAGCTCGGCTCGGAACTTCGTCGTTGTGTACGACGAATATCCACTCTCTCGAACACTGCTGGTAGGCCCACGGCAGGACCTGGTCGAGCGAGAACTCGGGCTGCCACTCGTAGTGGACGATCCTGTCGGCGACCTCCCCGAGAGCGTCGTAGACGAACTCTTCCGGAGCGCTGTTCGTGCAGCACACGATCTCGTCTGCGACCTCGCGAAACATCGAGAGAATTGCCGCAACGCGATCGAAGGAATCGCCCGCAGGGCAGCAGACGGAGAGACCCGGGCGCTTCACCTATATCGCCGTCCACGCCCCCTGGCAGCACATCCCGAATCGCTTCGCATGCAGCAGTGCGACACCACACATGTAGCTCATCAGGACGAGACTACCAAGTCGAGGGTGCAGGTCGCGATGGTGGACGGGAGACCTCGCTAAGGAGCGGCGTCGACGCGCCAGAGCGAGATGACCTCTAGCGGGCTCGGACCATAATGCGCAACTGCAGCCTTAGTAAGGATCTTCGAGTACACCTCCGGCCAATCAGCAGCACACGTCCCATCGGTGACGATCCATCCGACCTGGGCGGCCCTCAATTCAGCGGGGGTCAACCGATCCACTGGCCGAAGCTGAGCGGGCGTCAACGTTCCAGCGGTAACGAGGGTCTTCTCCAAGCGGGTGATCTGCTTGACCCGTGCCGGCCAAGCCAATCCAGGGCTGAAGGTGGCAACGGGAGCACCGGTCACGGCCTTGAAGATCTGGCCGTCAGTGCATGGGTCCGTAAGAACCAAGTCGCGGTTGGTCGCGGCAGCCATCACCTGCTTCATCGCCTGATCTGGCGCGGTCGCGAGTGAAATGGTCTGATCCTCCTGCGACTTGTAGAACCTGTACCAGTCCACGCCAGACCAAGCGCCGACGACCAAAGTTGCCGACGCAAGCGAAGCGACTGCCAAACGCCAGCAGCGATCTGGACGTGCCCCGCGGCCCAGATAGGTCAGAATGACGTCCAAGGCAATTGGGACGATAGAGAATGCGATTAGGGCGAAACTGTCGATCCAGAATCGATATGGCTCCTGATTTGTCCCCCACACGTCGTTTTTGGCGAGCACGATCCAGGCAGCGATCGATCCAACTGAATACGCAATCCAGATGGGCCGATTGCGGTGTATACCCGCCAACAGGATCGTCAGCAGCGGTATGACGAGAGGAAGTGCACAGAAGAGACCGTCCTTCCAGGTCACTCCTAAGCCAGCGCTCGACGCCTCGCGATACTTGAGAAAGGCGTTCCCGCTCTGGAGCGCCAGCCAAGTGCCCGCAACCTGCGGGGATGCCGTCACGACTGTCGCGACTAGCGGCGCAATAACACGTGCCCGCCATCGGACCATCGCTACGACTACGCCCGGAGCAGCAGGAACGATGGCTAGAGCAAGCGCAGCGAGGCGCCCAGCCGAGGAGGCGAACGGTGGACCGACGAGGAAGAGGAGTAGTACGAGGATGGCCGAAAGCGTCGCTACCTTCCAGAGGCGACTCACCGAGATCGCATACGCGGCGAGGCAGTAGATACCAAGGAAGAACGCAGTCAGGAAGCCGTAAGTATGAAAGTTCGCGAGAAGTCCGATGCCTGCCCCGGTGACCGTCCCCGCGAGCAGGAGGGCTCGGGGTGAGGGTCGTTGAGTGGCGACAACGAGCAGCATGATGAAGAGCGAGCCTGCAATCGCCAATGAGGCCGACTCACTGTTCAGGGGAAACATAACGGCGAAGGAACCCCACAGAACTGCATGGGATTGCATCGGCGTGAACCAGCCTTGACTGGTGAAGGACAACGTTCCGACCAAGAACGGGATCGCCCCGAGAGATGTTGCCCACCATCGACGAGTGATCGCAGCGGCGCCGAGCGATATACAAACGACGAGGACTACCTGAAGCGCTACGCCTGTGATGTTCCAGACATCCGCTGGATTGACGCCGGCATCGTGGGCGATCGCGCCGAGAATTTGATAATAGAGGTGAGGATCGCTATTGGAGCCCGTCTCAGTAAAGGGCTCAACTGCGGCGAGATTGCCGTGGGACCCGTTGACAACCTCGGCGAAATAGGACAGCTGATCGCCGGAGCCGAAGATGCGAAACGAAGCCCACCTCCAGCCTGGATAGGTGAGCATTGACAGCTGAGTCCAATAGAACATCCCAACGGAGAACGAGGCGCCCAGGAGGACGAGCGCCGTCCGCTTCCACGACCGAGACATCGCCGGCCCCGCGCGGCGTGGGATCATTCGGAAGTCCGTTAGCTCGAAGTCCGCATGCGCCACAAGGTGAGTACGTCTTGCGAGCTCGGGCCATACCTACTGACCGTCACCTTGGTCAGGAGTGTCGAATCCTCCTTCGCCCAGTCTGTTGCACAGGCCGTCTGGGTCACGAGCCAGCCGATGTGCGCTGCGCCCAGCTCGGCAGAGGTCAACTTGCCGTTAGCGAGGCTCGTCTGCACCGCGCTGATCTGGGCCAGCCGAGCCGGCCAAGCGAGACCCGGGCTGAACATGGCGACGCGTGCACCGGTGACGGCCTTGAACGTGGCTCCGTCGGTGCACGGATCCGTAAGAATCAAATCGCGGTTGGTCACAGCGGAGGCGACCGCCACCATCGCATTGTCCACCGGCGTGTATAGAGAAAGTGTTTGGTCCTCTTGAGACTTGTAGAATCTGAACCAGTCGATAGAGGACACACCGCCAACGCTTAGTGTCGCGATCGCGAAGATTCCGACCACGACGCGCCAGCTCCGGCTTGGACGAGCGACCCGAGTGGCGCGGGGTGTCAGGTAGTTCAAAGCCACATCCAAGGCGATAGGTATCACCGTGAACGCCGTGAGAGCGAAGCCGTCGATCCAAAGTCGGTACGGCTCTTGATTCGTGCCCCAGACGTCGTTTTTCGCGATGAGCATCCACGCGATCACGACGCCGGACGGGTAGGCGATCCACAGGGCATTTCGACGGTGGAAGCCCGCGACGAGGATCATTAGCAGCGGAAGGAGCAGGGGAGCCGACGAGAGGAGCGCGTCCTTCCAGGTAACCCCGAGGGCGACGCTCGATGCCTCCCGATACTTCAAGAAGGCGTTCCCACTCTGAAGTGCAAGCCAAGTCCCGACTACCTGGGGTGACGCGGTGAGAGCGGATGCGAGGAGCGGAGCAACCACGCGCCAGCGCCAGCGCATGATCGCGATCACCACTCCGGGCAGGGCCGGAACGAGGCCAAGCACCAGGGTCGCCAGCCTTCCCACCGAAGAGGCAAAGGGCGGTCCGACCTGGAAGAGAATGACGATTAACGCGACCGTTAACAGCGCAGGCAACCAGCGGCGCCTGATGGCTATGGCGTATGCCGATAGGCAGTAGATGGCGAAGAAGAAGGCAGTCAGGAAACCATAAGTATGAAAGTTGGCAAGCAGCCCCACGCCGGCGCCTACGACTGTGCCGGAGATCAAGAGAGTACGTTGATCTGGCCGCGATATAGTTAGCGCGAGAAATATTACGAAAAGTGATCCCGCAATTGCTAATGATGCAGACTCGCTGTTTAGTGGGAACATCACAGCAAAAGCACCCCAAAGCACCGCGTGCGACTGCATCAGCGTGTACCAGCTGTAACTGGTGAAGGATAAGGTCCCAATGAGGAATGGCACAGCACCGAAAAACGCTGCCCACCAACGGCGAGTCATGATTGCAGCGCCCAGTGAAATGCAGATGACGAGGACGATCTGGAGAACGACACCGCCAATGTTCCACGCGTCAGCTGAAGTGATGCCTGTCAGATGGGCGATCACCCCGAGTATCTGATAATACAAATGCGGATCATTATTGGTGCCTGTCTCCGTGAAAGGTTCCGAAGCGGAGAAGTTACCGTGCGCTCCATTGACTACCTCGGCGAAATAGGAGAGCTGATCACCGGATCCAAATATCCGGAACGAGGCCCATCGCCAGCCGGGATACGCGAGCATCGAGAGCTGCGTCCACAGGAATACCGCGACAGAGAAGAGTGTTCCGGCTGCAACCAGTGATATGCGGCACCGTCGCGCAGAGGTCGTCTCCTTGCGCTTCGGCTCGCGCTTGGCAGCTAAACTCTTTAGTGCGAAGCTCACGAATGGTTCCTAT
>JAODBO010000165.1 GCA_025464005.1 Acidimicrobiaceae bacterium | reverse complement strand
GCTGCCCCAGCATGACCCGACCGAACGTCTGCAGGCAGAGGAAGTACCCGCGCAGGTTGGTCGCCACGACACGGTCCCATTCGCCAATGGACACGTCCTCGAGCGGCCGCCACGACATCGTCGTCGCGTTGTTGATGAGGATGTCACAGCGGTCGAAGCGCCGGCGTACCGCCACCGCGGCGTGGGCCACAGCGGCCTGCTCGGAGACGTCGCAGCTCACCGCCAGCGCCTCGCCGCCCGCATCGGCGATCTGGGCTGCGAGCTCGTCGTTGGCCGCCTCGTCAACGTCGAGCAGGGCGAGGAGGACCCCCCGCTCCGCCAGCCACAGCGCCGTCGTCGCGCCCAGGCCGTTGGCGGCGCCGGTCAGGACGGCCACCCTCCCGGCGAGCCCGAGATCGTCGGCGCGCTCGCTCACACGGCGGCCTTTTCACGAGGGGTGAAGCCCGGCAGCGTGTCGCCCTCGAACTCGATCCAGGAGACCTCCACGGGCATCCCGATCTCGACCTCCTCGCCCGGCACGCCCACGATGTTTGTCATCAGGCTCCAGCCCTCCTCGACCAGGTCGACGACGGCTACGACGTACGGAGTCTCGAAGCGAGGATCCGGTGCGCGGTGGACCACGGTGTAACTGGCGACCGTCCCGCGGCCGTCGCTCGGCTCGTACTCCCAGTTCTCGGAGCCGCAATGCGGGCAGAGATACTGCGGCACAAAGAAGCTACGGCCGCACGATCCGCACACGGGCCGCACCAGCTCGTGGCGTGCCGTCGCCTCCCAGAACGGCGCGGTCAGCTCGCCGCCGGGATGATCGTTGGTCCCGCGATGGTCGGAGTTCACGTGTGTCCTTTCGGCGAGTGCAGGGTCATTAAGCCTAATCGTTACCACGAAAGTTGGCTACTGACCTCGCTCGTCCAGATCCGCCGCAGCACGTAACGGGTCTCATCGTCGAGCTGATCGTCGGCCTGCGCCCCCTGCGCAGCCGCCAGCGACCATCCGCGACCGTCACCCGTAGCCGTCTCCTGGTAGCGAACGACGATGCCACGATGGGCGAACAGCCAGGTGCCGTCGAGCAGCCGGTAGCGATCGTGACAGCGCAGCGAGAAGCGCAGCGTCTCCCCGTCCTTGTCGAGCACGGCACCGACCTGAACGATGCCGACCGCGCGCCCCTCGCCGTCGGGCTCGATCAGGTGACCCAACACAGAGTGGGCGCTCGCCTCCTGCCCTCGTGCATTGGCGGCGAGGAACGCGGCGATCGCGTCCCTCCCCCGCAGCGGCTCCCCGTAGCGTGCCGCGAAGGTGGCGTCGGGCGCGAAAAGCGCGGCGACGTCATCGATCCTGCCGTCGTCGATCGAGAGGCTGTAGCGAATCGCCAGGTTGCGGATCGCGTTCGCGTCCAACGTCGGTCGGGGCTAGGTGTCGACCTGGTCCCAGCGCAGGGGCTGGTCGAGCACGTGGGCGTAGTGGCGCTCGGCGTGATCGGCGAATTCGCCGATGTGGATCCGCATCGCGGCCTCCGCCATCTCCGGGTCGCCCGCCTCGAGCGCCAGATAGATCCGCCGGTGGGCGGAGACGATCGCGTTACGCGTCTTCGCGGGATAGTCGATGCCCACAGCGGTGCCATCCTGGATCCAGTTCAGCGACGCGACCATGTTGAATAGCACCGGGTTCTTCGCCGCCTTCGCCACAGCCGAGTGGAAGACATGGTTGTGGTCCAGGAACTCCCCGACATCGTCGATCGCCGCCCGCATCTCCTCGATCGACTCGCGTAACGCATCCAGATCCTCCTGGGTTCGGCGCTCGGCGGCCTCTTTGGCGAGCAACGGCTCGAGCTGCAGACGCGCATCCACGATCGAACGAAACGACGTGTGGCTCATCTGCAAGACAAGCGCGATGACGCTCGCCAACGGCCGCGAACCAGCATCCGCCACCACCGGACCCCCACCAGGGCCTGTCTTGATCGTGATCAGCCCGTAAGTCTCGAGAATCCGCAACGACTCACGCAAGGTCCCACGCGCGACCCCATATCGCGGCAGCATCACCCGCTCCGGCAGCAAGGCCGCCCCCGGCTCAAGACCCTGATCCACGATCTCATCAACGATCCGCTGAGCGACCAGGATCGCCGTCTTCTTCGGCTTGTTCGACGACACACGCCGACGCGACTGAGACGGAGCGCGCACCGCCACCCCGTCTATCTCCCTGACCGCCGCTTTAGTCGCCATCTAACCGACTCCCGTACCGAATTACAAAGCACAATACCCGTCGGCTCGGCCCGAACTCTGGCCTCCGGCGGGTATCCATTACAATGGATAGTAACGATGGTAGTCGATGGGACCGTTCGCCACCAGCCGCCCTCCCTGAGCCGGCCGTGAAGCCTCCCTCCGACGCCGAGCTGCGTGAACTGCTCGACCGGCAGCAGCTCTACGAGCTGGTCACCCGCTACTGCCGGGCGATCGACCGGGTTGACGATGAGCTCCTTCTCTCCTGCTACCACGCCGACGCTCGACAGGACCACGGCAGCTACAAGGGCCCGATCGCGGGCCTGCTCGAACACCTGCATGGGCGAGCGATGAACGCTGAGAAGGGCCCGCTCCAGCACGTGGTGGCCAACTGCCGCTTCGAGATCGAGGGCGACGTGGCCTTCGGTGAGAGCTACGTGAGGACGGTGATGACGGGTTCCGACGGGGGCGCGCAGCTGGGGTTCGGCCGCTACATCGACCGCTTCGAGCGCCGAGACGACGA
>JAODBO010000153.1 GCA_025464005.1 Acidimicrobiaceae bacterium | reverse complement strand
GATCGCCGGATCGCTCGTGGGCTCCTACGTCACCTCGCTCGACATGGCCGGATGCTCAGTGACCCTGACCAGGGCGGACGAGCAGCTCGTGGAGCTGTGGGAGGCGCCGGTGCGCACGCCGGCGCTCACCTGGTAGTCGGGCGACTTGAGCTCTGAATGACTGACGAGGAGCTCGGGACGGCAGTGACGTTGGACGTCGCGCGAGCCCGCGCCTGGGTCGAGACCTTCGCGGCGCGCCTCGAGTCGAGTCGGGTCGAGCTCACCGCTCTCGACCGTCTCGCCGGGGACGGTGATTTCGGGACCAACCTCCAGGTTCCCCTCGAGCGCGCGTGTGCGGCACTCGCTGCCGCGGAGCACCTGAGCTCGGTGAGCGAGGTGTTCGAGCCGCTTTCAGCCGCGTTCATGCGGGCCGGTGGTACGAGCGGCCCGCTGTTCGGCGTCTTCTTCAGGGAGCTTGGCCGGGCCAAATCCGGTGACTCGGGGGTCGGTCTCGCGGCCCTGGCTTCGGCCGTCGCCTCCGGGACGGCGGTAGTCCAGCGCCTCGGAGGTGCCGAAGTCGGCGACTCGACGATGGTGGACGCGATGGCGCCCGCTGCACAGGCCCTGACAGATGCCGCCGGGTCCGGGATCGGTCTCGCCGAGGGGCTCGCGGCCGCCGCCGTCGCCGCACGTGCGGGCGCTGCATCAACCGCTGAGCTCGTGGCACGGAGGGGCCGCGCCAGCTACGTCGGGGAGGTTGGCCGGGGCGTACTCGATCCCGGGGCTGTTGCCGTCGCGCTTTTTTTCGAGGCGGCCCCCGGTGTCGCAATGACTGCTGACTCGGTGTAGCTCTTCGGTCTACGCCTGCCCGAGGAGCTGCCTCTGGCTTCCTAATCCGTCGGCGTCGAGCCCCACGAGGTGGGCGGGGACGAGACAAGCGACATCATCGTGCCCGAGTGAGACGCCCGCCGGAGTCCCCGTATTGACGGTATCGCCGGGTTCAAGCACCATGAACAGGGTTTACTTACCAGATGAGGTGGCCCGTTGTTGTGACCTCAACGGTCTGAACGGCCAGGTCTTCGGCCTCGGGCGACAATAAAGCTTGGGGATGGTGATGCCTCTGACGGCGAGCTCGGTCCTCTGGACGGCGGCGGCACTTCGTCCTCAGATCCGGGGCCGATCACGGATTATCGGTCGGGCACAACACTTCCGATCATCTCCGGGAGCAGCGGAACGGCGTCTGGGTGCAAGATGGGGATTACTGGAACGTCGAGAACCTCGAAGTCGCCAACGTCGGGATGGGGATCACGCCCAGGTACATGTCGCATACTCGTCAAGGCCCCCTTCCTCCCCGACGGGGGCGCTCCGCAAGATCGAACAGCACGATTGAGCCTGCTTACTCGGCTGGAGCACCGAGCACCTG
Organism: Acidimicrobiaceae bacterium; assembly: GCA_025464005.1. Classification (GTDB taxonomy): domain Bacteria; phylum Actinomycetota; class Acidimicrobiia; order Acidimicrobiales; family Bog-793; genus RYN-46. The sequence goes on along the minus strand of JAODBO010000153.1, from coordinate 36,358 downwards.
TTCCAAAGGAGAGGCCGTGAGACCGGACCGAGAGAGCGAGAAGGCAGGGAGCCACGAGGCGTCGGCTCGCACGCTTCCGCGCCGACGAGCGAGAACGGGCAGCGTCCTGTGACGGAGGTCGCGCCGCCGACTTTCCTGCAGCTCGATCCAGCCGACAATGTCGTCGTGGCGGTTGTCGCCGCGATCGCCGGTGATGTGCTCGATTTGTCGGGCCAAGAGATCATCGTCCTCGAGGAGATCCCGTTCGGTCACAAGGTGGCAACGCGTGGCATCGGGCGAGGGGAGAAGATCGTCAAATATGGCGAGGTGATCGGTGTGGCCACGTCCGAGATTGAAGCGGGCCGGCATGTCCACGTGCATAACGTCGCCAGTGCGCGACTGCCCGGGGCGGAGCATCAGTCGTGATCACCGGCTACCGGAGAGCGTCGGGAGCACTTGGTGCTCGCAACCATCTTCTCGTGCTGCCGTCGGTCATCTGCTCGACCGTGGTCGCCCGGACGATCGCCGGCGTCGACGCGGTCGCCATCTCGCACCAGCACGGCTGTGCCGAAGTGGGAGACGACGTCGTCCACACAGACGACGTCTTCTCGGCGCTCGGCGTTCACGCGAACGTCGGAGGAGCGCTCGTCGTGGGTCTTGGCTGCGAGACGGTGCAAGGTGGTCAGATCGCCGAGCGAATCGAGCGCCAGGGGGGGCACGTCGCGTTCGTCGGTATCCAGACCACAGGTGGTACGTCGGCGGCCGTTCTGCGCGGTCGGGAGCTCCTGGCGATCCTTCGCTCCGAGGCCGAGCGAACGACTAGGAGTCAAGGCGCCCTCGACGAGGTAGTGCTCGGCCTCGACAGCAGGTCGGCTCCGTTTGCCGGCTCACTGAACGCCATCGTGCAACGAGAGGGTGCCCGCGTCGTCCTCCCAGAGGTCGACATGCCGCCGGGGGCAAGCTGCCACCCGGATCTGGCTCGCGCGGGTGCGCAGGTCATCGTCTCGTGGTGCGGACCGGGTGAGGCTGCGGTTGGGTTCGCCATCTGCCCGGTTGTCGCCGTGGCCGGCGATGCAGCGCTCTACGAAGCGATGCCTGACGAGTTCGACCTCGTCGGTGCCGGGCGCACCGATGACGACGTGGCGCAGTCCGTGTGGGCGACCGCGATCGAGGTCTTCAAAGGGCGCGAGGTCGCGGCCGAGCGGAGAGGTGCGAGCGACTTTCTGCTCCGCCGGGTCGCGCGGTCGATGTGAATCCCGTCCTGACCGGATATCGCCGGCCGAATGGGCTGGTCGGCGTCAGGAACCACGTGCTCGTCGTCCCTGTGCGCGCTCCGGCGAACGCAGCAGTGAGGCAGATCGCCGACGGGGAGCCGGCGTGCGTCGCCGTGACCCACGAGGTCACGGGCCACGAGCTCGCCGACACCGGACGCATCAGGAGAACGATCGTCGGGTTCGTCACCAATCCGAATGTTGCATCCGTGCTGTTCGTGGGGATCGACGCTAGCGACGTCTGGGCAGCCGAAGCGGCCGCGGCGGCGGGCCAGGCGGTCGAGTTCGTGACGCTGGCGGCCCATCGCGGCACCGCTGGCGCGGTCGAGGCCGGGAGGCGGGTCGTCGCTTCGATGATCGAGACCGCTCAGTCGCACCGGCGCGAGCCGATTGGTTGGGAGGACCTGATTCTCGGCCTTGAGTGCGGTGGGTCCGACGGACTGTCGGGCATCACAGCCAATCCGGCAGTCGGCGTCGCCAGCGACCTCTTGGTGGCCGCGGGCGGCACAGCGATCCTCGGCGAGACCCCCGAGCTCATCGGTGCCGAGGATGCTTTGGCGTTGCGAGCCGTCTCACCGGATGTGGCGCGGCGCGTGCTCGAGTTCGTGGGAGCGTTCGAGACCGCGATCCGCGACCTCGGGATCGACGTCCGCGGCGCGCAGCCGACACCGGGCAACCAGGCAGGGGGGTTGACGACCATCGAGGAGAAGGCGCTCGGCTCAGCCAAGAAGGGTGGCCGAGCGCCGGTCGTCGACGTGCTCGAGTTCGCGACGCGACCGAGCGTGCGTGGCCTCAACTTGATGGACACGCCGGGACATGACATCGAGCAGATGGTCGGGATGGTCGCCGGCGGGGCACAGGTCGTCGTCTTCACGACCGGGCGCGGCACGCCGACCGGCTCGCCGATCGCACCCTGCATCAAGATCGCGTCCAACAGCGCGTTGTCCGCCAGGATGGGCTCGGACATCGACATGAACGCCGGGGCGATCCTCGAGGGGACTGAAAGCATCGAGTCAATGGGGGCGCGCATCTTCGAACGGCTCGGCGCCGTCGCGTCCGGCGAGACGACCGCTTCAGAGCGCGGTGGCAACCGCGAGTTCGCGATCAGCCGGATCGTGTACCCCTGATGCGCCGACGGCCGATGCGGAGCGACGACGCGCTCGAGAGAGGCTCGGAGCTGCGACCCACTCATTTCGGACCTATCCGTACGACGTAGGCGGACGAGAACGAGCGAAGGCCTGAGTCGCGAATTGACAGAGCCGACGGATTTCGACGGTCGTCCGATAGGTCACGAGCTCATGAAACTGTTTCATCAGGACTGATTGTGGGCGGTCTCGCGGCTTTGAGCCGGCGATGATCTGTGGCTCTCCGGCATGAACTCGCGCCGCGGTGACCGGGTCTCCGTGCGCCAGAGGCGTTTGCTCGGTCGCGGCCCTTCTGGAGTGTGTAGCGCCCTATTCCTTGGTCGCGCCGGCAAGCAAGCCGGTGACGAGAGCTCGCTGCGAGAAGAGAAAGACGATGAGGACCGGCGCTATGGCGAGAAGGATCGCCAGGGCGACTTCCGGCCGGTAGACCGCGAGCTGGGATCCGCCGATGGTCGGGTTGAACGCAGGCGTGCTCGACAGCAGGTTCTCCAGCCCGACCTGTATCGGGTACTGATTGCTGCTCGGGAGCATCACGAACGGCAGGAAGAAGTTGTTCCAGTTGGCGACGAAGTTGAAGAAGGCCACCAAGGCGATGACCGGCATCGCGAGCGGCGCCGCCACGTACCGGAAGGTCTTCCATTCACTGCACCCGTCTATGCGCGCCGCAGCGAGGAGATCCGCAGGGACCGTCGTGGTGAAGTAGATGTACGCCAGGTACACGCCGAAGGGAAAGAACGAGAACGGCAGGATCACGGAAAAGGCGTTCCCCACGAGGTGCAGCGAGTTCATCTCGAGGAAGAGCGGCAACACGAGTGCTGTGCTCGGCATGATCATCACGACGAGCGTGATGACGAGGAGCGTCTTGCGGCCCACGAACTGTGTCACCGCGAGCCCGTAACCCGCGGGGATGCCGACGACGATCGCGATCGCCATCCCGGCGAAGGAGTATACGGCCGAGTTCCGCAGCCAGACGAGGATCGCACCGCCCTCGAACGCGAGGAGATGGTTCCAGCTCGTCGCGACCTGCGAGAACGACCCGAACGCAAACGGAGATCGGGCGATGAGAGCGCTATCGGTCTTGGTGGGGGCAAGCAGCAGCCAGATCAGCGGGACGAGGAAGAAGGCGGCTACGACCGCGAGCAGGAGTACGACGAGCGAGCGCAGCGCGACCGATCTCGTCCGACGGCCTCGTCGGCCAACCTTGCGGCCCCCCGTCGAAGCCTGACGTGCACGCTGGTCGGCCACCTGCGGCTCCGACGCGTCGATCGAGGTCTTCATGTCAGGAAGCCTCGAACAGCCCGGTGCGCACGACGATGAGCGCAGCGCAGATCAAGCCCAGGACGAGCAGGTCGATCGAGATCGCCGACGCACCGTTGAAATTGTTCAGCTGAAACGCGTAGGCGTAAGCGAGCTGGTTCGGCGACCACGTCGGGTTGATCAAACCGCCGCTCGCCTGCGAGACGAGTTGCGGCTCCACGAAAAGCTGCGACCCGGTCGCGAAGGCCAGGATGACCATATAGGCGATCCACTTGCGGATCATCGGGATCTTGATGCGGAGCGCGAGCTGCCATGGGCTAGCGCCGTCGAGGCGCGCGGCCTCCATCAACTCGCTCGGGATGTTGTTGAGCGCCCCGTACATGACGAGAATCCAGCCTCCGGCGCCCGTCCAGAACGCCATGATCGCGAAGACGTACGGCAGATGCTCAGGAGCGATCACCTGATTGAAGCTCGTCCAGCCAAAGCCGTGGAGTAGGAAGCTGATCGGACTCACCGCCGGATCGAGGACGAACAGCCACACGAGCACGCTCGCCGCACCGGCGAGGGCGCCCGGCAGGTAGTAGACGAAGCGAAGCACCGTGGAGGTCCGCTTGCCTCGGGTATGGACGACAAGCGCAAGGCCGACCACCAAGACGACGAGCGAAACGAGCCAAATCAGAAGATAGAGCCCGGTGTGCTCGACGGCGGGAAGGAAGCGGAAGTCCTTGAAGGATTGGACGAAGTTGCCGGCGCCGGCGAAACCGCTTCCCGTGCTCTTTTGGAACGCGAGCACGAGCGCCCAAACGGTCGGCGCCGCCCCGAGGCCGATGAGCAGCACGGCATATCCGGAAACGAAGGCGTAGCCCGCCACCGACCGAGGTCGGCGGCGGGCTACGGTCACCGATGGCGCCCGGTGAGTGAACGCCATCTGGGTATCAGCTCGAGACGACGGTGTAGCCGAGGGTCTGAGCCTGGTTCTTGAGCGCCGTTCCCCACGCGCCCAGCAATGAGCTGAGGGACTTGCCGGCAGTGATGCCCGGGACGACGGTGTCGGCCCAGACTGCATCGGTGCTGAACAGCAACGCACTCCATCCGGACCAGACCTGGTTGGCCGACTTCGCGAACACTGCTGCCGGGTTCTGTGCGAAGTAGCCGCTTGCGTTCACCGACTGGAGCCACACCGCAGCGGCCGGCTTGTAGGCCGGATAGGTCGGTGCGGTCTTCTGGTAGGTGTTGGAGGTCGCCATCCATGCGGCAACTTCGGCAGCAAGCTTCGGATTGGCGGCGTGCGAGGACACGAGGTAAATCCCGCCGCCGATGTCACCGGTCTGGCTGTCGCCGGGCCACGTGAGTGGGAGCGCAGCGGCCATCTCGCCGCTCGGGGTCTTCAGCGCGTCCTTGAAGATGTACTCGCCGAACCACGAAGCGCCGACGTCCATGAGGACATGGTTCGACGCACCGTATTGCTTGGCGAAGTCGGCACTGGTCACCGCGAGCTTCGAGATCGAGCCGTCCTTGATCAGCGGATCGAGGAGCTTGGTCATCCGTGTGCAATTCGGGGCCGCGGTGTTGATCTCCACCTTCAAGGTCCCGAGGAGTTTGTTGGACGGGCACTCGCTCGCCCAGAGGTAGACGTCCTGGCTGAAGGAGTCCCCGGCGGTGCCGATGACGTAGCCCGGGTGCTGCGCGGCGACCTTTTCGCCGAGCGCCTGATATTGCGCCCAGGTAGTTGGCACGCTGTAGCCGAACTTGGTCATCAGCGTCTTGTTGTACCAGAGCACGTCTTGGGCGATGTCATTGCGGAGGCAGTAGATCTTGCCGTTGAAGGTACATGGCGCGAGCGAGCCCTGTGCGAATCCTTTCAGCGTCGAGGAGGGAACCAATCCGGAGCCCAGCGGGGCGGCGAAGTGGTACTGGCTGTCCGACGCCCAGGCGGCATCGGTGTATTGCTCGCTGAACACCACATCTGGCCAGCCCTTGCCGGTCCGGTTGTAGAGCGAGATCTTCGTCTGCAGATCGGACGCCCCATTGGCGTCCCCGCTATAGGTCACGATATTGAGCTTGATCTTCGGATGGCTCAGCTGGAAGGCCTTGAATCCCGGGAGGCGAGTCGAGTCCGTCCAGACCGTCACGGTCTGGACGGAGCTCGAGGCGTGCGGGGCTCTGGCCGTACTTGCGCCTGCCGGGACGGAGGTCCCGCCGAGCGCGACAGACGCCACGCAGGCCGAAAGTATCCCCCCGGTCGCGCCGAGTGCCACACGAGACCGCAACCGTGAGAACGGGCGTCGTGCTTGTGAACATTGCCGTGTCATATTCCCCCCTGTAGTTGATGGCTGTCTTGACAATGAGATGGTGCGTATTCAGCCGACGGGACTTCTCGGCGCCGGCTCGCCGCGTCGCTGTCAGCTGAGCGCGGTGATCTCCTTTACCGAGTAGCCGATTCCAGGCTCCGAGGGTGCATGAACGAGACCGCGTGCGTCGACGAGCGATTCGCGTACGACTGGGTTGGAGGTGACGAGCGACTCGTAGTAGGTCGTGTTGGGAATTGCCATGCAGAGGTGCACGTGCGCGAGGCCGCCACCGTGGACCTCGGCGCGGAGATGGAACGAGTCCGCGGTGTGAGCGATCCGCATTGCGCCGGTGAAGCCGCCCCGTAGCGCAGCGCTAGTGCGGACGTAGGTCGCGCATCCAGAGGCGATGAAGTCGGCCGTGTTCATGTGCGCCCCGTCCGAGGTCTCGGCCACGAGCAGTGGGATATCGACCCGCTCGGCGAGCCACTTGTACGCGGTGATGCTGAACTCCCGCATCGGCTCCTCGTACCAGCGGAATCCGGCTCCCGACAGCGCCCGGCCGAGGTAGACGGCGTCCGCGAGGTCGAATCCGGCCGACCCGTCGTACATGAGGTCGACCGCGTCGCCGACATGGGCTCGAAGCGCCTCCGCGAGGCGTGCGTCCTCTCGAGCATCGCCCCAGGCGTGCAGCTTGATCGCCCCGTAGCCGAGTTCGAGGCACTGGTCGGCGACCTCGAGGTACTCCTCGGTGCTCGCAAAGGTGGTGGTGGAGGCGTACGCGGGGATCTCGCGGCGGAAGCCACCGAGGAGCTGGTAGGTCGGCACCTGCATTGCCTTGCCGGCGAGGTCCCACAGTGCGATGTCGACGAGGCCGAGGCTGTAGAGCGGCAGCTCCTCGATTCGATCCAGCTCCCAGATCCGATGCCAGATCCATTCCCGGTCGAAGGGGTCCATACCGACGAGCTCGGCGCGTATCCGGCGGTTCACCAGGTCCTCGAGGATGAGGCCGCGGCGGCTGATGGCGATCCCGTCGATCCCTTCGTCGGTCCCGATCCGCAGGATCGCTCCGATCAGCTCCGGCTCCGATCCCGGTAGCCCTCGCCGCCAATCGAACGGCGGACTGTGCGCGGGCATGACGACCCGTTCGACTTCGACCGTGGTTATCTTCATCCATCCCCCATAGACTTGTAGGATAAGAGATAGCAGATATGCGGTCACCATGCAACGGTCGAGTAACGTGGGCGAGTGGTGGCTTCGAGCGAAACTTCGAGAGGGCTCCCTGGTGAGCCCCACCTCGGGACCTCCGCTGTTCAGCGTCGCCCCACCAAGCTCACGCTCGACGTCGTGAAGGCGATCGCGGACCAGATCGTGGGCGGGCGCTTGCCGGCCGAGACACTGTTACCGAGCGAGGCTGTCATGAGCGACAGCTTCGGCGTCAGCCGCACGGTGATCCGCGAGTCGCTCAACGTCCTTGAGAACATGGGGCTCATCGAGAAGAGGCGCGGCAAGCTGAGCTGGACGTGCTCGCCAGATCGGTGGGACGTCCTCGATCCGATCGTCCTTGACGCCCAGGTCCTTCACGATCGGGACTTCGTCTTTCTCGACAACCTCGTGGCAGTGCGCATCGCCCTCGAGGCTGAGATGGCCGGCCTCGCGGCTGCGCGGGCGACCGAGGAGGATCTCGCGCTGATGCGGGCCATCCTCACGGATCTCGAAGGACTCCTCGATCAGCCGGAGCGGTACAAATATGCGGAAACGGCGTTTCACAACGCCGTGATGCAGAGCGCTCGAAATCGCATCGGTCTCGCGATCATCACGTCGATCCACGACAGGGCCCGTGCCAGCGGCACCTACGAGAAGAGCGCGACGCCACTCGAGCTCGTCCGCCTCTCGCATGACGGCCACGTCGCGGTCCTCGAGCGCATCTGCGCAGGAGACCCGCCCGGTGCGGCGCTCGCGATGAGACAGCACATCGGCTCCGCGTGGGCGTGGCGACGCGGTGATGCCGTCCGGGATGGACGGGATCCACTCGACGGGACGGTCGCGGGTCCTGCCGAGGCGTCCCGCACCTAGCCAACTCGACTGGCCAATGGGTCAAATGCTGCGGACCTCAGTCTGCGGCCGGTCGCCCCCCGCCGGAGCCCACGGGCTGCAACACTTCCGGCGTGCGCGTGCTGGTGGCCGAGGACGACGCGAGCCTGAGAAGCGTGCTGGAGCGCGGGCTCGTGGAAGCCGGCTACGTTGTCGACGCCGTGCCGGACGGCGATGAGGCGCTTGACTACCTGCGTGCCTATGAATACGGCGTCTGCATCCTGGACTGGCGGATGCCCGGGACCTCGGGTCTCGACGTCATCGCATGGGCGCGCCGCCGAGGAATCCACACGCCGTTCCTGATGCTCACCGCCAAAGACGCGTCCCCGGACAGGATCCGGGCACTCGACGAGGGTGCCGACGACTACCTCGTTAAGCCGTTCGACTACGGCGAGCTCCTCGCCCGGCTACGGGCGCTGTTGCGTCGCCCGGTCGGGGAGCGCAGCCCGCTGCTCCGCTGTGGATCGCTGACGGTCGATCCCGCCAGCCGGCAGGCCTCCATCGGAGCGGACACCGTCGACCTGACGCCGCGCGAGCTCGCCATCGTCGAGCTGCTGATCCGGCGCAGCCCGGCCGTCGTCCAGCGGCGCTCGATAGCGCTGCACGCATGGCCGGAGGAGGCCGACGCCGTCGGCTCGAACACGATCGACGTCCATATCGCTCGGCTCCGGGCAAAGCTCGCGCGCTCCGACGCCAGGATCGAGACGCTGCGGGGTTCCGGCTACCGCCTCGTCTCGTCCGAGTGAGGCGCCTATCGGCCGAGCTCGACAGCTCGGCCCGCCGAGTGCCGTCGAACGTCCGGCGCGTCGCGCTCGGTGCGACATCGCTCGCTCTCGTCGTCTACGTGCTCGCGTGCGTGGTGGCCTACCTCGCGGTCGCGAACCGTCTCGTCAGCGCCACCGATACCCGTCTGTCCACCCGTCTCGCCGAGATCGCCGAGACCTCGCCCCGCGGTGCGCCTGTCGCGCTCGCCGGGACCTATGCAGGGGGGTCATCGGGGGATCTGGACGACGCTCCGATCGTCGTGTGGTGGCTGGCGCCGGGGAGCCGGCACGCGGTCTCGCTGCTCGCCGATGCTCCGACGTTGCCGGCCGCGGGGAGACACCTCACCGGGCCCACGGACATGACCATCGCGGGCCGGGACTTCCGCCTGACGGCGATAACGCTGGACGGCGGGCGGCTGGTGGCGGGCACGAGCGCCCAGGGAAGCCGTAGCGCCCTCTCGACATTGCTCGTCATCGAGGCGAGCCTCGCACCCATCGTGCTGCTCACCCTCTACGGGGCGGCGTGGGTCATTGGTCGCCGAGCCGCGGCGCCCGTGGAGCGGGCCCGCCAGCGTCAGCTCGAGTTCACCGCCGACGCGTCCCACGAGCTTCGGACGCCGCTCAGCGTGATCGAGGCGGAGCTCGGTCTGGCGCTCAATACCGAGCGATCTCCCGCGGCATATCGCACGGCGCTCGAGCGCGTCGCCGCCGAGTCGAAGAGGCTGCGCTACATCGTTGACGATCTTCTTTGGCTGGCTCGTCTCGAAGGGCTGCCGGCCCAGCCGCCGAGCGAGCCGGTCGAGCTGTCGAGCGTCGTGGAGGTGTGCGTTACGCGCTTCACTGCGGTGGCCGCGGGCCGAGGCATCTCGATCTCCTCGACGGGCGACGGTAAGACACCCGCGATCGTGGTCGCGCCGGCGGACTGGCTCGACCGCCTCGTGTCGGTGCTGCTCGACAACGCCTGCCGGTACGCGAACGAAGCAGGCCAGGTCGAGGTCGGGGTCTCGCTGACGAGAGATCGGGTCGTGCTCACCGTGGACGACAGCGGGCCGGGCATCGCCGACGCCGAGCGCGAGAACATCTTTCGTCGCTTCCATCGGGTGAGCTCCGTGCCGGGAGGCGCCGGCCTCGGCCTCTCGATAGCGAACGCCGTGGTCGAGGCGACGGGGGGCGACTGGGACGTCGCCCGTTCCCCACTCGGGGGGGCACGGATCGAGGTCTCGTGGCCGTCCGAAGCGAGCTGGCGACCTCTGTCGTCCCCGGCGTCCCCGGACTGAAGGAAGTCGCGCCCAGCGGGCTCGGTGGGCGACCCAATAGCAGGCTTCACGTGGCCGTAAGGTCGGCTCCCTACCATCGAACCAAGGATCCGTCAGCGGCTCGGCCGCCCGTCGATGAGCCCGAGCTTCAGAGGGATAGGACCGATCAGACGATGTCGAGCAGCCGCACGCCTCGCAACGACGGCCACAGGTGGCTCACGGTTGGCGCCGCGCCGCCTCCAAGCTCGACGGGCAATGGTCGTCAGGTGACGACCGGTGCCCAGCGTGCTCCTCGAGCGGGGACCCGCCCAGTAGCGAAGCGGACGGCCGCGCCACCACCGCCACGGCGCCCGGGCCACGCGCCGAGGCGGCGGGTAGGTGACGTGTGCGCCGCGGTCGCCGGGCTCGGCCTCGGCGTCGTGCTCGCGCTCGTGGCTGTGAGCGAGTCGCGTGGCTCACTCGCCGCGCCGGGGGGCCTCTTCATCGCCGCCGGGCGCCTCGCAGGGTTCACGGGCGCGTACGTGATGCTGATCATGGTGGTGCTGATCGCGCGCCTGCCCTGGTTGGAGCGTGCGGTCGGTCAGGACCGGCTGCTCCACTGGCACCGGCGGGTCGGGCCATGGGCGCTGTGGCTGATCGCGGGCCACGTCGTGTTCATCACCCTCGGCTACGCGCAGCTTGCGAGGACAGGCGTCCTCTCACAGGTCTGGTCGTTCCTCACGACCTACGCCGACCTGCTCGCCGCCGCCGTCGGCTTCGGCCTCCTCGTGATGGCCGGGCTGACCTCGATCCGGATAGCACGCCGTCGCCTCAAGTACGAGACGTGGTGGATCGTCCACCTCTACATCTACCTGGCGCTCGCGCTCGCGTTCGCGCACCAGATCGCCACCGGTCTGTCATTCCGCGGCCACCCGTTCACGCGGGCCGTCTGGATCGTGCTCTGGGCCTGCGCGGCAGCCATCGTCCTCGTGTTTCGCGTCGCACTGCCACTGTGGCGGAGCCTCCGGTACCGGCTGCGCATCGTGAGCGTGCGGGAGGAAACCCCGGGCGTGTTCTCGGTCATCTGCGAGGGTCGTCATCTCGAGCGCCTCGCGGTCTCCGGTGGACAGTTCTTCCAGTGGCGCTTTCTCGCTCGCGGGCTGTGGTGGCAGGCGCACCCCTACTCGCTCTCGGCCCTTCCGCGCCCGCCCTACCTGCGTGTCACGGTCAAGGCGCTCGGCGACCAGAGCCGGGCGGTCGCCCGCCTCGCGCCCGGGACGCGCCTCGCGATCGAGGGTCCGTACGGCACGTTCACCCACCATGCACGCTCGTCGGACCGGGTGGCCCTGGTCGGCGCCGGCGTGGGGATCACGCCGCTGCGCGCACTTCTCGAGGATCTTCCCGCCTCCGTCGACGTCGTGGTGATCGTGCGCGCGTCGACCAAGGAGGATCTCGTCCACCACGACGAGATCGTCGCCCTCGTCGAGCAGCGGGGCGGCCGCCTCTTCGAGCTCGTGGGGTCGCGCACCGAGGTGCGCGTCGACTCGAGGATGCTCCGCCGGCTCGTCCCCGACCTCGCGCTGCGTGACCTCTACATCTGCGGACCCGAGGCCTTCAGCGACCTCATCGAGGCCGGCGCCCGCAAGCTGAACGTGCACGCCGAGCAGATCCACCGCGAGGCATTCGCATTCTGAGCCACGAAAGGGCGAGATCTTGAACGACATCGACACGGTGACCCGATGAAACGGGGACCGATCGTGCTAGCGGCGACAGCAGCAGGCGTCGCCGGGGTCCTGAGCTTCCATACGAGATCTTCCACGCTCGCTGCCGGCAGCGGTGCCGCCCTCGGCGCCGGTGCGAGCGCGGGAGCACCGAATGGCTCGACGACCACGACGAGCCCGCCGGCAGGGGGAACCTCGGGCACGTCGAGCTCGACCTCGACGACGAGCCCGGCGTCGACGCCGTCGACCACCCGTTCGGCGACCGGCGTACAGGTCAATTACAACTACGGCATCCTCGCGGTGTCGGTCACGGTCGCCGGGAAGAAGATCACGCACGTCAAGATCGCCTCGATCGACGAGGGCGGCAACCAGCTGTCGCAGTCCATCGACCAGCAGTCCATCCCGATGCTCGAGCAGGAGACGTTGCAGGCTCAGACGAGCAACATCCAGAGCATCTCGGGCGCCAGCTACACGAGCGCCGGGTTCATCCAGTCGCTCCAGTCGGCTCTCGGCAAGCTCGGGCTGAAATGAGCGCTGTCGAAATGAGCACGGTCGGAGCGCCGCCGCCGGCTCCAGTCGTCCGCCATCTGGAAGAGGTGATGGGGACCGTCGTGACTTTCGACGTCTACGCCGACTCGACCGAAGCGAGCCCCGAGCTCTGGGTGCAGCTCGCTCGGGCGAGGGCCGTTCTCCAACGCGCGGACGCGGTCTTCAGCACGTGGCGTCCGCACAGCCCGATGAGCCGTTTACGGCGGGGCGAGATCAGCCTCGACGAGGCTCCTGACGTCGTGGCTCACGTGCTCGAGCAGTGCGGGGTCGCGCGCGAGCTCTCGGGTGGATGGTTCGACCCGTGGGCGATGCCGGGCGGAGTGGATCCGACGGGCTACGTCAAGGGCTGGGCGGCCCAGCGCGCCCTCGCCGAGCTCACGGCGGCGGAGATCTCGGGCGTGATCGTGAATGCCGCCGGTGACGTCGCGACCCGCGGAACGCTCCCCGGCGGCCTCGGCTGGAGGATCGGCATCGTCGACCCTGCGGCCCCGCGCCGCCTCGCCACGGTCGTAGATCTCGTCGGGTCGATCGCGACCTCCGGCACCTACGAACGTGGGGCGCACCTCGTGGACCCCCATAGCGGGCGCAGCATGGCGCGCGCGGCTTCCGCGAGCGTGTGCGGTCCGGACCTCGGCCTGGCTGATGCCCTCGCCACGGCACTCGCGGTCGCGGGTCCCGACGGCCTCGATCTCGTCGAGCGGCTCGACGGCTACGAGGCGATGGTCATCGGTTTCGACGGGGCCCGCCGATCCACGACGGCGTTCCCGTACGCACGGGCGTTCATGTTCACGTAAGGGGGTGTCGCTAATGTTGATGACATGGGGCATCCACGCGCTTGCTCGAGCCGACACCGACACGGGCCGGGGACCGAGCTGGCTGGCGGTCGTGAGGCAGGCACCACCCTTCTGTGACCGAAGTCGGAAGACGGCCGGCAAGTGCCGGCCGAGCATCAGCGTCGCGCCCAGGCGGACCCCGGCGGGACGCGCGCCGTCGCGCACAGTTCCGTCGCCGGAGGCTCGCCGTCGGGCTTGCACTGCTCGGCGTCGCCATCCTCATCGTGGTCGTCACGTCGTCTGGCTCCGGCCCGGCGAGCAAGCCGCGAGCAGGGCCCAGCGCCCCCGCGGGCAAGTCCGCCACGCCGGTCGCGTCGCCTACCGGGCCGGACGCGGTCGAAGCCGGGTTGCTGCCGTGGCAGCTCGCAGCACCGATCAGCCGGGAAGTAGTGCTCAGCGGACCGGGCGCCAACGAGCTCACCATCGCCGGGGGCCTCAGCTCCACCGGCAGCTCGGACTCGGGCGTGTACGTGCTTGACACGACGAGCGGCCGCCTCACGCCGAGCGGGAGCCTCGCCGTGGCGACTCACGACGCCGCCGGAACGCTCCTCGGCAAGACCGCACTCGTCGTCGGGGGCGGCACCGCGTCGCCCAGTGCGGTGACACAGAGGTTCTCGGTCGGTGGCAGGCCAAGGACGTCGAGCTCGCTCTCCCAGGCCCGAGCCGACGCGGCCGCGGTGACGATCGGCTCGACCGCGTATGTCGTCGGCGGCTACGACGGGCCTTCGCTCGACGCCGAGGTACTTGCGACGACGAACGGCACGTCCTTCACGGGGGTCGGCTCACTCGCCGTTCCGGTGCGCTACCCCGCCGTCGCAGCGCTCGGCGGGCGTATCTACGTGTTCGGCGGACAGGGGAACGACGGTCGACCCGTCCGCACCGTGCAGGTCCTCGATCCGGCCACCCACAAGGCAAGCGTCGTGGGTGAGCTGCCGATACCGATCTCCGGGGCGGCGGCTGCGAAGGTCGGAGGCACCATTTACTTGGCCGGAGGGGAGTCCGCCACGGGCGGGTCGACACCCAGTCCCGTCCACAACATCTACGCGTTCGACGCCGCGCGCTCCCACTTCCTCGAGGCCGGATCGTTGCCCGTGCCGGTGACGAACGCCGCCGCGGCCGTCGTCGGCAACCGGCTGTGGGTCGTCGGTGGTGAGATCGCGGGCGGATCGCCCACCGCTGACGTGCAGATGCTCCAGCCCAACAGGCGCTACGGCGTCGCGGGCCAAGTAGGCGCTGGTTCGCCGTTTGTCGGCGATCAGCTCCTCGTCGCGGATCGCGGCAACGACCGCCTCCTCCTGCTCGACGCCTCGAACAAGGTGATCTGGTCCTATCCGTCGAAGACCAAGCCGGCGCCCTCGGGCGGCTTCTACTTCCCGGACGACGCCTTCTTCATCCGCAACGGCACGGCGATCATCTCCAACCAGGAGGAGAACGAGACCCTGGTGGAGATCGCCTATCCATCAGGACGCGTCGTGTGGCAGTACGGCCATCCGCACGTCGCGGGCTCGGCGCCGGGCTACCTCAACAATCCCGACGACGCGTACCTGCTGCGCAACGGCAACATCGTCGTGGCTGACCCGAAGAACTGCCGCATCGTCATCCTCAGCGCTACCAAGAAGGTCCTCAAGCAGATCGGCACGACGGGCGCGTGCACGCACAACCCACCGACCGAGCTCGGCTCGCCGAACGGTGACACCCCCTTGGCCGACGGTAACCTCTTGGTCTCCGAGATCAACGGATCGTGGATCGACGAGTACACGACGACTGGCCACCTCGTCTGGAGTGTGCACCTGCCGATCGGGTACCCGTCCGACCCGCAGCAGGTCGGCCCCGACCGCTATCTCGTAGCCGATTACGAGAATCCCGGCGCCATCATCGAGTTCAACCGAGCCGGCACGATCCTCTACCGCTACGGGCCCACGTCGGGACCGGGAATGCTCAACCAGCCATCACTCGCGGAGGTGCTGCCTTCGGGCGCCATCATGTTGAACGACGACTACAACAACCGGATGGTCGCGATCGACCCCGCGACCGGTGCGACGGTGTGGCAGTACGGCGTCACCGGCAAGGCGGGCACCACGGCGGGCCTGATCAACACACCCGACGGCTTCGACCTCCTCGGTCCCGGAGGGTCCACGCCTACGCATTCGGCGACCGGATGAGCCGCCAGCGCGGTTCGGGCACGTCGACCAGGCTCGAGCGCGGCGTCGGTCTCGAGGCCCCCGAGCGCCCGACCGACGGTCGCCAAATGAGCTCGCCACAACCGCAGCCGCGACCGCGACGCAGTCGCAAGGGGTTCCGGGGGCGCCGCGCCAGGCGACGCGAGGCGCGGCTTCGACGACGCACCATCTTCGGGCGACATCCCGTTCTGACGGTCCTCGGCGCAGTAGTGCTTGGTCTCACCCCGGTATGGGTCTCCCTCGCCACTGCGCTGACCAACCCGGGGCTCGGGAGCTCGGCCGGCGCGCGCCTCGCCGAGTGGGCACGAGAGAACGGCGGTGCCTCGATCGTCAACTGGGCCGAGAACACCTGGTACTCGCATCACCAGCCGGCCGTCGGCGGCGCGCCCGCGAAGGGGGCAATCCCGGCCGCGCCGAGCACGAAGGGCACCGGGACTTCCCCGTCGGGCCACCTCGTCGCCCACCTCGCCGCGCCGGCCCCGATACAGCCCTTCGCCAAGCCCGCGATCGCCGGCGAGGGCGTGTGGCACGCCGCGGGCCGCAAGGTCGACGGGCTGACGTCGGTGTACGAGGCCTTCATGCGGCCCGATCCTGTCCACACGAGCCTCGTGGTGGGGGTCGCGTGGATGGACACCAAGCTGCTCAGGGCGACGCTCTACTCGGGAAGCACCATCCCGGGGGGCGGGCCCTACCCGGATACGGCACCGATCCTTCCTGCTGCGGCGAAGTCCGTCGTCGCCGCGTTCAACGCTGGCTTCCTCATGGGCAATGCGAACGGCGGGTACTACACCAACGGCCACGTCGAGATACCGCTGCGCAAGGGCGCCGCGTCTGTCGTGGTCTACCGCAACGGCAACGTCACCGTCGCGGACTGGGGCCGTGACGCCACCATGACGCCGAACGTCGTCGCGGTGCGTCAGAACCTCGACCTTCTCGTCGACGGCGGCAAGCCCGTGGGGGGGCTCAACGCCAACGACACCATCCAGTGGGGCTACACGCTGGGCAACCAGGTGTACGTCTGGCGCTCCGGCGTCGGTGTCACCGCCGACGCGGCGCTCGTCTACGTCGGCGGTCCCGGCCTCAACATCACGACACTCGCCGACCTGCTCGTCCGTGCGGGGGCGGTGCGAGCCATGGAGCTCGACATCAACACGGACTGGGTCAACCTCGCGACGTACAACCCTTCGACGGCTACGGGAGCGGCGTCGGCGGCGAACGGGACGGACCTGCTCCCCGGGATGGTCGGCACCCCGGCGCGCTACTTCGAGTCGTGGTGGTCGCGCGACTTCTTCACGATGTCAGCCCGCAGCGGCGGCTGAGCGACGTGGACGAGCGAGCGACGCATCCGAGCGAGCGGCGCCACCTGCGTCCGGTCAGCGACCGGGCGCCGCGCCTCGTACGCGCGGACGCGCCACCGGCCGGGGACGACGCGAAGGGCAAAGCCGGCACCCGCTCGTTGGGCTACTCACTCCTCGTCGCGATGCGTCCCCGCCAGTGGGTGAAGAACCTCCTCGTCGTGGCCGCTCCGGCGGCCGCCGGCGAGCTCGGTCGTGCGGAGGTCCTCGCTCGGACGGCGGCGACCGCGGGGCTGTTCCTCCTGGCCTCGGCAGGGACCTACCTCGTGAACGACGTTATCGACGCGCCTGCGGACCGGGTCCATCCGGACAAGCGCCACCGGCCGATCGCGTCCGGCGAACTGCCCCTGGCGCTCGCGCTCGCGCTCGGCGGCACCCTCCTCGTAGCGGCGGTCGTCGGGGCGGGCCTGCTCGGCGGTGCGCAGCTCGCCGGTGTCGTCGGCGCCTACGTCCTCATCAGCACGGCGTACTCGCTGTGGCTGAAACGGTTTGCCGTCATCGAGCTCGCCTGCGTGGCGTCCGGCTTCGTGCTCCGCGCCGTCGCCGGCGGCGCGGCGGTGCACATCCCGATCTCGCCCTGGTTCGCCATCGTGACCTCCGCTGCCGCCCTGCTCGTCGTGGCCGGAAAACGCAGCACCGAGCTGGACGTGCTCGGTGCCGCGGGCGCGTCGCATCGCAGGGTGCTCGACGAGTACTCCAAGCCCTACCTTCGATCGGTGCGCATGATCGGAGCCGCCGTCGCGATCGTCAGCTACGGGCTGTGGGCGTTCCAGCGGGCGGCCCACATCGACCTCGGACCGCCCGACGCCGGCGCCCTGTTGTTGCAGATCTCGATCGTGCCGTTCGTGCTCGGTGTGCTGACCGTCGAGCTCGCCATCGAGAGCGGCAAGGGAGGGGCGCCCGAGGAGCTCGTGTTTCGCAACCACACGCTCCAGGTCCTCGGGCTGAGCTGCGTCGCGCTCGTCGCTGCGGGTATCTACACGTGATCGACTCCGTGACCGACGATCGCGTCGCCGCGAGCCTCGTGAGCGGTTGGGGGCGCGCTTCGCCGTCGGCCGCCCGGGTCGTGACCGTCCGGAGCCGGCGCCACCTCGAGGAGCTCGTCGTCGGCGCCGGCAGATCGGCCACGCCCGTGCTCGCCCGGGGCCTCGGCAGGTCCTACGGGGACGCCGCTCAGTGCGCGGGCGGGATGGTGCTCGACTGCACGCCGCTCGGCGCCATCGCGATCGAGGACCTCGACGAGGGGATCGTTCGCGTCGAGGGCGGGGTGTCGCTCGACGCCCTGCTTCGAGAGGTGGTCCCGCGCGGTTGGTTCGTGCCCGTGACACCCGGCACTGCGCACGTCACCGTCGGAGGCGCGATCGCGGCCGACGTCCACGGCAAGAACCACCATCGAGACGGCGCGTTCGGGAGCTACGTGCAGCGCATCGAGCTCGTCACGCCCTCGGGAGGAGTCGAGGTGGCGCCGGCGAGCGACCCGGAGCTCTTCTGGGCGACGCTCGGCGGTATGGGCTTGACCGGCGCGATCGCGGAAGCCGACGTCCGGCTCCATCGGATCGAGACCTCGCGGATGCTCGTCGACACCGTGCGCGCGAGGGACCTGGACGAGTGCATGGAGAAGTTGAGCGACAGCGACGCCTCGTACCGCTACTCCGTCGCCTGGGTCGACTGCGCGGCCCGCGGATCTCGCCTCGGACGGTCGGTCCTCAGCCTTGGCGACCACGCGGCGCTGTCCGACCTTCCGGCCGCGGATCGGGCCAAGGCGCTCGACTACCGGCCGAGCGGCGGCATCGGCGTCCCCTTCGCCCCACCGGTCAACCTGGTCCAGCCGATGGCGATCGCAGCCGCCAACGAGCTCTGGTACCGCAAGGCTCGGCTGCATCGAGCGGGCGAGCTGCAGTCGCTCGCCTCCTTCTTCTATCCGCTCGACGCCGTCCGCGACTGGAACCGGCTGTACGGGCCGCGCGGTTTCACCCAGTACCAGTTCGTCGTCCCTTTCGGCGCTGAGGAGACTGTCCGCACCGTCATCGAGCTGCTGCAGGCCGCCAGGCTGACGCCATCGCTCGCCGTCCTGAAGCGCTTCGGGAAGGCCGATCCCGGCCCGATGTCCTTTCCGAGCGCCGGTTGGACCCTCGCCCTCGATATCGCGCTCTCGGCGCGGGACGTGGCGCCGGTGCTCGACCGGCTCGACGATGTTGTCGCCGACGCGCAGGGCCGCGTCTACCTCGCGAAGGACGGACGCCTGCGACCGGAGCTGCTCCGGGAGATGTACCCGCGCCTCGAGGAGTGGCTCGCCGTGCGCGCGAGGGTCGATCCGACCGGCGTCTTCGTCTCCGACCAGTGGCGGCGCGTCGGCGCCTCCGAGCGCTAGGCACACGAGCGGGCCATGCAGAGCTTCCTCGCGCACGAGGGCTACATCGCGCTCATCGTGCTCGCGCTCACCCAGGCGGCCTGCATCCCGATCCCGTCGGAGCTGACCTTGGGCTTTGCCGGCGTGCTCGCCGGCCAAGGAAGGCTCAACCTCGCCGCGGTGATCGCCCTCGCGACCCTCGGCGAGGTCGTCGGTTCCTACGTCGCGTACACGGTGGGGCGCGTCGGGGGCCGGCCGGTGGTCGAGCGGGTCGGCCGCTACGTGCGCGTCACCTCTCGCGACCTCGATCGCGCCGAGGAGTTCTTCGCCCGCCGAGGCGCGATCGCGGTGCTTGTGGGACGGGCCGTCCCGGTGCTCCGAGCGGTTGTTTCGATCGTCGCGGGGATTGCCGAGATGCCGACGGCGCGTTTCCTCGCGTGTAGCTTCGTCGGCACGCTCGTGTACGTGTCCACGCTCTCGTCGATCGGCTACGGGCTGAGCTCGGCATGGCGACGGATCTCCCACGACTTCTCGCTCGCGGGCTACGGGCTGGCGGCACTGACGGTCGTGGTGATCGTCGTGTTCCTCGGCCGTCGCATGAGGGCGCCAAGAGAGCAGGGGACGTGAACGACGTGACCGGTATGCCCCAGACAGCGGTCGTCATCGGTGGAGGGTCGGATCTCGCGCTCGCGGTCATGCGTCGCCTCGCCAGTCGCCGGCTGCGCGCCCTGGTGCTCGTCGGACGGGACATCGCGCGCCTCGACCAGGCGGCCAAGGAGCTGTCGGACCTCGGCGTCAAGTCAGTCGCGACGCTCGTGAGCGACGTGTGCGACGCGGGCGGCCACGAGGCACTCGCCCACGACTGCGAACAGCTGCTGGGCTCGGTCGACCTCGTGGTTGTCGCTGCCGGCTCGCTCGGCAGCGCGGAGCTCGACGCTCTTCGCGCCGAGGACGTCGCCCGTTCGATCGAGACCAACTTCGCGGGCCCGGCCGCGGCGATTACCGCCTTCGCGACGCTCATGCGGGCGCAGGGATATGGCAGGATCGTCGTCTTCTCCTCGGTCGCCGGCGTACGCGTGCGCGCGGCCAACTTCGTCTACGGCGCGGGCAAGGCGGGGCTCGACGCGTTCTGCCAGGGCCTCGGCGACGCTCTCGCCGGGAGCGGGGTCCAGGTCGTTATCGTGCGACCGGGATTCGTGCGCACGAAAATGACCGCAGGCCTGTCACCCGCGCCCTTCGCCGTCGACGGCGACGCCGTGGCCGAAGCGGTCGTGCGAGGTCTCGAGCGGGGCAGTCCGGTCATCTGGGTCCCCGCCGCGCTGCGCGTGGTGTTCGCAGCTCTTCGCCTGCTGCCGCAAGCGGTCTGGCGGCGGTTGCCGGGCTGACCGCTGCTTCAGCGCCCGAAGCGGCGGTCGCGCTGCGCGTAGTCACGTAACGCCCGCAGGAAGTCGACCCGTCGGAACGCCGGCCAGTACGGGTCCACGAAGACGCACTCCGCGTACGCCGACTGCCACAACAAGAAGCCCGACAGCCGCACCTCACCGCTCGTGCGGATCACGAGGTCGGGATCGGGCAGGCCGCCCGTGTAGAGGTGATCGGAGAGCCCGGCCGTGTCGATGTGCTCGGGGAGGTCGTCGGGCGCGATCCCGTCCGCGACGAGGTCGGCGACGAGCGAGCGGCAGGCGTCGACGATCTCCTCACGCCCTCCGTAGCCGAGCGCGAGGTTGACGTGCCATCGCCCGGTGGGACAGCGCTGCTCGGCCTGCTTGACCGCCTCGGCGAGGTTCGCCGGCAGCAGGTCGAGGCTGCCGATCACCTGCAGCGAGAAGCCGAGACGATCGGCGAGCTCCGGAAGCCGGTCGAGCAGGTCGATGAGCACACGGAAGTACGGGTCGAGCTCCTCCGCGGGTCGCCGCAGATTGTCGACCGACAGCACCCAGGCGGTCACCGCCGGTAGGTCGAGATGCGCGCACCAGCCGAGGAACTCCTCGAGCTTGGCCATCCCGCTGCGATAGCTCGAGGAGTAGTCGACGTGTCCCTCCGCGCGGGCGAACCGGCGATGGCCGTCGAGGATCACACCGATGTGGGCTGGCAGGCGCCCCGGCGGCAGGCTCTGCGCGAGACGGCGCTCGTAGATCTTGTAAAGCGGTCCAGACCAGCCCATATCGCTCTCTCTCGCGGGGCACCGTGGCGCCGGGCGCGATCGCGCGATCGAGCTTTCGCGTGCGTGCCCTGCGCCAGTCTCGCCGAGATCGGCGACGGCCGCATCCGGCACGTCATCGCGCCAGGTAGGGACCGACCTTGCTCAACAGCAGCGAGCCGAGAAGTGCGCCGACGACGAGGGTGGCGGCGAGCGACCACTGGCGCAGACCGGCGCCGTGCACCTGCGAACGGGTGCGGTGGTAGAAGTCGGCGGGCGCGAGCCGGGTGGTGTCGACGAGGTGGCCGAGCACGTGGACAGCCATCGCTCCGAACCAGAGGACGAAGCTGACCTTGTGCAAAAGGAGGATCGTGCCCCGTGCCTGGGTCCCGACGAACATGAGCGCCACACCGCTCGCGAGCACGACGACCGTCAGCACCACGAGGAGCGGTCCGAGCAGCCGGAGCAGTACCGGCGGTGGACCCTTGCGGTGATAGGCCGGCGCCCCCGTATAGTAACGAAAGAACCTATAGGTCGTCGAGCCGATCTTCAGCGCCACCGGCGGGATGAGCAGCATGCCGATGAAGACATGCACCGTGAGCAGGGACCTGATCGAGAGGATCGTCACCCCCTCGGCCGCGAGCAGGAGCAGGAGCACCGCCGCGGTCGTGCCGGTCAGGCGGGCGTTGCCCTCCACGCCCTGAGCGGCCGAGCCGTCGTCGAGGTCCCGCGCGGACGCGGGGACCCGTTCGAGGTCGTCTCGCGGGTCGGAGGTTTCCATTCTCGCGATGGTGGTACAGCGATGCTTACAGGATCATTAACGCAGAGTGCGCCTCGCTGTGACGGGGCTTCGCCGGGTCCGGTCCAGCCCGTAGCATGTGGTGACGGCCGGGGCTCGGACCGGGAGCCGGGCTCGGCGCCACGTGCGGCCGGGACTTCGGCCCTAGGAGGACACATGACCGCGAGTTCGGAAGAGAACGTCGAGCAGCACGCGGAGAACGGTGCTCCCGAGATCCCGGAAAGCCGTGAGGCGCCACCCGCTGTCCAGGCGGATCCCTCCGCCGACCCGCCGTACACCCACACACGGGCGAGCGGCCTCTGGGCGACGGTCGTCGTCGCGCTGGTCGCCCTGCTCGTGCTTCTCGTATTCATCCTGGAGAACGGCGGGCACGCGAAGGTGAGCTTCTTCGGGGCGCACGGCAGCCTGCCGCTCGGCGTCGCCCTCCTCCTCGCCGCAGTCTTTGGTGGCCTGGTCGTGGTGTTCGCCGGAACGGCGCGCATTCTCCAACTCCGCCGACGTGCGCGCCGCCAGCACCGGGCGTCGCGTCCCGCGCAGGCGCCCGCGAGTCGATAGTCTCCAGCCTGTGGCAGACCAGGCGACGTTCGCGGATCACGCCATGGAGCACATGCCGTCGCTCTACTCCGCGGCGATGCGGATGACGCGCAATCCGTCCGACGCCGAGGACCTCGTCCAGGAGACCTACCTCAAGGCCTACCGCGCCTACGGCGGGTTCCAGGAGGGGACGAACCTCAAGGCGTGGCTCTACAAGATCCTCACCAACACGTTCATCAACTCCTACCGGGCGCGCAAGCGTCGCCCCGAGGAGAGCGACGTCGAGGACGTCGAGGACCTCTACCTCTACCACCGCATCGGTGGCAACGCCCCCTCGTCGCTCGGGCGTAGCGCCGAGGACGAGGCGCTCGACCGCTTCACCGACGACGAGGTCAAGGAGGCGATCGAGTCGCTTCCCGAGTCGTTCCGGATGGCCGTCCTGCTCGCAGATGTAGAAGGGTTTTCCTACAAGGAGATCGCCGAGATCATGGACGTGCCCATCGGCACGGTCATGAGCCGTCTGCACCGGGGAAGAAGGTCGCTGCAAAAGGCGTTGGGAGAGTATGGACTCGAACGGGGTCTAGTCGATGTTCACCCGGGTTAGGCACTTGGTCCGGCGCCGCAGCGGTTGGCGCCCGCCGGCCACGCGCTCCCCGGGATGACTCGGAGACCCTACCGGGACGTGCTTGCGCGAGGAGGTGCCCGATGAGCGACGAAGTGTTGGACAGCGCTGGCACGGACGACGCTGGCGACGAGCTCGGCGAGGCCGACTGCGAGGAGACGGTCCATCGTCTCTACAACTACCTGGACGGCGAGCTGACCGAAGAGCGCCGCCTGGCCATTCAGGCACATCTCGACGACTGCGGGCCGTGCGTCGACGTGATGGGCTTCGAGGCCGAGCTGCGCAGGGTCATCGCGGACCGGTGCAAGGACCGCGTTCCCGAGCAGCTGAAGGAGCGGATATCGCAGGCCATCCACCACGAGCAGGTGGCTGCTGGCGGGGGCGCTCCCGATTGATGCCTGACCGCCGGGCGGCGCCCCGGCGGGCCTAGGCTCGTGGACGTGGCGCACGAGCATTCTGGAGCAGGTGCCGACCTCGTCGCGTGGGATGTCGCGGAACGCGTGGCCCGCCAGCTGCTGTGGCGGGCGCAGCCCCTGGAGCGCAGCGTCAAGGACCGGATCGAGACCGAGCTCGGCGAGCTGACGTCGCTCGCAGAGTCGCTCGTCTCCGACGCGACCGGACTCGTGTCCAGCGAGGGTCCCGCGCGAGCGCTCGTGACGGACCGCGCGGGATGGGTGCACGCCAACGTGCGCTCGTTCGAGCGACTGCTCCGGCCGCTCGTTGAACGTCTCGCGAACGGCTCTCCGCGCGCCCGGCGAGCGCTCTCGCCGACGAGCAAGGCCGTCTCAGCCGTAGAGGTGGGGACGGTTCTCGCGTGGATGTCCGGTCGCGTCCTCGGCCAGTACGACCTGTTGCCTGTCGAAGGAGCCGACGACGGCGACGTCGTCTACTACGTCGGGCCCAACATCGTGGAGCTCGAGCGTCGGTACGGCTTCGCGCCGAGCGAGTTCCGCCTGTGGATCGCGTTGCACGAGGTGACCCACCGGATGCAGTTCACCGGTGTGCCGTGGTTGCGTGACCACTTCCTCGGCCTGGTCGAGCGCGGCACCGCATTCGCGGCCCCTGACGGCCGCGTCGTTCTCGACAGCCTGCTGCGGGCGGTGTCGGAGGTTCGTGCGGGTCACAACCCCTTGGCCGAAGGTGGTGTGGTCGGGCTGCTCGCCAGCTCCGAGCAGATCGAGATCCTGCGCGAGGCGCAGGCGCTCATGAGCCTCCTCGAAGGCCACGGAGACGTAGTGATGGGGCTGGCAGGCGCGGACAGGATCCCCGGGGCCCAACGCTTCGCCGAGACGCTCCGTCAGCGTCGCGAGAGCGCGGGAGGCGTGGCCCGGACGCTGCAGCAGCTGATCGGCATCGAGGCAAAGATGCGTCAGTACGCGCAGGGTGAGCACTTCGTGGAGCACGTGCGCGACTTCGGCGGGGACGCGCTTTTCTCCGAGGTGTGGTCGGGCCCGGAGATGCTGCCGACGCTGGACGAGATTCGCGCTCCTGACATGTGGATCGCCAGAGTGGGCGGGGTCGCAGCGGCGCGTGCGTGAGGTCGGGCATCGGTCCGCCCGGCCGGGGCCGGTTCTCACCGATCTCGTCATCCCCTTGCTACCGCGTTGTGCCTTCCCGCCGCCGGGGACGCCCCTCGCGTGCGCCGTCTCCGGCGGCGCGGACTCGCTCGCCTTGCTCGTGCTCGCGGTGGCCGCGGGGTGCGACGCGACCGCTTACCACGTCGACCACGGCCTTCGGGCCGGATCGGCGGCCGAGGCCGAGGTCGTCGCAGACGCCGCGGTGCGGCTCCGGGTCGACTTCGTCGCCCTCGCCGTGGACTGCCCGCCGGGGCCCAACCTCGAGGCGCGTGCGCGACACGCGCGAGCCGGGGCCCTTCCGCCCGGAGCGGCGACCGGGCACACCGCAGACGACCAGGCCGAGACCGTGTTCGTCAATCTTCTGAGGGGATCCGGGGCGGACGGTCTTTCGGCGATGCGGCCGGGGCCCAGCCACCCCATCCTCGGCCTGCGGAGGTCGGAGACGGTGCACCTGGTCGCATCGCTCGGCCTCCAGGTCGTCTCGGATCCCTCGAACAACGACCCCGCATACCAGCGCAACCGGATCCGCCACGAGCTACTGCCTCTCGCCGGCGAGATCGCACGGCGCGACCTCGTGCCGCTGCTCTCTCGCCAGGCGGGCCTGCTCGCCGACGAGGTGGATCTGCTCGACCAGCTCGCCGGTCGGCTCGACCCGACCGACGCACGAGCGTTGGCCGACGCGCCGGTCGTGCTCGCGCGCCGGGCGGTCCGGCGGTGGCTGGCCGGACTCGACGGGCGCGGCTATCCGCCGGACGCGGCGGCGGTCGAAAGGGTGATCGCGGTGGCGGGCGGAGCAGTCGTCGCGTGCGAGGTCGCCGGTGGACTTCGGGTCCGGCGTTCCAAGGGTCGGCTCCTCGCCGAGCCCGCGCGTAGCGACGCCTCCTAGCGGGTTGTCGCACCGGTCACGACTAAGGTCACCCCCGATGAGCGAGATCGACGGCCCCTGGCCGCAGTCAGGGGGGCCGGACGGCATCTCACTCGGCGAGGTCCTCGTCTCCGAGAGCCAGATCGCCGCCCGGATCGCGGAGATAGCGGCGCAGATCTCCGAGGACTATGCCGGGAAGTCGCCCCTCCTCATCGGAGTGCTCAAGGGCGCGTTCGTGTTCATGGCCGATCTCGCTCGGGCGATACAGCTGCCGGTCGAGATGGACTTCATGGCGGTGTCGTCCTACGGCGCGGCGACCAAGACGAGCGGGATCGTGCGCATCGTCAAGGACCTCGACGCAGATCTCACGGACCGGCACGTGATTGTCGTCGAGGACATCGTCGACAGTGGGCTCACCCTCTCGTATCTACGCAAGGGCCTGCTCGCCCGCGGGCCGGCGAGCCTCGAGGTGTGTGCGCTGCTCGTCAAGCGAGGCCAGCAGCGCGCGCAGATCGACGTCGCGTACACCGGCTTCGAGATACCGCCGGAGTTCGTCGTCGGCTACGGCCTCGACGTCGCGGAGCGGTGGCGCAACCTCGTCGACATCCGCGTCGCCAAGCCGGCGCCCGAGGGTTCGAGATGAGCAGCGCGGCGATAGGGGGCAGTGTCGATGCCGAGCGCGCGGCCGCAGCGGTGCGCGAGCTTCTGATCGCGCTCGGCGAGGATGTGGAGCGAGAGGGCCTGCTCGAGACGCCGCGCCGGGTCGCGTCGATGTTCACCGAGCTGCTGGTGGGCATGCAGGACGATCCCGATCGTCATCTGGACACGACGTTCGCGGCGGACCACGACGAGATGGTGATGGTGCGCGACATCTCGTTCGCATCGCTGTGCGAGCACCATCTCGTTCCATTCATCGGCAAGGCGCACGTCGCGTACATCCCGAGTGAGAGCGGCGCGATCACCGGCCTCTCGAAGCTTGCCCGACTCGTCGAGTCCCACGCGCGGCGCTTGCAGGTCCAGGAGCGCCTGACGACGGAGATCGCCGGGTCGATCGAGCGCGTGCTCGCGCCTCGCGGCACGCTCGTGGTGATCGAGGCGGAGCACCTGTGCATGAGCATGCGCGGCGTCAAGAAGCCCGGCGCGCTGACGATCACGTCGGCGGTCCGCGGACTGTTTCGTACCGACGCGGCGACTCGCGCCGAGGCTATGGCGTTCGTCCGTGGCGGACGGTAGACGCCGCCCCGGCGGCGGGGGATCGTTAGCGGTCTCCGGCTCGCCGCAGGCCCTAGGCTGCTGACGTGCGTTCCCTGGTCATGGGTGTGGTGAACGTCACCCCGGACTCGTTCTTCGACGGCGGTCGCTACTTCGACCCCGACTCGGCGATCGCGCACGGCCTGCGGCTGGTGGCCGAGGGGGCGGACCTGGTCGACGTCGGCGGCGAGTCGACACGCCCGGGCGCCGAGGCGGTCTCGGAGCAGGAGGAGATGCGCCGCGTCCTCCCGGTCGTCGAGGCCCTCGCCCCGCACGTGCGCGTCTCGATCGACACGACGAAGCGCGCCGTGGCCGAGTCGGCGCTCGAGCGTGGGGCGACGCTGCTCAACGACGAGTCCCGTACCCTCGCCGAGTGCGCCGCATCGGCCGGAGCGGGTCTCGTCGTCATGCACATGCGCGGGACGCCGCGCGACATGCAGCGCGATCCCCGCTATGACGACGTCGTGGCCGAGGTGCACGGAGCGCTGGCCGCCGCGGCGCGTGCAGCGCACAACGCCGGCGTTGCCGAGGTCTACGTCGACCCGGGGATCGGCTTCGGCAAGACCGTGGCGCACAACCTCGCGCTCCTACGAGCCCTCCCCGAGCTCGTCGCGCTCGGCGAGCCCGTCCTCGTCGGCACCAGTCGCAAGAGCTTCATAGGGCGCATCCTCGCCCCCGACGGTGCGCCTCCGCTGCCGGCCGAGGAGCGCCTGGAAGGCTCGCTTGGCACCGCGGTCTGGGCCTCGGCTGCGGGCGTCGCGATGGTGCGCGTCCACGACGTGCTGCCCACAGTGCAGGCGATGCGCCTCGTCGGCGACCGCGTCGACGCCGGGCCGCTCGTCCGCGGAGCTCCTGTCGCCACGGGAGGGGCGCGATGAAGGGACGTTGGGCCGCGGGCATCGTCCCGCGCAACTTCGCCTGGATCGTCCAGGACCGACTCGCCGTGAGCGAGCGCCCGGGGGGCTACGCCCCACACCATCGGCGCGTCCGCCGCCAGGAGGAGATCCTCTGGCTGGAGGTCCACGGCTTCACGCGGGTCGTCTCGCTGCTCCCGTCGTCGCACAATCTCCACGCCTACGAGGAGCTGGGCCTGCCCTCGGCCCACTTCGGCCTGCCCCCACAGGCAGACGTCCGCGAGGTGCTCGCGGAGCTCTATCCCGCGATGCTCGGTTGGATCCGAGGCGGCGAGCGCCTGATCGTCCATCAAGAGGAGCTGGGCGATCGGGTCGCCGGAGTCGTCGCCGGCTTTCTCTGCTGGTGTGGGCTGCTCCCCGACCCGGCGCGTGCGATCTACGCCGTCGAGCAGCTCTTGCGGCGCCAGATGGGCTCGGCCGGCCGAGCCATCGTCGTGCTCGCGCCCCAGCTGCCGCCGCCGACGGCCGCGATGACCTCCCCTTCGGCGATGCGCGCCGGCGCGGCCCCGGCTCCGTCGGGCGCGCCCGAGGCGCTGCTCACGACCGATGCACCGGCCGCGCAGGTCACGGTCCCCCCGGAAGTCTCCGCCGCATCAGGCGCTCCGCCACCGGCGGCTGACGAGCCGGCCGCCCGAGCCGTGCGGTCGCGCCGCACGCGCCCGGCGACGAGATCTCCAGCGCCGAGCGACGGAGCGGTCGAGCCGAAAGAGCACGGTTGAGCGACGCCATCGAGCTGCTCGGTCTGCGTGTGCTCGGCGTGCACGGAGCTCTCGCGAGCGAGCAGGAGCAGCCCCAGCCGTTCGAGCTCGATCTGATCGTCGAGGCCGATGTCACGCGCGCCGGGCGCTCGGACGACCTGGCCGACACGGTCGACTACGGGCGCCTCGTGGAGCGGGCGTCCCTCGTCGTCTCGGCGGAGCACCACCAGCTCCTCGAGTCGCTGGCGAGAGCCGTCGCCGAGACGGTGCTCGAGACGGACGAGCGTGTGCTCGGCGTCACGGTTGCGCTCCGCAAGCTTCGCCCACCGCTCCCCGCGGACATTGCGAGCGTCGGGGTCCGCGTGACGCGCCGGCGAGGCGCCGGCGCACCGGCGCACTAGCGCGCCTCCCCGACCGTGCGCGTCCATCTCGGCCTCGGCTCCAACCTCGGCGATCGCGCGGAGCATCTTGCGCGGGCCGTGGAACGGCTGCGCGCTCTCGACCCCGAGCTCGCGCGCTCGCCGATCTACGAGACGGCGCCCGTCGGTGGCCCGCGAGGACAGGCGCCCTACCTCAACTGTGTCGTGCGCCTGGACACGGCGCTCGAGCCTCGTGCACTGCTCGCGCTCGCCCAGCAGATCGAGTCCGACGAGGGGCGGGTCCGCGCCGAGCGATGGGGAGAGCGCACGCTCGACATCGACGTCCTGCTCGTGGAAGGCGTGCGCAGCGACGACGAGGACCTCGTCCTACCGCACCCGAGGATGTGGGAGCGGGCCTTTGTGCTCGCCCCGCTCGAGGACCTCGATCCCGATCTGGTGCCGTCGGGCTGGCGCGACCGGCTCGGCGGACCCGAGGCGGTGTCCCGCGCGGTCCGGCGTGTCGAGGGTGCACCGTGACGAGCGGACGATGAGGATCATCGACGAGCCCGGCGACGTCACGGCGACGCTCCGGGCCGAGCGGGCCGCTGGCAGGAGCGTGGGCCTCGTCCCGACATTGGGAGCCCTCCACCAGGGTCACGCGTCGCTCGTCGCAGCGGCTCGCGCGGCCCACGACGTCGTCGTGCTCTCGGTGTTCGTCAACCCCCTGCAGTTCGACCGTGCCGACGACCTGGCCCGCTACCCGCGCGATCTCGAGGCAGATGCCGCGTTCGCGGCGGCGGCGGGCGTGGACGTCTGCTTCGCCCCATCCGCGCATCAGATGTACCCGGGCGGAGAACCGGTCGTGCGGGTCGACCCCGGTCGGCTCGGCGGGGTGTTCGAAGGAGCGTCCCGTCCGGGCCACTTCAGCGGTGTCGCTACCGTGGTGACGAAGCTCCTCGCCTTGACGGCGCCGGATGCCGCGTATTTCGGTGAGAAGGACTACCAACAGCTCGTGATCGTCCGTCGCCTAACCGCCGACCTATCCATGCCCATCGAGATCGTGGGCTGCCCAACCGTGCGCGAACCCGACGGTCTCGCCGTGTCGAGCCGCAATCGCCGGCTGTCACCGCGCGAGCGGAGCGCCGCCGCAGTGCTCCACCGAGCACTCGTCGAGGGTCGTGACGCGGCTGCCGGCGGCGCCGCGCGAGCCGAGGTGGAGTCCGCGATGGCAAAGGTCGTGGGCTCGGAGCCGCTCGCGACGCTCGACTACGTTGCCGTCACCGATCCCGTGCTCGAGATCCCTGGCGACCCCCTGTCGGGTCGGCTGCGGCTCCTCGTGGCGGCGGAGGTCGGTCCGGTGCGACTCATCGACAACGTGGAGGCGAGCGCGTGAGCGCGCCGCTGGCGGGCATACCCGGAGGCTCGGGGCCGGGCGATCGTGGGGGCGCCGCGCACCTCCCCCGTTTCGACGTGCTCGTCGTCGGCAGCGGCGTCGCGGGGTGCTTCGCGGCCGTCCGGATCGCCGCGCGCTCAGGCGCGAGGGTCGCCGTGCTCACGAAGGGAAGCCTCGAGGACTCGACGACACACTGGGCCCAGGGTGGCATAGCGGCGGTCGTGAGCGACATCACCGACTCGACCGACAGCCACCTCGCCGACACATTGCAGGCCGGGGCAGGGCTGTGCGACGAGGCCGCGTCGCGGATCCTCGTCGACGAGGGTCCAGCGCGCGTCCGGGAGCTCATCGGGCTCGGCGCGATCTTCGACCGCTCGGCCGACGGGGAGCTCGAGCGTGGGCTCGAGGGCGGTCACTCCCATCCCCGTATCGTGCACGCCGCCGGTGCCGCGACCGGGGCCGAGGTGGCGCGCGCGCTCGGCACCGCCCTGCGTCGCAGCGCGGCGACGATCCTCGAGGGCTGGCTCGTGCTCGACCTGCTCGTCGAGCATGGGCGCTGCGCCGGGGTCCTCGCTCTTCGACCCGACGGCACGATCGAGCGCGTCGAGGCGGCGAACGTGGTCCTCGCGACCGGTGGAGCGGGACAGCTGTTCGCCGTGACGACCAATCCCCCCGAGGCGACCGGAGACGGCGCGGCGATGGCGCTTCGAGCGGGGCTCGGGCTCGCCGACGTCGAGTTCGTCCAGTTCCACCCGACAGCGCTCCACGTGCCCGCGCTGCCGCGACCGTTGCTCTCCGAGGCGCTGCGGGGCGAGGGGGCCGTGCTGCGTGACCGGGCCGGTGCCCGCTTCGTCGACGAGCTCCAGCCTCGACACATCGTGAGCCGGGCGATCGCCGCCAAGATGGCGGCGGACGGCGCTGACCACGTCATGCTCGACGCCACGCCGGTGGACGACTTCGCGCTGCGGTTCCCCTCGCTCGCCTCGACGCTCGCCGAGGTCGGCCTCGACGCGGCACAGGACTGGCTGCCCGTCGCGCCCGCGGCGCATTACCTCTGCGGCGGCGTGCTCACCGATCTCGACGGCGCGACCGCCGTCCCGGGGCTGTGGGCAGCGGGGGAGGCGGCGTGCAGCGGGGTGCAGGGCGCCAATCGCCTCGCGTCCAACTCCTTGCTCGAGGGCTTGGTGTTCGGGTCCCGGGCCGCCGACGCGATCGTGGCGGGCAAGGAGCAGGCCGAGCCGACGGGGGCGCTCGGCGGCCTCGCCGGCTCGGAGGCGTCACTGCCCGTGCGCCAGGTGAGCTTGACGCCGGCAGCACCGCACGCCGACGGTGGGAGACGTCGCTCGCTCCCCGTGGCCGGTGATCTGGCCCGAGCCCGTGAAGCTCTGCAGCGCTCCTTCAGCGAGGGCGCCGGCATCGTGCGCAGCAGCGAGTCGCTGCATCGGGCGCGGCGCGCCCTGTCGGAGGCCGAAGCCGTTCTCGCCCTAATCGGGGACTCGGACGGAGCGAGCGGCGACAGCCGCGCATCGGTCGAATTGGCGAACCTGGTGACCCTCGGTGCGGCCCTGCTCACCTCGGCCGAGCACCGGGAGGAGAGCCGTGGGGCGCACATCCGGTCGGACTTCACACGGACCGAGGAGTCGTTCCGCTGCCGGCTGCTCGTCCAAGGCGATCCGGCTCCCCTCGCCGTCTCCGGCTCGGCCGTACGAGCCGCGGGTGACACCGCACCGGCCGAGATGACGCGATGAGCTCGCCACGCCACCAGCGCGACGACGCGCACCCACCGGTGATCGCCGTGCGCCAGGCGGTCGCCATCGCGCTCGCCGAGGACCTCCTCCCGCTCGGCGACCTCACCGCCACCCTCCTGCCAGCTGCCGCGACCGGGCGGGCCGCGTTCGTCGCACGCCGGCCGGGGGTGGTCGCGGGCACGCTGTGCATCTCCGAGGTGTGCGCCCAGCTCGACCCGGCGCTCGTCGTGGCGATCGAGCTCGACGACGGCGCCGACGTGAAGGCCGGTGGTGTGATCGCGCGCCTCGAGGGATCGTTCCGCTCGCTGCTCATGGCCGAGCGCACCGCGCTCAACTTTCTCTGCCACCTCTCCGGGGTCGCGACGCTGACGCGCCGCTACGTCGAGCTCGCACACGCCGCCAACCCGGCGACGCGGATCTGGGACACTCGCAAGACCACGCCGGGGCTGCGCTCGCTCGAGAAGGCCGCGGTCCGAGCGGGAGGCGCCGCGAACCACCGGGGCAGCCTCTCCGAGGCCGTGCTCGTGAAGGACAACCACCTCGGGGCCATGACGATCGGCGAGGCGGTGGCGCGGGCGCGCGAGCGCTGGCCCGGCAGGATGGTCGAGGTCGAGTGCGACCGGCTCGACCAGGTGCCCGTCGCGGTCGACGCCGGAGCGACCCTCGTCCTGTGCGACAACATGTCGCCCGACGAGGTGCGGCGATGTGTCGAGATCGTCCGCGCCCACCCAAGGGGCGCCGCCAGCGCCGTCCTCGTCGAGGCTTCGGGAGGCATCGACCTCTCGAGCGTCGCGGCGTTCGCGGCCGCGGGCCCGGACGTGATCTCGGTCGGCGCGCTGACCCACTCGGCGCCCGTGCTCGACATCGGCCTCGACCTCGACCTCGACCAGGGGCCCTGATGGGAAACCGCGCCCACGGGCGCCTCTCGGGCCGCCCTGGCGTCGATCGGGTAGACCAGTAGGCCATGCTTCTCGCCCTCGACGTCGGCAACACCCAGACCGTGATCGGTGTCTTCGACGACGCCCCGCACGGAGAGCGCTCGTATGCCGACAGGATCCCGGGGGAGCTGCCGGGCCTCGCCCACAGCTGGCGCATCGCGACGGTCACGGAGCGAACGGCCGACGAGCATGCCCTGCTCATCACCGAGCTCCTGGCGCTCAGCGGGCTCCGGGTGCCCGGTCGGGCGGCGGCGCGCCTGCCGGCCCTCGGCGACCCGAGCGTCGATGGCGTCATCGACGGGATCGCCGTCTCGTCCTCGGTCCCGTCGGTGACGGCCGCGCTACGGCTCACTGCCTCGAGCTGGTTCGACGTGCCACTCGTCGTCGTGGGTCCAGGCGTGAAGACCGGCATGTCGATCCTCTACGACGACCCACGCGAGGTCGGCGCGGACCGCGTCGTGAACGCGGTGGCGGCGATCGACCTCTTCGGCTCGCCGTCGATAGTCGTCGATCTCGGGACCGCCACGACCTTCGACGCGATCTCCGCCGCGGGCGAGTATCTCGGCGGCGCCATCGTCCCCGGGATCGAGATCTCGATGGACGCGCTGTTCGCGCACGCGGCCGCGTTGCGCCGAGTCGAGCTCGTCGCTCCGAGCGTCGTCATTGGCCGCTCGACGGTCGAGTCGATGCAGGCGGGGGCGGTGTACGGCTACGCGGCGCTCGTGGACGGCCTCTGCCGTCGGATCGAGGCCGAGCTCGGCCCCGCGACCGTGATCGCTACCGGGGGGCTCGCCGCGCTCGTCGCACCCCACGCGGAGATGGTGGCGCACCACGAACCCTGGCTCACCCTTCACGGCCTGCGCCTCGTGTACCGGCGCAACGCCCCGGCCAAGGAGCCCGGCAGGCTCGCCGTCGACGCCGGATCACAGCCTTGACGAGCGACCGCGCGGCTGCGGACTCCAGCACCGACGAGGTCGCGGCGTCGGACGACGACGGGGTCGGGCGGCCGAGCGTTCCCTACCGGTTCCCCGGGACCTCGCCGATCGCGTCGGTGACCGCCGGGCGGGACGACCTGCAGGCCGGCGAATCGTCCGGCGACGTCGTCACCGTCGCGGGTCGGATCATGCTCTCGCGCCCCCAGGGCCGGCTCGCCTTCGCCGAGCTGCGCGACTGGACGGGCTCGGTCCAGCTATTCGCGGTCGCGGCGAGCAGCGAGCGTTTCGACGAGCTTGTCAAGCTCAATCTCGGCGACTGGATAGGCGTCACCGGGGAAGTCGTACGGACGAAGCGGGGCGAGGTGTCGGTGCAGGTGGCGAACTGGACACTGCTCGCCGAGGCGCGGGTCGGGTTCGGCGACAAGTGGCGCGGCGTCCACGACGTGGAGGTGCGCTACCGCCAGCGAGAGGTCGACCTGTGGGCGAACGAGGGTGTACGGGACACCTTCCTTCTTCGATCGCGGGTCGTGTCCACGATCCGGCGACGGCTCGATGCCCGGGGCTACGTCGAGGTCGAGACGCCGGTGCTCCAGCCCCTCGCCGGCGGCGCCATCGCCCGGCCGTTCGTCACGCACTTCAACGCGCTCCATGCCGACTTCTACCTGCGAATCGCCCCCGAGCTCTACCTGAAGCGTCTCATCGTCGGCGGGTTCGAGCGCGTCTACGAGCTCGGACGGGACTTCCGCAACGAAGGACTGTCGCCCCGCCACAATCCCGAGTTCACGATGCTCGAGGCCTACCAGGCCTATGCCGACTACAGCGACATGGCCGAGCTCGTCGAGGACCTCGTGGCGGGGACCGCCTCCGAGGTGCTCGGTACGACGTCCCTCACCTACCAGGGGCGGGCGGTCGACCTCTCGCCTCCGTGGCGTCGAGCGACCTTGAGCGAGGTGATCGCCGAGGTGACGGGCGTCGAGTGCGACATGGGGATGTCGGTGGAGGAGCTGCGCACGAGGGCGGCGTCGCTCGCAGTCGCGGTCGAGGCCGGGTGGGGCCCCGGCCGGATCATCTACGAGATCTACGAGCGGACGACCGAGCACGAGCTGTGGGGCCCGGTGCATGTGATGGACTACCCGGAGGAAGTCTCACCGCTCGTGCGCTCGCACCGGTCGAAGCCGGGCGTGGTCGAGCGGATGACGCCGATCGTCGGAGGCCGCGAGATCGCCGAGATCTACAGCGAGCTCACGGACCCCGACATCCAGCGGGCGCGCCTCGTCGCACAGGCCGCGGCTCGCGATGCCGGCGACGACGAGGCGATGGTCGTGGACGAGGAGTTCCTCCGTGCGCTCGGCCGGGGCATGCCGCCCACTGGAGGCATCGGGGTCGGGATCGATCGGCTCGTCATGTTGTTCGCCGACGTGGCGAGCATCCGCGAGGTACTGCTGTTCCCCGCGCTACGGCCGGAGCACCGCGCGGCGGGCGACGAGATCGATGCTGGCGGGCCGGAGCAGTCTCGAGCACGCGAGCCCGGAGAGGCCGCGGCGCAAGCCTAAAGCGGCGGCGCAAGCCTCAATCGGCGCCGTACCGCCGCCGGGACCGGTGAGCAGCCGAGCGGTCGGGTCGTGTCAGCTGGCGAGCGCTCGAGTCGAGCGCTCGAGGTCCTCGAGCAGGCTCATCGCGAGCAGCTCGAGCGACGCCGGCACCGGGCCGTCGCCGAGGTCCCGCGTCGCTTCGATCGCCTCCGCGGCGTAGTGGCGCGCCGCGTGCCCCGCGGCGGCGATGCCCGGGGAACCTGCGACGAGAGCTCGTGCTTCGTCGACCTCCTCGCCGGACAGGGGCCGGCCGAGCAGCGACCGCAGCTCGGGCCCTGCTTTGTGGTCATCGAGCGCACGCTGGACCGGCAGGGTGTAGATGCCCTCCGCGAGGTCCTGGCCGGGGGGCTTGCCGAGCTCCTTCTCGTCCGCGAGCACGTCGAGCACGTCGTCGCGGATCTGGAAGACCATGCCGAGGCACTCGCCGTAGCGGGTCAGCTTCTCGACCTGATCGCGGGGAAGCCCGGCGGTGAGGGCCCCGATCCGACAGGCCGTGGACATGAGCGCCGCGGTCTTGTCGGCGATCGCGCTGAAGTACTCGGCCTCGGTGCGCTCGACGCGGTACGCCGCCCGTACCTCGGCGACTTGGCCCTGGCAGAGGCGCCCGAGTGTCGAGGCGAGCAGCCCCGCGACCTCCGTACCCAGCCCGGCCGCGATCTCGGCCGAACGCGCCAGCAGGAAGTCGCCCGCGACGATCGCGAGCAGGTTGCCCCAGCGGGCGTTGACGCTCACGACGTTGCGTCGCCGAGTCGCCTCGTCCATCACGTCGTCGTGATAGAGGGAGGCGAGGTGCACGAGCTCCACCGAGACCCCGCCGAGCAGTGTCTCCTCGCTCGCGCCGGCCCGGCCGCGCGAGCCCGAGGCGAGCGCCGCGGCGGAGAGGGTGAGCGCCGGGCGCAGCCGCTTGCCGCCGGCGTCGATCAGGTGGGTGGCGATCTCGTCGAGGAAGGGATCGCCCAGCACGACGACGCG
>JAODBO010000125.1 GCA_025464005.1 Acidimicrobiaceae bacterium | reverse complement strand
GCGCGGTGAGCCCGCGGGCACTGCCGTCCGGGCGCGCTAATCTGCACCTGCTCCGGCGGGACGTTGCCGGCGGAGCGTCACGTCGGAGTGGCGGAATAGGCAGACGCGCTAGCTTGAGGGGCTAGTGCCCGAAAGGGCGTGGGGGTTCAAGTCCCCCCTCCGACACCAGCGATCTGCGACTGTCGTCCCACGAGCCCTACCTCGCCCAAGGCGACCTTCAGGGCCGGGACGCCATGAATCCGAACCGATGGGCCTCGAGCGGTGGGGAAGGGCCGTCACACCAAGTACCCAAGATCCGATTAGGGGTGCAGTTAGAGGGTGCTGTTTTACAGGGAACGCACCCACCAGTTCGCGGAGCCCGCTCGTGCATGGAGCTGGCCTCTTGATCGTTCTGATGCTGGACCTTTACGTCGCCTCGATAGCAAATCGCGATTAGCTCTCGCCCGTCGTACACCTGTAATGATGGAGTTGATGTCCTCCGCTACGAGATCTCGCCGCATCGTTCGGCCCGCCGTTCTTTGGCTCTGCATCGGCGTTCTGTTGGCAGCGGTTGCGGTGGTCGGCATTGCTTATCTCCATCAGCGCAGATCTGCCAGTTTGACCTCGAACACTGGCTATTCCGCCGTGGCGCCGACCGTGTCTTCCTCGATTGCGCCAACGAGTTCCACCAGCGGACGCGTCGTGACGCCGCCGAGCGTGCCATTTCCGGTTGGTGCGAACGGACTGGTATCGATCAACCATGAGGCATCGATGGGAAATCTGTTGCTGGAAGTCCAAGAGATGGAGTGCGGCGTTACGCAGCTTGGGGCGCCTGGTCTCGGATTGACCGCGCCGAATGGCACTCAGTGGTGTCTGGTCGAGATCAAGCTTTCGAACGTCAGTTCGCAACTTGAGACTTTCAATGTCGGTGGCGGTCTCGCATTCGGGCTTCAGCAGAGATTCATCTCTCCGGCGCCAGAAGCGGAGTTGTTCGTCAGCACGCCGCTTCTTTCGCTTGCTCCCGGAACATCGGCTCCGGACGTCGTCCCGTTTGAGATCTCGTCGACTGACCGGATAACAGAACTGGAATTCGCACAGTATGCGCCTCAAGGCGGCCTTCGTTACGGACCGCAAACCGGAATCTTTCGCGTTCCTTAGGTCGCAACGGCAGACCATGACTCAAGCCGCCAGTCGCAGATCATGGTCGACGGACCTCCGACACCAGCAATCTGCGACCGTCGCCCCCCGAGACCCACTTCGCCGAAGGCGACCCTCATCGCCGGGACTCCGTGGATGCGTACCTCCAGGTGGTCGGGGCACACGACGACCGCTTCGACCAGCTCTTCAACGAGCGTTCGACGCTCAGGATCGGTCGCCCCGGCCCAGAGCTGTGCGACGTCGAGCTCTCGAAGTAGCGCAGCGGCCTGCTCGAAGCGCTCGGCGAGCATCGGTCCCGGAGATCCTGTTCAAGGGTCTCCTCCATCGCGAGATCTGCCGCGCGCGATCGGTCGTGGGCGATGAGGATTGGTCCTGAGCGCACTGGTGGAAGTTGTGCAGCCGCGGCCGGGCATCCCTTCCGTGGGCGCGTAGTTCCTAGCTCGAGCTGCACGCGAGTCGTCGACCGTGCCGGCCGCTCCCAATCGACCCCGCCGGTGCGGTCACGGCCGTCACCGTCTTTCGAGAGAGCAGGAGGAGCAGATTCAGAGCGCGACGCGCCAAACCGAGGCGTTGTCAACCGCTGCCCAGGACATCTTGTCCGGTAGCTGGCCGGAGAGATACGCCCGAGCGACGCGGATCACGCCGCCGTGTGCGACGAGCACGGCCGGACTGCCGTCGGTCACCACCTCGCCGTAGCGCAGCGCGTCGATGTAGAGGGCGACGCGCTCGTAGAGCTCGCGGACGGATTCACCGCCCTTCGGCTTCGCGTCCGCATCGACGACGATGTCGTCGATGACGCCGATCCCTTCGGTGGCGTCGGCGATCGGCCGGCCCTCGGCGGACCCGAGGGAGCGCTCGCGAAGGCGCGGCTCGATCTGGAGCGGCGCCCGAAGCGCAGAGGCGATCGGCGCGGCGGTCTGCATCGCGCGCCGCAGGTCGCTCGAGACCACGACGCCGGCCCCCGACCCAGCAAGCGAGGCCGCTGCCTCGCGGGCTTGACGATGCCCGAGCCTGGTGAGCCCGGGCGCCACATCCGATTGACCCTGCAGCAGTCCGGCGGCGTTCCATTCGCTTTCACCGTGGCGGACCCAGTGGGCGACGAGCGCACCGGCGCTCATCGACCGACCGCTGCCTCGTCCGCGGCGAGGGTCAGAGGTCCCGCCGCGTCGCCGACCGATCCGCGAGTCCTATCCGAGTCACCCCCGAGGAACCACGGGCGCAGCGACCGCCACGACGCCCGGTGACGGCCGGCG
This sequence comes from Acidimicrobiaceae bacterium, assembly GCA_025464005.1. Lineage (GTDB taxonomy): Bacteria > Actinomycetota > Acidimicrobiia > Acidimicrobiales > Bog-793 > RYN-46. Next base: position 2,079 of record JAODBO010000125.1, on the reverse strand, counting down.
AGCGGCCGTGCGAGGGGCGTCCGGCCGAGGAGCCCACCGAGCGCGCTGCCCGCGAGGAACACAAGGACGACCCCGGCGGCGGCGGCGAGCGGCCATGGCAGCACGCCGTCGAGGCTGCGCCAGCCGAGCGCGAGGAGGATGTCGATGAAGATCACCTGAGAAAGGTAGACCGCGTAGGAGTTGTCCGAGCCCGAGTGCGCGAGCCGCCGCAGCGTCTCTGAGGCGCGTGGGCGCACGATGAAGACGCCGATCAGATAGATGAGGGCGATCGCCGCGACGTTGAACGGCACGACGATTGGCTGGAATGGGTCCGAGGAGCCGAATGCCGAAACCACGTGCTCCGCGCCGAGCCAGTACCACGCCTCGGCGAGGCCAGCCGTGACGACGAAGGCGGCGATCACCGCCACCACGTGGTGGATGAGCCAGGCGTGGAAGCGCTCGTAGTGGATGGCGGCGAGGCAGCCGGCGAGTAGGTAGAACTGGTAGCTCTGGATCTCGCGGGTCCCGGTGGCGCCGGTGAGAGCGCTCGGCGTCACACCCCAGTGGACGAGGGAAACGTAGAGGATCTGTAGGACGGCACTCGCTGCGAGCAGCAGCCCGTGACGGCCCGCGGTCCGGCGGATGAGCCAGAGAAACGCTGGGAACAGCACGTAGAACTGGATGAGGACCACGAGGAAGTAGAGCTGCGAGTATCCCGTGAGCGCGAGGAACCCGAGCCGGGCGAACGCCGCACCGACCGAGCCGTGGAAGCTCGGTAGGTCGATGAGGAAGTAGATGAGGGTCCAGCACAGATAGGGCACGCCAACCGCGATGAGACGTCGGCGCCAGAAGGTCCGGAGGTCGCCGAGCCGTAGTGCCGAGTAGCTGTAGGTCAGCATGCACGCGGAGACGAACAGGAACGCCTCACGCGACACGTGGAGCAACATGAGACCTGCACCGATCGAGACGCTGCCGGCCGGGGCGAATGCGAGCAGGGAGTGGGTCGAGACGACCCCGAGCTGCTTCAAGGGTCGCATGGCATCGACGTGGTCGAGTCGCCGACGCCGTGCGAGCGGCGCCGCATCGCTCCCGTCGTTGGGCGCGGCTCGATCCCGCTCGACCGGGCCGGCGATCGGCGAGCTTTGGGCGACGGCCACCGAGAGCCCGGTGTTCATTGGCAGTCGCCCTTCATGGCGACGTCCTAACCGTCAAGTCTGATGCCTCGCTGAGAGCGGTCTGGGAGATGCCCGAGTGTCATGTGTGGCTCCGCCATGTTGCAGTTGCTTCCCAGCGGAGGCCCGCGAAATCCCCTGTGATTCCCCAGATCATTCCGGCATCGTGAGCACATGGTCATCGGTATCCACACAATCGGCACGGAACCGCCCCGTTGTCTCCACCGCGAGCGATTTTGCCGATTTGCAATAGTTCGTGCGTCCGGTCCTCACACTCGCCCATTAGACGCACTCCTATGAGCACGCCCACGAGGCGGGAGGAGCGAGCACCGGTTTCCTGCGACACCCGGATGGTCGCAGGACTGCTCGACGCTCGCGTGCGCGGCGGGGGCGACCGGGTCGCGTTCGTCGACGGAACGACCGGCGACGCGGCGTCGTGGCGCGAGATCGCCGCCCTCGTGCCTTCCTGGCAAGCCGCCTTTGACGGCGATCGGCCGATCGCGATCGCCGTTGCCTCGCCGGTGACCTTTTGCATGCACTATCTCGCCGCACTGGCTGCCGGGGTGCCGGTCGCGCCGCTCGACCCGAACGCGACGCCCACCGAGGCCTGAAGATCGCCGACCGGCTGCAGGTCGCTGACGTTGTCACGGATGCCTCCGGTCTGTCGCCCCTTCTCGAGGGCCTTGGCGCGCTCCGTTCGTGGCGAGCGATGCCGACCGGTTTCATGCCCTTCTCCGGAGGGCCCCGACGTGCAGGAGCGCCGCTCAGTGCCCCCGCGGCGGTCGTGCTAGCGACCTCGGGGACGACCGGGACGCCGAAGGCCGTGCCGCTCGCCGAGGCCCAACTGCTTCACGTCGCTCGAGCGGTCGCTCGGCACCACGAGCTCGCACCGTCGGACCGCGGTTACTGCCCTTTGCCCCTCTTCCAT
>JAODBO010000117.1 GCA_025464005.1 Acidimicrobiaceae bacterium | reverse complement strand
ACGCTCGAACGGGCCATCACGTCGAGCGCGGACCGCTGCTCGGCGGTCATGGGCAGAGGCGAAGCAAGCACCAAGGGCATGGTGTCACGCTAGCTCGCCAGAGTATTTCAGCGACGGACCACTAGGGGGACCCGCTCCGTCGTCCGGCGAGGGATCACCGGCCAAGACGCGCTCCCCGCGGGTCACCGGGGAGCGATCTCGTCGATCCGCTTGAGAACGTCCGCGTCGAGCCGCAGGCGCGCCGTGGCCGCGTTGGCCCGGACCTGCGCAGCGGAGGTCGCTCCCGCGATGACCGAAGCCACGACGTCGCGCGACAGCAGCCACGCGAACGCCAGATCGACCAGCGTGCAGCCCTGATCGGCGGCGAGGCTCGACAGGGCGCCGACCTTGGCCATCCGGTCCTCGGTCATCTCCCGCTCACGGCCGGCCAGCCGGGTGCCCTCGGGCGCAGCCTCGCCCGCCCGATACTTGCCAGTCAGCAGGCCATTGGCGAGAGGAAAGTACGGCAGGAAAGCCATGCCGAGCCGATCGCACGCCTCGAGGACGCCGTCCTCGGGCTCACGATGCAAGATGCTGTACTCGTTCTGCACGCTCACGAAGCCGGGGGCACCGGACGGCGTAGCCCGGCTGGCCTCGGCGATCTGGGCATCGGTGAAGTTCGAGCAGCCGATCTCGAGCACCTTGCCCTGCGCGACGAGATCCCGAAGGGCTGCGAGCGTCTCGGCGATCGGTACGTCGGCATCGGGGGCGTGCAGCTGGTAGAGGTCGATGCGGTCTGTCCCGAGCCGCTGCAGGCTCCGCTCGACCGCGGTGCGCACGTACGCGGGAGCGGCGCCTCCGGCGTGCTCGCCGTAGGCCATGCCGAACTTCGTGGCGACGACGACGTCGTCTCGCCGGGATCCGAGAGCGCGACCGAGCAGCTCCTCGCTCCTCGCTCCGCCGTAGACGTCGGCGGTGTCGAAGAAGTTGATGCCTTCCTCCAGGGCTGCCCCGACCACTGCGTCGGTGGCAGCCGCGTCGATTCGCCCGCCGAAATTGTTGCAACCGAGCCCCACGACCGTGACGTCGAGCTCACCGATCCGTCGAGTCTGCATGTCCGTGTCTTCCATTCTCCCGCGGGACGGGCGCGTCGTGGACATCGGAAGCGTAACGACGAACCACGGGCTTCGCAGCGGCCGCCTGGGCTCCTCAGCGCTTCACGAGCGTCATCTTCCAGTTGGCGGGCGCGATCTGGAAGATGAACTTCTGCCCGGGACGCGTGGCGTCGAAGGCTCGCACCTCGGCCGCCCAGGCGACTTTCGGCAGCGGGCGATACCTCCAGTCCTCGCGGACCGCCAATGTCGCCGCGACGACGAGGAGGCCCACGCCGAGGAGCGCTAGTGCCCGTGGGCGCGCGCCCGTCGCCAGCCAGAGCGCATCGGCGAGAAGCGCGAGCGTCGGGAACAGCCAGTAGCGCATCTGGGGATCGAAGGCAAGGGCCTGCCATTGGACGTGCTTCACGCTCGCCACCGGACTGAGCAGCGACGCTGCGAGGACGAGAGCCGCGTAGAGATTGAACAGGCGCAGCTCGAGAGGTCCGAATGCGATCGCGGCTCCGACGAGCGCCGAACCGGCCACGAGGAGCAGGACCGAGACGGCGGTGCCGTCGGGACCGATCAACGAGTTGAACTGCGTCGTCTGTCCGAGGAACGTGCCACCGACGATCTGGCTGCCGAGTATCTCGACGAGGCGACGCCAGGTGATCCCGAGGGGTCCGTAGTGACCGCGCGCCGAGCTCAGGAGCTCGGCGAGCTGGAGCGTCGAGAGCACGGCCGTCTCGACGAGCAGGACGAGAGTCCAGCGCTCGCGCCGCACGAGGTAGGCGACAGCGACGACCGGCAGGAGCGCTATGCAGAACGGTCCGGTCAGTCCCGACAGCGCCACGGCTACGACGTCGAAGGCGCGCCACGGGCCGGACCCGGGGCGGGCCAGGACGACGAGCACCGCGAGCAGCGCCAGGTGCCATTGGGCATTCGTGAGGTTGGCGTTTACCTCCCGGGCGTTGGGAGCTACGAGGTAGATCGCCGCTAACACGAGCCGTGTCGCCCGGCTCGCCACGACACCCTCGAGCCTCCTGCTCGCGAGGAAGGCGGCGGGGAGCAGCTGCGCGACCACCGCTACGAGCACGAACAGCTCGGGCAGGCGAGTGAGCGGTACGAGGAGCCCGAGCCCGGCGGTCAGCCTCGGGAAGGTCTGCAGGTAGCCGGTATGTGGGACCGAGAGCGGGGCGAACCAGCCCTTGTTGTAAGCGTCGCTGAACCAGACATGGCCGTCCTCGGCATAGAGCTCGGGGTGCAGGATTGCCGCAGGACTTCGCGACAGGCACACGAGAGCCCCGGCCACGAGCATCAGCGGAGGTCCGAGACGGTCGGCCCAGCGCGTCCGCGCGACTGACAGGGTCCCCACCGACTACCGACCCTCCTTGGCCGAGCGCCGACTAGGCAAGCCCACGCCCGCTTCCCACCGTCGCGTCCAGGAACGCGAGCAGATCCGTGCGCTCAGCGATGAGCTTCGCAGTCGGCTTGCCGGCTCCGTGGCCCGTCGAGGTCTCCACGCGGATGAGGATCGGGGCGTCGCCACCCTGAGCGGCCTGCAGGGCCGCGGCGAACTTGAACGAGTGACCCGGAACGACGCGGTCGTCGTGGTCACCGGTCATCACCAGCGTGGCCGGGTAGCTCGCACCCGGGCGGACGTTGTGCAACGGTGAGTAGCTCCACGGCCACGGGTACTGCAGCGGGTCGTCCGGGTCGCCGAAGTCGCTGGTCCACGCCCAGCCGATCGTGAACTTGTGGAAGCGCAAGAGGTCGAGCACGCCGACCTCGGCTACGGCCGCCCCGAACAGCTCCGGGTGCTGGGTGAGGCAGGCACCGACGAGCAGCCCGCCGTTGGACGCTCCGTTGATCGCGATGCGTCCGGAGCGCGACCAGCCGGATCGCTCGAGGTAGCGGGCGCACGCGCAGAAGTCATCGAAGACGTTCTGCTTGTTGGCGAGCCGCCCGTCGTCGTACCAGGAGCGCCCGTACTCACCGCCGCCGCGCAGGTTCGCTACGGCGAGGAGGCCACCCTGTTCCAGCCACACCGCGTTCGTGACCGAGAAGGATGGCGTGATCGGGACGCCGAAACCGCCGTAGCCGTACAGCAGCACGGGGACCTCGCCGTCGGGCGAGACGTCGCGGCGGCGCGTCAAGAACAGGGGGACCTGAGTACCGTCGTCAGACGGCACGAACACCTGCTCGGTCACGAAATCTTCGGCGTCGAAGCGTGCACCGGACGCCCGCAAAAGGGCAGTCTCACCCGTTCTCAGGTCGTGCGACCACAGCGATCCCGACTCGGTGAACGAGGTCGTCGAAAAGCGGATCACCTCGCTCTCGGGGCGTCCCTCGAGACCGCCGAGCGAGGCGATGCCGGGGAGGGGCACCTCGCGCACCCACGCGCCGTCGCGCTGGTGGACGCTGAGGAGCGAGTGGGCGTGGTGCAGATAGTGACAGACGAGGTGGCCCCCGAAATCGTGCGCCTCGAGCAGGGTGTCGTCCGTCTCGGCCACGACCTCGCGCCAGTGGGAACGCTCCGGGCCGTCGAGGCTCACCGCGACGATCCGCTGGCGCTCGGCGCCGTCGTCGGTGAGCAGGTAGAAGTCGCGACCGACGTTCGTGACGACTGCGATCTTGGCGCTGAAGTCCGGGACGAGCGGGACGAATCCCTTCTCGGGACTGTGCAGATCGAGCACGTGGACCTGTGACTCGGGGAAGGTGCCGCGCTCGATCGAGACGACGAGGTACCGGCCGTCGTCGCTCACGAAGGCCCGAGGCAGCCACTCGGGCTCGTCCGGGATCTCGAAGACGACCTCGTCGCTCGACTGGTCGTCACCGAGGCGGTGGAAGAGGACTCGCAGCACTCGATTTTGTGCGAGGTACTCGGCGCCCGGGCTCGGCCGCTCCATCGCCCCGTAGTAGAAGCCGGAACCATCCTTGCGCCACGACGCGGAGGAGAACTTCGACCACTCGACGACGTCCCGCCGGTCGGCGCCGGTCGCCACCTCTCGGACGTGCCACGTCATCCAGTCCGATCCGCTCGCGCTCGTGGCGTACGCGAGTAGCTCGCCGTCGTCGATCACCTCGAGACCCGAGACCGCCACGGTGCCGTCGAGCGACAGCACGTTCGGATCGAGCAGCGGGATCCCCGCGTCTTCCGGCGACTTCATCACGTACAAGACGGGCTGGTCCTGGAGCCCGGAGTTGCGGAACTGGAAGAAGCGACCTCCGCGCTCGAAGGAGACACCGAACTTGGGGTAGTCCCACAGCGCCGTGAGCCGGTCGCGGATCGGCTCACGCGCCGGCACCTTTGAAAGGAAGCTCTCGGTGAGGCGGTTCTCGGCGGCCGTCCAGGCGATCGCCTCGGGGTCGTCGGGATCCTCGAGCCAACGGTAGGGGTCGGCGACGAGCTCGCCGTGGTAGTCGTCGACGACGTCACCGCGTCGAGCGACGGGATAGGTCTGACCGGGCACGTCCACCTCCGCGGCTCGAGTCGTGGGTCGCCGCGGTCACAGGCTAGGAGGTGCTCACTTCGCGTGCGGGCCCCACGACGGCGCCTCCAGCGGACTTCGCTCGGCCGGATAGCTGGCAGAATCTCTCGATGGATCGACTCATCCTCTGGGATATCGACGGGACGCTCGTGCGTGTCGGCGACATCGGCGCCGATGTCTTCGATCGTGCCCTCGAGCGAGCGCTCGGCAGGCGCCCGCCCGAGCGGGTGCAGATGAGCGGGAAGACGGACCCCCAGATCGTCGGCGAGTACCTCGCCATGCTCGCCGTCGCAGATCCGGCGGCGCACGTCGCGGGGATCCTGGTGGAGCTCGAGAAGGAACTGGCAGCCGCCGAGCAGGAGATCCGGTCGGGCGGGCGGGTGCTCCCCGGAGTCGTCGATGTGCTGAAGCGGCTAGGCGAGCAGGACGGCGTGCTCCAGACCGTGCTCACGGGGAACATCGCCCCGAACGCACTGCTCAAGCTCGCGTCGTTCGGGCTCGATGCCCTGATCGACGTCACGGTCGGCGCCTTCGGGAGCGACCATGCCGACCGCAACGCGCTCGTCCCGATCGCTCTCGCCCGGGTCGCGGAGCAGCGGGGCCGCGAGTTCGCGCCGGCACAGGTCTGGGTAGTCGGCGACTCGGCGAACGATCTGGCGTGCGCTCGGGCGGGCGACGTCCGCTGCTTGCTCGTCGCTACCGGCCGTTACTCGTTCGACGAGCTCGCTCCGCTCGGTGCCGACGCGGTCCTCGACGATCTCTCGGACACCTCGGCGGTTGCCGAGATCTTGCTCACCTAAGCTCGGGGACGTCCGCTGGTCGCTGCACTCCGGTGCCGAGAAGCTGCGACAGATCGGCGGCGCCCATAGGACGGGCGAGCAGGAAGCCCTGCACCACCGGGCAGCCCATGGTCTCGAGGCGAGCAAGCTGTTCCACGGTCTCGACTCCTTCGGCGACCGCCGTCATCCCGATCGTGCGAGCGAGCTCAACGACGGCGACGACGATCGCAGTGTCGACCGGGTTGAGATCGAGATCCTGCACGAAGGTCCGGTCGAGCTTGACGACATCGACGGGGAGGCGCTTCAGGTAATTCAGCGAGGAGTAGCCGGTGCCGAAGTCGTCGATCGCCAGGCGAACCCCCAGCTGCTTCAGCTCGGTCAGGGTCGCGATGGACTTGTCGATGTCCTCGAGCGCGAGAGTCTCGGTGATCTCCAGGCACAGATGCGCCGGATCGAGGCCACTTGCTCGAAGGGCGTCACGCACCTCCTCGACGAGGTCGCGAGATTCGAACTGGCGAGCCGAGAGGTTCACCGCGATGTCGAACGCGCCCTTCCTGTCCTGTCCCCACTCCTGCGCCTGGGCACAGGCCGTCTCCAAGACGAACCTTCCGAGGGGCAGGATCAGTCCCGTCGCCTCGGCGAGCGCGATGAAGTGAGCCGGCGGCAGGAGCCCGCGCTCTGGGTGGTCCCAGCGTACGAGCGCCTCCGCTCCGAGCAGCTCCCGGCTCTTGGTGCCGAACATCGGCTGGTAGTGGACGACCAGCTCACCCCGATCGATCGCGTGACGCAGCGCCACCTCGAGGTCGAGCCAGTCAGCCGAACGAGCCCCCATCGCCAGAGCGTCGAAGAGCTCATGGCGGTCCGCTCCGCGGTGCTTCGCCTCGTACATCGCGACGTCCGCGTCGTGCAGCACGTCGTCGGGAGACGAGCCGGCCGATGCGAGCGCCACCCCAACGCTGATGCTCGTCGTCACACTCCTACCGCCGTCGAGGATGACCGGAGCGCGGACCAGCTCGATCATCCGCATCGCCACCGCTTCCGCCGCCGCGGCGTCCTCGACGTCTTCGAGCAGAAGGGTGAACTCATCGCCTCCGAACCTCGCCAGCGTGTCGCCGTCTCGCACGAGCGGACGGAGCCGCTCCGCGATCGCGATGAGCACCTGGTCACCGGCCTGGTGTCCGAGGCTGTCGTTGGCGACCTTGAAGCGGTCGACGTCTGCGAACAGCACGGCGTGCACCTCGCCGCTTCGCACCGACCGTGCGAGGGCGTGCTGGAGGCGGTCGAGGAACACCCGCCTGTTGGGCAGGCTCGTGAGGGCGTCGTGGAACGCGTAGAAAGCGAGCTGCTCCTCGAAGGCCACGCGCTCCGACACGTCCCGAAACGCCAGCACCGCGCCGCCGATCTCGGCGCCGGTGCGGATCGCGGAGCAGGTGTACTCCACCGGGAATCTCTCGCCGTTGCGCCGGACGAAGGTCGCGCGCTCGCTGCGCACCGTCTCCTCGCTGCGCATCGCGAGCATCGCGGGCGTCTCGAGGAAGGTGATCCCGGGCGGAGCCTGGTCCGGTGAACCGGTGAGCTCCGCCTCGCGCCATCCGAGCAGCCCTTCGGCGGCCGGGTTGAGGAACGTGATGCGGCCCGCGGTGTCGAACGCACACACGCCCTCGCCGAGGCTGGAGGTGATCGCCACGAGTCGCTGCTGCTCGCCCCGTCGCTCCTCGTACAGGTAGGAGTTCTCGAGCGCTCCGGAGCCGACGGCGGTGAGCGCCTCGAGCAGAGCGCGATCGGCGTCGTCGAACGGCTCCGTGCGGCTCCGTCCGCTCACGACGAGCCATTGCTCGGCTCCGCGCGCGACGAGCGGAGCCGCCATCGCCCCCGAGTCTGGCGCCGCGTCGACGACGGCGGCGGACGGGGACCGCAGGAGCGACGACGCCGCTTGCTCCAAGGCAGCGGTGACGTCGTCCTTCCCCATGGTGCGGTGGATGTCGAGCGCCGCGTCGAACAGCCCGAGCAGACGCGACCGATCGTGGCGTGCACGGAAGTGGCCGGCCATCGCCTGTCGGAAGGCCCAGAAGGGCAAGGCAGTGAGCACGGAGGCCCACGAGTAGGCCGAGATGGCGAGCGCGCTCACGAGGCCGAGCGACACCGAGGCCGCCAGCAGTAGCGCCCGGATCTCCAGGGCGTCGAACACTCCCTGCCAGAACGTCGCGGCGCCCGTCGTCGCGACGATTGCCGCGACGGCGGCCGAGTTCACCCAGAAATAGACCACAGCCCCGAGTACCGCAGCGGCGAGCGCAGCGGCCGTCAAGTGCGCCTCGGGCGACGCCACGAAGAGATGGACGACGCCGATCCCGGCGCACGCGGACATCACCATCTGGCCGAGGTTGAACAGGGACTTCGCCACAGGTCGTCGATGGATCAGCTGCGCCGCGAGCCCTGCGCCGACGAACGCGAGCACCACCCCGTCGGGAGGGAGCACAAGCGCGAGCACAACGAAGAAGCCCTCGTCGAGGTGGTGTGCTTGGGAAGCTCCGTCCTGGTAGAGGACGACCGGCCATATCCGGCCTGCGAGCACGATGAGACCGAGGACGGTCACGAGCCACATCGGACCGAACCCGCACGCGGAAAAATGGTCGACGACGAGCGCCGCGCTAGCAGCCCCTACCGCGACCGTGGCGAGCACGACGGCCCATGAGCTACGTGGAAGTCCGGACGTCCCCACGAGACTAAGAAGCGCGAGTCCCTCGGCTGACCTGGGTCAGGTCCAACTGTCGCCGTTCCAGTCCGCGCCGTTCCAGTCCGCGCCGTTCCAGAGAGCCGGGTTCCACGTCGAGACCGACCACGTCGAGCTGAGCGATACCGAGGCCTGAGGTGAGGACGACTCAGCGGCAGCGGCAACCGCCTGATCGAGCTGGGGGACGCGTCGGGCATTGGTAGCCGCGTAGGCGTCGGCGATGCCGTGGCCCGCGGCGAACGGGCTGCTCGTCGGGGCGGGGTCCGCTGTGAAGAGCAGACGGCTCTTCACCGCGTCGGGTACAAGGCCGGGGTGCGACTGGAGCGCCACCGCCGCCTCACCGGCCACGATCGCGGCGGAGAACGACGTGCCCGTCCCGACGAAGTTCGCCTGGCCGACGACCGCCGATGGGTTGGCGTCGTACACCGTCGAGCTCGGCGCGGCGAGGGAGACAACGGAGCGGCCCGGCGCCACGACGTCCGGCTTGAACCACCCGTCGAACATCGTCGGACCGGCGCTTGAGAACGACGGGACGCTGTAGCCGGTCGGGTTCGCGGCGCCTCCGTCGTCGAGAGCGCCGACGGTGATCGCGAGCGGGTCGTTGCCGGGGGAGGTGATCGTTCCGTTCGTCGGACCGGAGTTGCCCGCAGAGGTCACCACGACGATGCCGGCGTTCCACGCCTGCTCGACCGCCTGGTCGAGCGGATCCGTGGCGGTCGGGCCGGTCGGCTTCACGCCGAGGGAGATGTTGAGCACGCGGATGCGGTCGGCGCTCTCGTGGGCGATCGCCCACTGGATGCCGGCGATGACTGTGCCTTCGCTCGTCACGCCGCTCGCGCCTGCGACCTTGATGGACACGAGGCTGGCGCCCGGCGCTTCGCCCATGTACGCCCCGCCGGACGAGGCCCCGTCCGACGCGATCAACCCGGCGACGAACGTGCCGTGACCGTAGCTGTCCTGGTACGCGTTGCGTTCGCCGCTCAAGTCAACGCCGTCGATCACGCGACCCGCGAGATCGGGCAGCGCCGCGTCTATGCCCGTGTCGAGGACTGCAACCGTCACGCCTGTCCCGGTCACTCCTGACGCCCACAGGCGATCCGCTCCCGTGACCTCGGGGAACGCCGCGCTCGGACCGTGGCTGGGCGACGTGGACGTGATCGACGGCGTCGCGACGTCGCCGCCTGACGGCGAGGCATCCGCGCCGCTCGCGCCGCTACCGAAGTCGAGGTCTTCGATGCCCACCGAGGGATCGGAGGACACCGCTACGCCGGGCTCGGCTGCGAGCACGGCGCGCTCCCTCGGCGTCAGCTCGGCGACGGCGCCGCGCACGATGGCGAGGTCCGATCGGACACGACCTCCCGCCGCGCGCACGTCGGCACGGGCCGCGCCGGTGCTTCGCGCCTGCACGATATAGCGGGCCGCATTGGTTGGGCGAGCCTTGACGCCAGCAGCATCCGACGCGCCGGAAAACGTCGCCGTACCAACGAACGAGCCCGCTACCAGGACCGAGACGGTCGCGGCTAGGCGGCGACGCGCGACCCAGCTGCTCGCGTGAGCCTCCGGAATCCGGTGATCGACCATGTGGGCCTCGTCCTTCTCGCTCTACCCGATTGCGGTGCCCACGCATGGACCCGCCCGAGCTTGGCCGGGCGTTCCTCACTTACGGCAGCGATATGGAACTCTCTCAGCCGATTCTTCGCGGCTCCACTCTTGCACGCATCCGCGACTGGCGCACCTGGCCTACGCTCCGAGGGTAATTCGCACCGCGCGTGCAGCCTCGACCATGTGCCGGAGCGCGGGATCCACCTCTTCCCATCTGCGGGTCTTCAGGCCGCAGTCGGGGTTGACCCATAGCTGAAAAGGCTCCAGGACCGCAAGCGCTTTGCGCAGGTGGTCGGCCATCTCCGTGACGTCGGGGACGCGCGCCGAGTGGATGTCGAAGACGCCTGGACCGATGCCGTTCGGGTACCGCGCGCCCCCGAAGCTGCGGAGCGGCTCCATTGACGAACGCGAGCTCTCGAGCGATATGACATCGGCGTCGAACGCGACAATCGCATCGAGGACGTCGCCGAACTCCGCGTAGCACATATGCGTGTGAATCTGAGTCCCGGGCGCTGCCCCGCCGGTCGCCAGCCTGAATGCAGCCACAGCCCACCGCAGGTATTCGGCCCGATCGGCGACGTGGAGCGGTAGCCCCTCGCGAAGCCCCGGCTCGTCGACCTGCACGATCGCGGCACCGGCGGCCTCGAGATCGCCCACCTCGTCGCGCACCGCGAGCGCCAGCTGGCGCGCCGTCTCCTCGAGCGGCTGGTCGTCTCGGACGAAGGACCAGCTGAGGAGCGTGAGCGGACCGGTGAGCATCCCCTTGACGGGCCGCGAGGTGAGCGACTGTGCGAAGGCCGTCCAAGCGACGGTGAGCGGACCCGGGCGGCGGATGTCGCCGAAGATCACCGGCGGCTTCACGCAGCGCGACCCGTAGCTCTGAACCCAGCCCCCTTCGGTCACCGCATAGCCGGACAGATTCTCGGCGAAGTACTCCACCATGTCCGTTCGCTCGAACTCGCCGTGGACGAGCACGTCCAGGCCGATCTCCTCCTGCATTGCCACCGCTGCCGCCACCAGGGAGCGCAGCTCCCCCTCGTACTCACCGACTCCGATCTCGCCACGCCGGTACCGGGCCCGCAGCGATCGCAGCGCCGGCGTCTGGGGGAACGATCCGATCGTCGTCGTCGGGAGCAACGGCAGCCCCAGGCGGTCCTGCTGGACCTGACGGCGTAGCTCGTAAGGCGAGCTCCGCCGCTCCTGGGCGGCGTCGCGAACGGCCGTGCGCGCTCGCACCTCGGGATCGACGACCCGCGTGGAGGACTTGCGCAGCTCCCTCGCGTGACGCGCTGCACCGAGCTGCTCCTCCACGGCGCCTGGTCCCCACTCGAGAGCGCGGGCGAGCAGCCCGAGCTCCTCGAGGCGCTGGCGTGCGAACGCCATCCAGGAGCGCAGCTCCGCGTCGAGGTGCATCTCGGTGGAGACGTCGACCGGTAGGTGGAGCAGCGAGCAGGACGGACCGACGAGGACGCGGTCGGCCCCGAGCCTGCTCCTCGCCCCCTCGAGCGAGCCGAGGACCTCATCGAGGTCCGTCCTCCAGACGTTGCGCCCGTCGACGACGCCGAGCGACAGCGCCAAGGACTCGGGTGCTCCGTCGAGCGCCGGTTCGAGCTGGTCGGGCTCGGCCACGAGGTCGAGATGGAGCGCCGCGACGGGGAGCGCGAGCGCGACGGGGAGGTTGGAGCGAAGTCCCGAGAAATAGGTCGCGACGAGCACCTTGAGCCCGTCGACCGAGTCGGCGAGACGCCGGTAGACGGGCTGGTACGCCTCGCGGATCTCATCGTCGAGATCGAGCGCGAGCGCGGGCTCGTCGATCTGGACCCACTCGGCGCCCGCGGCGGCCAGCGAAGCGAGCACCTCCTCGTAGACGCCGAGGAGGCCCGGCAAGAGCCGCTCGAGCGACGAAGTTGTCTCACCGCGCAGCGCCAGGACCAGGAACGACACCGGGCCGAGCAGTACCGGCCGGGTATGGATCCCGGCCTCGAGCGCCTCGACGAACTCGGCGAGCGGCTTGTTCGGCCCGAGCGCGAAGCGCTGGCCGGCTGCCATCTCGGGGACGATGTAGTGGTAGTTGGTATCGAACCACTTCGTCATCTCGAGCGCGGGGACCGAGCGTCCGCCGACCTCACCCCCGCGGGCCATCGCGAAGTAGGCGTCGAGGCCGACTGCACCTGCGATCTGCGATGCGCCGGCGAAGCGGTCAGGGACCGCTCCGACGAGCACCGCGGTGTCGAGGACGTGGTCGTAGAGGGAGAAGTCGTTGGACGGGACGTGGTCGAGTCCGAGATCGCGCTGCAGCTGCCAGTGCGCCAGCCGAAGTCGCTTCGTCTCACCGAGGAGCTCGTCAGCTTCGATACGGTCGGACCAGTAGCCCTCGAGCGCGCGTTTCAGCTCACGTCTCGCACCGATGCGGGGAAAGCCGAGATTGGTCGCCGGGATGCGACGAGATGTCTGTGCCATGTCAGAACTCCACGTCGAAGCTCACGTCGCCCGACACGCCTACCTGGTACGCCGACACGGTGCGCTCGAAGAAGTTCGAGAGCTCCTGGACGTCCTGCAGCTCCATGAAGGTGAAGGGGTTCGCCGAGCCGAATCGCTTGGGGAGCCCGAGGCGCGCGAGACGCTGATCGGCAACGTACTCCAAGTACGAGCGCGTGTCGGCCAGCGAGAGGCCTGGCACGCCGTCCGAGAGGAGGTCGGCGGCGAAGGCCGTCTCGGCCTCGACAGCGTCCTCCATCATCGCCTGGACGTCGAGCGCGAGCTGGTCGTCGAACAGCTCGGGCTGCTCGGCTCGCACGACGTCGATGACGGCGAAGGCGAAGTCCATGTGACCGCTCTCGTCACGAAACACCCAGTTGGTCCCCGAGGCGAGCCCGTTGAGGAGCCCCTTGGACCGCAGGAAGTAGACGTAGGCGAAGGCTGCGAAGAAGAAGAGCCCCTCGATGCAGCCGGCGAAGCAGATGAGGTTCATGAGAAAGCGCCGCCGGTCGCCGTCCGACTCGAGGCGCTCGAGCGTCGACACCGCGTCCATCCACTTGAAACAGAACTCCGCCTTGGCGCGGATCGAGGGAACGTGCTCGATCGCGTCGAAGGCCTCGGCCCGCTCGTCGTGGTCGGGCACGTAGGTGTCGAGCAGCGTCAGGTAGAACTGGACGTGCAGTGCCTCCTCGAAGAGCTGGCGCGAGAGGAAAAGGCGCGCTTCGGGCGCGTTGATGTGCCGGTAGAGATTGAGAACGAGGTTGTTGGCGACGATCGAGTCCCCGGTCGCGAAGAAGGCCACGAGCCGGCGGACGAGGTGACGCTCGGCCGGGAGCAGATGGCGCTGGAGGTCGACCAGGTCGTCGGAGAAGTCCACCTCTTCGACGGTCCACGTGTTGCGGATGGCGTCGCGATAGCGGTCGTAGAAGGCCGGGTAGCGCATCGGGCGCAGCGTGAGGTCGAGGCCCGGGTCGAGGATCGCGCGGGGTTGGGACGGGGTGGTCTTCGCGGCCGCGGATGCCGGCTCGGGCTCGTGCGCCGGGCTGTAGAGGGTGTCGGTCATGGCGCTCATTGGCAGGCCTCGCAAGTCTCAGGGTTCTCGAGCGAACAGGTCACGTCGGCTGACTCCCCACCACCGTCGGGTCCGGGGGGAGGATCGGGCAGGGGGGTCGGTTGCGACCGGGGCTGCTCCACCGGGGCGCCCGTCTGGGTGATGCGCGTCGCCGGACGGGACCTCAAGTAGTACGTGGTCTTCAGGCCCTTCTTCCAGGCGTGGAGGTACATCGACGACAGCTTCCCGATCGTCGGGGATTCGACGAAGAGGTTGAGGGACTGGCTCTGGTCGACGAAGGGCCCTCGCTCCGCCGCCATGTCGATCAGCGAGCGCATCGGCACCTCCCAAGCGGTCCTGTAGAGCTCGCGGAGGTCGGCTGGGATCGCCTCGATGTGCTGGATCGACCCCTCCGCGCGGCGCACCTGGGCGATTATCTCCTCGGTCCACAGCCCGCGCTCTTGCAGGTCGCGGACGAGGTAGGTGTTGACCTGGAGGAACTCGCCCGAGAGCGTCTCCCGCTTGAACAGGTTCGAGACTTGGGGCTCGATGCACTCGTAGCAACCACTGATGGAGGCGATCGTCGCCGTCGGTGCGATCGCGACGAGCAGCGAGTTGCGCAGGCCGAAGCGCCGGATCCGATCGCGCAGCGGGGCGAACCGCTCGGGGTTCTCCGGCTCGACGCCCCACAGGTCGAACTGGAGGGCACCCGCGGCCGCCCGTGTCTCGGGAAACGCCGGATGTGCGCCGCTCTGCTCTGCGAGCTCGGTGGAGCGAAGGAGCGCGTTGAAGTAGATCTCCTCGGCGATGCGCTTGGAGAGCAGGCGCGCCTCGGGCGAGTCGAAGGGAAGGCGGAGACGGAAGAAGGCGTCCTGCAGCCCCATCACGCCGAGGCCGACGGGACGCCATCTCGCGTTCGAGCGCGCGGAGGCCTCGGTCGGGTAGTAGTTGACGTCGACGACACGGTCGAGGAAGGTCACCGCCAGCCGGACGACCTCCCCGAGGCGATCGAAGCGGAAGCCGCTCTCGTCGACGAGCCGGCCGAGGTTGATCGAGCCGAGATTGCACACGGCTGTCTCCGCGGCACTCGTCACCTCGAGGATCTCCGTGCACAGGTTCGAGAGATGCACGGTGTTGCCCGGCGCTCCGGTCTGGTTGCAGCGCGCGTTGGACGGGTCCTTGAAGGTCATCCAGCCGTTGCCCGTCTGGGCCAAGGTCCTCATCATCCGGCCGTAGAGCTGACGCGCCGGGACCTGCCGCTCGTACAGCCCGGCCTGCTCGGCGACGAGGTAGGCGCGCTCGAACTCCTCGCCGTAGCAGTCGGTGAGGTGGGGCACTTTCTTCGGGTCGAAGAGCGACCAGATCCAGTCCTTTTCCACCCGCTCCATGAACAGGTCGGGGACCCAGTTCGCGATGTTGAGGTTGTGCGCGCGCCGCGCCTCGTCGCCCGTCGAGTCGCGCAGCTCGAGGAACTCCTCGATGTCCGCGTGCCAGGTCTCGAGGTACACGCACGCCGCGCCCTTGCGACGGCCACCGTTGTGAACAAGGGCGCTTGCAACGAGATACGACTCCGCGCCTTCAACCTCGAGGTCATAGACCCGAGAAGACGAAGGCGCTGGCCCAATGTTCGTGACCCGGGACCAAATACAGCCCTGCCATTCGAGCCAATTGCGCTTCTCGATGGGGGTGATACCGAGCTCGCGCGCGATCGACTCGACCGCCGGTAACCGTATGTCGTAACCGGTTGATTCGCCGAGGGGCGTATCACGCGTGCTGATCTGACCCGAGGTCGGAATCCCCAGCCGAAGAGCCTGGAAACGAAAGCCCTCCGCAAGCTGGACCGACGAATTGTAGAAGTGGACCTCGTTCCCTCGGCAGAGCCCGCCGTCTGACTCGATCAGGCCGTGAAGCATCGCCGTCGTCTGCGGTCGGTTCATGAACATGAACCGACGCCCGATCCGCTGCTGTCCCTCCTCGTCGTAGAGGTCGACGCGGCCAAAGGGGAGATGGGACTGTCCGCGAGAGACAAGGCGGCCGCTCTTGGCGTCACGAGTGAGCTCAATGCCAGCTGCCCAGCCAATCTCCTCCATGACGCCCTCGTGCGAGAGCGTCGTCCAGAAGTGGATCTCCCGAGCGTCGAGGAAGCCCTTGATGAAGGCGATCGTGGTTTGGTTCGTCTCGGTGCTGCAGGACACCTTGAAATCGTGGCCACCCTTGGTGATCGACCCATCTCCAAGGAGGATGCCGTAAAGACGCGCTTCGTCGACAGAAAGGCCCGGGTCATCGAATTCCGTCGGAACGGGCTGTGCGACATAGTCACCGACCAGGAGATCGCCTACCGGCGTCCAGCAGGCGCGAACGTCGCCGCGCTCCAACATCGTCATAGATCCCACGTTTGTCTGCTCCAGGGGAATGCCCTGGATTGCATAGAAGGGGTGCCCGTCAGTAACGGTGAGAGCCTGCACGGAGTGCTTCGTCGTGATGGACACCATGGGGCGGTCGTTCTCATAAGCAAAGACCTGCGTAACCTTCCGCATTTCGCCAGCGATGCCGAGGACAAGGTCACGCTCTTCGACCTCCCCGATCTGACGAGGCCCTTCTGCCGTCATCACAAGCGTGTTAGGAGCAAAGCATTGATTCACAGCGGCCACGGAGGCGTCCAGCGTCTTCAGCCACGGGACGATGCCGTTGGAGAGGCCGTTCGTCCCCCGGATCAGCGATCCCCGGGCGCGTATCCGATGGAAGGCCACCCCGATGCCACCGGCGTGCTTCGACAGGCGAGCGACGTCGCCGTAGCGCTCGTAGATCGCGTCGAGCTCGTCGGCAGGAGAGTCGAGCAGGTAGCAGGACGACATCTGGGAGTGGACCGTGCCCGAGTTGAACAACGTCGGGCTCGAGGGCATGTACTCGAGCAAGGACATCTTCTCGTAGAGCTCGATCGCCTCCTCGGCGACGCTCGACAGGCCGCACGCGACGCGCAGGAAGAAGTACTGCGGCGTCTCGAGAACTTCTCGCGTCTCGGGATGGCGCAGCAGGTAGCGGTCGTAGACCGTCCGGAGGCCGAACAGCTCGAACAGCCGACCGCGCTCGGCACGCACCGCGTCGTCGAGCTTGCGGCTGTGCGCCGAGACGAACGCGGCTGTGCCGTCCGCGACGAGCCCGAGGGTGTTGGACGCCGCGACGGACTGGGAGAAGGACTGGATGTCCTGATTACGGACCTCCTTCTCGATCACGGTCCCGAGCAGTCGGGCGGCGAGCCGAGAGTAGTTGGGCTCTTCGGTGACAAACGCCGCCGCGATGCGGATCGAAAGCTCGTCGAGCTCGGTTGTCGTAGCGCCGTCGCAGAGGCCCGAGATCGTCCGGGTCGCCACCCGCATCGGGTCGACGCCCTCGAGGCCGTTGGCACAGCGAGCGACGGCGCGGACGATCTTGCCCACGTCGACCGGCTCGAGCGAGCCGTCGCGCTTGCGAACGCGCATCGGGCTCGCCCCGCCCACCGTCGGGTCGAGATCGACTCGCTCCTCGTCGACGGGTCGACCTTCGCCGCCCGGTCGCGTCCCGGCAGGCGCAGGACCCGCTTGGTCGAGTGAGGTGACGGTCATCGAGGTCCTCCGCAGTCGCTGGCTTTGCTGCCGTGTGGCACTACATGTAGGGGCTGATCCGGTGTTGAACCCAACATGTTGTTAACTACACCAGTGAAACTACGGCGGATCAACTATCGCCATTCGGTGCTAAACGATCGGCATTCGGTGCTAACCGGTCGAGCGTCGCCGACGCGCACCGACACTGCGCGGGAGTAGCTTCAGCCCGTGGCCGAGCCCTTCGACGACGTGAGCCCCCCGCCGGGCGGTGCGCGCAGCGACGCATCCGGCGGCGACGATCCGATGCTCAACTTGAAGCAGGCCGCCGCAGTGCTCCGCGTCCACTACATGACCGTCTACCGCTACGTCCGCCAGGGCCGGCTCGAGGCCGAGCGGAGCGGGACTGAGTGGCGGGTCTCGGCTGCCGCCCTCGAGCGCTTCGGTGGGGCGCAGACCGGGTCGGACGACGCCGACTGGGCCGGACGGCTCGAGCGCTGCCTGCTCGCCGGGGACGAGGTCGCCGCCTGGCGGGTCGTCGAGTCCGCGCTCGCCGCCGCCCGGACTCCCGAGTTCTGTTACGTCGACGTCGTCGCGGCCGCTCTCGCCTCGATCGGCTTCCGCTGGGAGGCGGGCTCGCTCGACGTTGCCGACCAGTACGTCGCGACGGCGGTGGCTAGCCGCATCGTCGCCCGCCTCGGAGCGCGGTTTCGGCGACCGGGGCGCAGCAAGGGCTCGGTCGTCTTCGGAGCGCCGTCGGGCGAGCACCACAGCTTGCCGATCTCGATCGCGGCGGACCTCGTCCGCCTCGCCGGCTTCGACGTGCTCGAGCTCGGCGCGAACGTCCCACCGGCCGCGTTCGCGACCGCCAGCGCGCGCACGCCCCGACTCGTCGCCGTCGGCGTCGGGATCACCTGTGCCGAGCGGGTGCCCGCCGCCCAAGCCGCCGTCGACGCCGTGCGCGCCATCGCCGAGGCCGTGCCGATCGTCCTCGGAGGAAGTGCCGCCTGGGACCCTCTCGCGGCGTCGATGCGCGGCGTCGACGCGTGGGCCCTCGACGGTCGCGAGGTCGCTGCCGTCGTCACGACCCTCGTCGGCCGGGCCGCGAACGACCGACCCGCCTCGCGCACAGGACAAGCCGGCGCGCCGCCCAGGATCCGGGCCGTCCCGACACCGATACCCTTGGCCCGTGACGCAACGACGGGATCTTCCCAGCTCGAGGCGTGAAACTCTCCCGAAACACGCCCTTGGTACACATGGGGCGGTGGAGGACCTGTTCGAGGGGTACACGATCGGCCCCTGGTGGGACGAGATGCTCGAGTCCCCGAGCTATCCCCGCAAGGCCTCGCTAGGGCTGCACGAGGCGCTCCGATCGCTCTCGGCGGCCGACCTCGAGGAGCGGTGTGCCGAGCGTGACCGCTCCTTTCGCGACCGGGGCATCACCTTCTCGCTCTCCGGCGAGGAGCGGCCGTTCCCGCTCGATCCCGTGCCGCGGCTCGTCTCGGCCGACGAATGGGCGGTGATCGAATCCGGTGTCGCTCAGCGGGTACGCGCGCTCGAGATGTTCCTCGCCGACGTCTACGGACGTGGTGAGGTCCTGAAGGACGGCGTCGTGCCGCGCCGCCTCGTGGCGACCTCACGTCACTTCCACCGGGCGGCCGCAGGCATCGAGACGCCCAACGGGGTCCGGATCCACGTGTCGGGAATCGACCTCGTGCGCGACGCCACAGGAGAGTTCAGGGTTCTCGAGGACAACCTGCGGATCCCCTCCGGCGTCTCCTACGTCGTCGAGAACCGCAGGACGATGGCGCGGGTGTTCCCCGAGCTGTTCGTGAGCCATCGCGTGCGACCGGTCGCCGACTATCCCGACAAGCTGCTCGCGTCGCTCAAGGCTGCGAGCCCGCGGCGGGCTCGCGGCGAGCCCACCGTCGTCGTGCTGACGCCCGGCGTCCACAACGCCGCGTACTTCGAGCACTCGTTCCTCGCACGCCAGATGGGCGTCGAGCTCGTCGAGGGACGCGACCTGGTCTGCCGGCAGAACACCCTCTACATGCGCACGACCGGCGGCGAGCAGCGAGTCGACGTCGTCTACCGCCGCATCGACGACGACTACCTCGACCCCCTCCACTTCCGGTCCGACTCGCTGCTCGGCAGCGCGGGCCTACTCAACGTGGCTCGCGCCGGCAACGTCACGATCGCGAACGCCGTGGGCAACGGGGTCGCCGACGACAAGCTCGCCTACACCTACGTGCCCGCGCTCATCGACTACTACCTCGGGGAGCGGCCGATCCTCGCGAACGTCCCGACGTATCGGCTGGAGGAGCCGGACCAGCTCGAACACGTGCTCGGCAGGATCGGGGAACTCGTCTTGAAGCCGGTCGACGCCTCGGGCGGCTACGGGCTGCTCATCGGACCGCAGGCGAGCGAGGAGGAGATCGACGCCGCCGCCGTGGCGATCCGGGCGAACCCGCGATCCTGGGTCGCGCAGGAGGTCGTCCAGCTCTCGACCGTGCCCACGAAGGTCGGCAACCATCTGGAGCCGCGACACGTCGACCTTCGGCCTTTCGCGATCAACGACGGCGAGCGCGTCTGGGTCCTCCCGGGCGGCCTCACCAGGGTCGCTCTCCCGCGGGGAAGCCTCGTCGTCAATTCGAGCCAGGGCGGAGGCTCGAAGGACACCTGGGTGCTCGCGAGCGACAACCCGCACTTCGGGGGTCGTGACGTCGACGGCGTGGAGCGCACGGCGGCGGCGGCGCTGGCTGCGCTCCCGCCCTATGGGGCGGGGCCGGACCTCGGGCCCGCGCTCGCGGCAAACCAGCAGCAGCAGCAGTCTGGACCCCCGTGCTCAGCCGGATAGCCGAGTCGCTCTTCTGGGTGGGTCGCTATCTCGAGCGCGCCGAGGATACGGCGAGGATTCTGGACGTCCAGATCCACCAGCTGCTCGAGGACGCCACGAACGACGAGGCGTTGGCGTCGAACGCCCTCCTCTCGGTGATGGGCATCCTCGACGCCGACGAGGCCCAGCTCGACCTCGGCCACGTGACGGCGCTGCTGGCGTTCGACACCGCCCAGCCGAGCTCGATCGTCTCGTCGCTGGTCGGGGCGCGCGAGAACGCTCGGGGGATCCGGGAGACGATCTCCTCAGAACTCTGGGAGTGCCTGAACGCCACCTACGTCGCCCTCGACCAACGGGTCGCCACGGCGCGGGCGATCGGGCCGCACGCGTTCTTCCGGTTCGCGAAGTTCGTCAAGGAGCGCGTGGCGATCGCAGCGGGGCTGGCGGACGCGACGATGAGCCGGGACGACGGCTGGCGCTTCCTCGTCCTCGGTAGGAGCCTGGAGCGGGTGGACATGACGGCCCGGCTGCTCAGCGTCCGGCTGAGTCTGCCCGAGAGCATGTCGGACTGGGTCACGACGCTCCGTTGCTGCTCAGCCCACGAGGCCTATCTGCGCACGTATCACGGTGCGGTTGACGCCGAGCGGGCAACCGAGTTCCTCCTGCTCGACCGGCTCTTCCCCCGGAGCGCGTACTTCGCCCTCGCCACGGCCGAGTCCTGCCTCGTCGAGCTCGACCCGGACCGGGGTCGCCTCGGGCCCGACGACGAGGCTCGGCGGATCCTCGGCCGAGCGCGGGCCGCGCTCGAGTACCGCCGGATCGGCGAGCTGCTCGACGAGCTGCCCGCGCATCTGGCCGCACTGCAGCGCTCGTGCTCGGAGGCGACCTTCGCCGTCGCGGGACGCTTCTTCCACCACGAGCCGGATCTCGAGTGGCGCCCCGAGGTGCCGTCCCCACCCATCGTCCGCAGCGCATGAGAGGTCGAAGATGAGCTGGCGCATCGCAACCCGCCACGTGTCGAGCTACCGCTACGCGAGCACCGTGTTCGCCTCGTACAACGAAGCCCGCATGACACCGGTCGCCTCCCACCGCCAGTCGGTGCTCGAGAGCCACGTCTCGATCCGGCCGACGGCGCCGCCGCTGCGCTACGTCGACTACTGGGCCACGACCGTCTATGCCTTCGACGTCCACGAGCCGCACGACAACCTGGTGGTCACCGGGTCCTCCGTCGTCGAGACGGCCGGTGCCGAGGTGCTCAACGAGGATGCGGGCTGGGAGCTCGTCCACCGTCCCGACGTCCAGGATCGCTACTCCGAGCTTCTCCTGCCGACGCCGTACGCACCGCTCGAGCCTGCGCTTCGCGATCTCGCTCACGACGTCGGAACCAGTGAGACACCCGCTCAGGCGGTCGCGAGCGTCAGCGCGTGGGTGCGCTCGGCGATGCGTTACGAGCCCGGCACGACCCAGGTGTCCACCTCGGCCGTCGAGGCGTGGCGCCAAGGAAGCGGCGTCTGCCAGGACTTCGCCCACCTGACCCTCGTGCTTCTCCGCGAGCTCGGGATACCGGCGCGATACACGTCGGGCTATCTGCACCCTCGGGTGGCCGCCGCGATCGGCGAGACGGTGAAGGGCGCGAGCCACGCCTGGGTCGAGGCGTGGCTGGGCTCCTGGCAGCCGGTGGACCCGACGAACGGCGAGCCCGTCGGCGAACGCCACGTCACCGTGGCGCGCGGACGTGACTACGCCGACGTCGCCCCCCTCCACGGCCTCTACCACGGCGGCGCTCTCGAGGACCTCGAGGTCACGGTCGAGCTCACGCGCGTCGCCTGAGGCCACCGGCACACTCCACGGGCCCGGTCTCGGCATCTTCCGAGCCCCATGGGGCTCGCCCGCGTGCACCTAAGCTCCTGGACGTGGCTACGCCGTCGACCGGAGACGACCGGTTCGAGGACGTAGGGGATCCGGCAGCCGAGATTTCCTCCGCGCCTCGGACGACCTACCGGCAGGTGCGGTTCGAGCGGCTCGCCGGTTCCACCGAGATCCACCTCGTCCGTCACGGTGAGTCCGCCGAATCCGACCCGGACCGACCGTTCGACCTCGTCGACGGGCGTGGCGATCCCGAGCTCTCCCCGGAGGGCAGGGCCCAGGCCGAAGCGGTCGCGCGCAGGCTCGGCGGGCTGGCGATCGACGCGATCTACGTCACCCCGCTCCGCCGGACGGCCGAGACGGCCGCACCTCTCGCTCGCCGTCTCGGGATCGCCCCGGTCGTCGCACCTGACCTCGTCGAGGTGCACATGGGTGAGTGGGAAGGCGGTCTCTACCGTCGCCGCATCGCCGAAGGACACCCGCTGGCGGCCGAGGTCTTCCTCCGCGAGCGGTGGGACGTCGTCCCCGGCGCCGAGTCCAACGAGGACCTCGCCCGCCGGACCACCGCTGCGATCGCCGAGATCGCCGCCAAGCACGCGGGCGGCACCGTCGTCGTCGTCTCCCACGCGGTGGCCATCTCGTCGGTGCTCGCCACCGCCACGACCTCGAGGCCGTTCGCGTTCGTGGCGGTGGACAACGGCTCGATCTCGAGCCTCGTCGTCACCACCGAGCGTTGGACGTTGCGGCGCTTCAACGACACGGCGCACCTCGAGCAGGCCGCGACCTGAGACACCGACGCCCGGCCGGCCGTGAACCCGGCCCCGCCAGGCGCTCGGGACTAGCGGCTCGCTTCGGGGTGCGGCGATGCCACCGTGTCGCCCTCCGGCACCCCGACCGCGACCTCGGGCCGTATCCGAGCCGGATCGTCCTCTCCGGCGCCAGTCGCGAGCGGCAGCTCGACGACG
>JAODBO010000107.1 GCA_025464005.1 Acidimicrobiaceae bacterium | reverse complement strand
GGGCAGAACGATGAGTGCGAATGACGTCCCGCTTCTCGAGGCTCGCGGGATCTCGAGGAACTTCGGCACGGTCTCGGCGCTCACCGACGTCAACCTTGTCGTTCGGCCGGGTGAAGTGGTCGGGCTCGTGGGAGACAACGGGGCCGGCAAGTCCACCCTGTTGAAGATCCTCTGCGGTGCCGTGCAACCGTCGTCCGGCGAGCTCTTAATTGACGGACAGCCGGTGCGGTTTCACTCGCCGAAAGACTCCCGCGCGCTTGGCATCGAGGTGGTGTACCAGGACTTGGCCCTAGCGACCGAGCTCTCCGTCGCTGAGAACGTGTTTCTCGGCCGGGAACGCAAGCGCGACGGGTTCCTCGGTCGTCTCGGCATGCTCGATCGTCGCAGGATGGCCAGCGAGGCGGCGACGACCCTAGAGTCGTTGGCGATCGAGATCCACAGCGTACAGGCGCGCTGCGGCCTGCTGTCCGGTGGACAGCGCCAAGCGGTCGCCGTCGCGAGGGCGATCATGTGGGGGTCGAAAGTGCTGTTCCTCGACGAGGCCACGGCGGCGCTCGCCGTGATGGAGGCGGAGAAGATCGGCGCGCTCGTCACCGAGGTTGCGAAGCGGGACGTGGGCGTCCTGCTCGTAAGCCACAACATGCCCCAGGTCCATGAGCTGTGCGACCGCATCATCGTGCTGCTCCGAGGTCGTGTCGTCGCGGAGCTGAAGCGCGGCGAAGCCAGCGTTCAGGACATCGTCATGTGGATTACTGGGGCAGCGGCCGCGAGGAGCTGACCGTGACCGAACCGCTAACGGAGATCGTCGCAGGCGTGAGAGCGCTCGTCCTGCGAAACGACCATCTCGCCATGTCCCTGCTCGTCGACAAGGGATGCGACATCTACTCGCTCATCGACGTGGCGAGTGGCGTCGACGTTCTGTTCAAGTCGCCCTGGGGGCTACGTCCTGCGGCTGCTTGGACCCAGGGTCAGCGTTCGATCGACCGCTTCATCGCTGCCTATCCGGGGGGCTGGCAGCTGCTCTTGCCGAATGGTGGGGACGAGTGCAGCGTCGACGGCGCCATCTGGCCCTATCACGGCGAAGCGGCGATGATGCCGTGGTCGATCGTCTCATTAGACGCGCAAGGCGCGACGCTTGAGACTCGCCTCGTGTCCGTGCCGTTCCACATCCGTCGCGAGTTCCACCTCGACGGGCCGACCGTTCGTTTGCGCGAGTCAGTGACGAACGAGTCCGCCGACGAGATTGAAGTGATGTGGTCCCATCATCCGGCGTTCGGCGCGCCGTTTCTCGAGGCACGCTGTGTGTTCACCGCGGGAAGCACGACCCTGCTCGCCGACGACCTGGCGCCGGGGACGCACCTCAAGGCCGGATCCCGGCACTCCTGGCCGGTGGTGCGCGACACCCGAGGCGAATCGCTCGACTTGTCGGTCATGCCGGGTCCCGACGACCCGCGCGCCGTGCTCGCGTATCTCGAGGAGTTCGAGACCGGTTTCTTTTCGATCACGAACCCCCGACTCGGACTGGGGGTCGCGCTGCGGTGGCCGATCGAGACGTTCCCCAAGGCGTGGCTTTGGCAGGAGGTCCATGCCAGCACCGGTTGGCCGTGGTATCGGCGCGCCTACGTCGCGGCGATCGAGCCAGCCTCGACCATCCCAGGGCAGGGATTCGAATCGGCTCGGCGCAAGGGTCAAAGCGGCGTGCGCTTTGCTGCGAACGAGACGAAAGAGATCGTCATCGAGGCGACGCTCTTCACGAGCCGCGCCGCCGTCGTCGGGATGGATGAAGGCGGCTCGGTTCGCTTCGCGAAGTCCCAGCACGATGGCAGGCACCAGCCTGACTCGTGATCGGCACATCACCAACGAGGGGGAAGCACGTGAATTCCTACAATCGATTTGGCGGCAAGGTCGCCGTCGTGACGGGTGGTGCCATGGGAATCGGCGCCGCGGTCGCGAAGGCACTCGCCGCCGAGGGCGCCGCGGTTGTCGTCCTCGACCGTGATGGTGCTGCGGCCGAACAGGTCATGAAAGAGATAGAGGCGTCTGGTGGGCGCGCCGTGGCCGTCGTCGGCAGCGTCATTCTCGCCCGGGATGCGGAACGGGCGGTGGCGACCGCGGTTGAGACCTTTGGCGGCCTCGACATGCTTGTGAACGACGCTGCAGTCGTTATCTACGGTGAGGTTCCTGACTTCGCGGAGGAAGATTGGGACACGGTGCTCGACACGAACCTGAAGGGCGACTTCCTCATGTCGAAGTACGCCATCCCGGCGATCCGGCAACGCGGCGGCGGTTCGATCGTCAACCTCGCCTCGGTACAGGCGCTCATCAGCCAACGTGAAGTCGCCGCCTACGCCTCGTCCAAGGGCGCGATCGTCACGTTGACCAAGACCCTCGCCCTAGACCATGCGAAGGACAAGATCCGCGTCAACGCCGTGCTCCCGGGCTCGGTCCGCACCCCGATGCTCCGTCACGCCGCCGAACTCGCGCCGGGAGACCCGGAGGAGACGATCGAGCAGTGGGGCAGGATCCACCCACGCGGGACCGTGATTGAGCCCAGCGAGATAGCGGCCGTTGTGCTGTTCCTACTCAGCGACGATGCCAGTGCGGTAACTGGGGCGGCCTACGTCGCCGATGCTGGGCTCTCGGCTCAGGCGGCGTTCTGAGCATGGCCACAAGGGCGCGATACCCATGTCCCGCAGGCGTCACCGTGCGCTCCCCATGAGCGCCGTGTCGCTCCGGGGCTCGTCGTGGGACCACCCGCGCGGCCACCTCCCGATGCTGGCCACCGCGGCCAGCTACCAGGAGCAGCACGCAGAGGTCTCCATCGAATGGGTGCCGCGCTCACTCAAAAACTTCGGTGTGCAGTCGGTCGAACAACTCGTTGGCGAGTTCGACCTCGTCCTCATCGACCATCCGCACATCGGCGCGATGGCTGCGTCGGGCTGCGTGCTTGCCCTGGACGAGTTCGTCGAACCGTCGGTGCTGGCTGCGCTCGCCGAGTCATCACCCGGGAACTCGCATGAGAGCTATGCCTACGGTGGCCATCAGTGGGCCCTCGCCATCGACGCCGCCTGTCAATCCAGCGTGCGACGGCCCGACCTGATCGACAATGCGCCACGCACGTGGGACGAGGTCGTCACTCTTAGCGAGTCCGGAACCGTGCTATGGCCGCTGTGCGATGTCGATTCGGCGGCGAGCATGCTCAGCATCGTCGCCTCGCTGGGCCATCCGTCGCCCGAGAGCGAAGATCGCTTCGTCGAGCGCGAGTCCGGGCGCTTTGCGCTCGCCACCATGCGTGCCGTCGCCGAATCGAGCGACCCCCGTTGTCTCTCCATGAACCCAATCGCAGTGCTCGAGGCGCTGTCCAGCGCGGACGACTTCGCTTACTCGCCCTTGTGCTTTTGCTATGTGAACTACTCGCGCCTCGACTCGCCCGGTCAGCGCCTCGCGTACGGCGACGTCCCGAGCCCTGCCAGAGGCACGGCGCCGAGGGGGGCCCTCCTTGGTGGTGTCGGACTCGCTGTCGCGGCGCAGTGTTCCGCTCAAAGAGAAGCAGTGGACTACGCGTGCTTTGTCGCCGCGCCGGACGTTCAGCGTGGCCTGTACTTCGAAGCCGGTGGCCAGCCAGCTCACCATGCGGCCTGGGCAGACCTGGCGCTCGACCGCGATGCTGGCGGATTCTTCTCCGGGCTCGCCCAGACGATGTCGAGGTCCTGGACTCGCCCGCGTGAGCCTGACTTTGCGGCTTTTCAGACGGCGTTCATCGAGCTGTTCGCGGACTGGTACGACCGCTCGACGGATACGGATTCCCTCCTCGACGAACTCGATGAGCTTTACCGTCGGCGGCACCGGCTCGCGCGCGAGAGCACGAGCTGAGATCGTCGGTGCTTTCGTGAGCGGGCAAATGCCGCGGGTCAGCGGCCTGGAGATACCGTGAGGGCACCATTGTTTCACCTAGCGGAATGAGTTTGATGCCCACCGATCGCCCGAAGGTCAAGGCTGCGAAGGCCGAGAAGTCCCCGCCAGTCGCTGAGGTGGACGGCGCGGACGATCTAGGGACCGGGCGAGTTCCAGCGCGCTCGACGACGGGCGACCTGCTCAATCTGGTCCAGGAGCTCGCCGGATTCGACCGGATCGGCGTCACTCGCCTGGCTCGCCACATGGGGATCCCCGTCGCCACGGCGTACCGGATGCTGCGGACTCTTGAGCGGACCGGTTACGTCGAACAGCTGAGGGAGTCGAAGGAGTACCGCCTCACGCTCAAGCTCTTCGAGCTCGGCTGCCAAGTGGCGAGCCGGACGACCATGCGCGACGTGGCGTCCATCGAGATCGAGCGGCTCGCCCAGCAGGCGCAGTTGACGGCCAACCTTGGTCTGCTGGTGCAGGACCAAGTGCTCTACCTCGGAAGGGTGGAGGTGAGCGATGTCGTCACCTTGAACCTCCGGCCCGGCAGTAGGGTGCCGGCGACGTGCACGGCGATGGGCAAGGCGATGCTTGCCGCCGAGACTCGCCCGATCCGAGAGATCGTCGGCGATGGTCCGTACCCCGCGCGGACCGAAAACTCGATCGTCACCTACAACGACCTCATGGCGGACCTGGCGACGATCCAACGCGTTGGCTACGCGGTCGATTGCGAAGAGTTCAATCTCGCGCTCTGGTGCGTGGCGGCGCCCATTATGGGGAGTCGCCGGGCACAGAACGGTGCGGTCAGTCTCGCGTCTTACGGGATACCACTCGATGACAACGAGCGAGAACGTCTCGGCAAGCTCGTCACCGCCTGCGCGCACCGGATCTCACGTCGGATTGGCGACCTCGACGGTATGCACTCCTGGATACACGAACGTGCCACCTATCCGCGACCCTGAGCGGCGTGGTCAGTATGGGTAGCGACGCTCGGGTTGCGCGATGAATGGGAAGGTCGCGCTCACACTCGGGGAGGCGATCGTCGCCGCACTGCCGAGCGCGCCGGTGCGAATCGAGTCGAGTGCCGAGCTGCATCTGAGTGTCGGGGGAGCGGAACTGAACTTCGCCGTGGCGATTCGCAGGCTCGGCGTCGCGAGCCGGTTCCTCGGCGTCGTCGGCGACGACCCCCCCGGACGCCTCGTGCAGCGTGCGCTCGACGAGGAGGACGTCGACTCGAGCTTGCTACGGGTCGCACCCGACCCGACGGCGCTCTACCTGCGCGAGTGGCTGAGCGACGGCGAGCGGCGTCCCTATTACTACAGGCGGTCTTCGGCGGGCTCGACGCTTGCTCGATCGGACTGTCCCGAGAGTCTTGCGGACTGCGGGTGGCTGCATGTGAGTGGGATCACGCCGGCGCTGAGCGCGACGTGTGGCGAAGCGGTGGACCAGATGCTGACCCTTGCCGAGGATCGAGGTATCCCCGTGTCGTTCGACCCGAACTACCGCCCGGCCTTGTGGGACGCACGCACCGCGCACGCAACGCTCGAGCCGATGGTCTCGCGTTGCGCCGTACTTCTGATCGGCCTTGAGGAGATCGGTTTCCTACTCGGCACCTCCGATCCCGTGGCGGCGCTCGACAGGGCCAGTGCTCTCGGGGTCGCCACCACCGTCGTCAAGCTCGGCGCTGACGGGTCGCTCGCGCGCGGCGCACGTGGCGAGGTCGTGCACTGCCCGCCGGTCTCGGCCAGGGCAGTTGATCCCGTCGGTGCCGGGGACGCCTTTGACGCCGGCTTCGTTGCTGCACGAATCGCCGGCGCGTCGCTCCTGGGCTCGCTCGGCGTGGCGAGCTTCTGCGGAGCCCGTGTCGTGGAACGAGTCGGCGAACACGACGGCGCTCCGTTCGCAGACGAACTGCCGCCCGCGCTCCGCGCTTTCTTGACGGGCGAGCCTTCGCGACCACTGACGACAAGACGAGCGGAAGGAGACTGACATGATCCAGATCGCGGAACTCCTCGAACCGACACCGAGCCCCTTGTGGCGCCTAGTCAAGCAGGCGGGCGTCACCGAGATCGTCTCGCTGCTAGACGGAGGTGAGCAGCGCTCACGATGGCTCAAGAGCGGATCCCAGAATTTCGAGCCGAGGCAGCTCGAGATCGCCCAGCGCGGTGAACGTCCGTGGGACCTCCGGGCCCTCGAACACTTGAAGGATGCCTACGCCGAGTACGAGCTCGACGTGACGGTCGTCGAGGACACGCCCCCGCTTGACGACGCCCGTCTCGGAGGTGCTCGCCGCGACGAGCAGATCGACTGGCTCCTCGATCAGATCCGCGCCATGGGTCGTCTCGGCATCGGGACCCTCTGCTACAACTGGCTTGCACGCGCGAGCTGGTCGCGGACCGATTCCGACATTCGCTTACGCGGCGGGGCTATCACGAACGGCTTCAACGAGACGAAAATGGCCGAAGCGCCGCCGCTCATCGAGCCCGGCAGCGTCACCGCCGAGGACCTGTGGCGGAACTTCTCCTACTTCCTTGAGGCGGTAGTCCCCGTCGCCGAGGAGGCGGGAGTCCGTCTCGCTCTCCACCCCGACGACCCGCCGCTCGCTATGGTGCGGGGAGTCCCGCGCATCATGGGAAGCCCAGAGGCCTTCGACCGGGTCCTGTCGAGCGTCGATAGCGAGGCGAACGGGATCACTCTCTGCCAGGGGAACTTCCGGTTGATGACTGATGACCTACCGAGTGTCATACGACGCTTCGGTGCCCAGAAGAAGATCTTTTTCGTCCACTTCCGGGACGTCGCTGGCGACGCCCACCGCTTCGTCGAGGTGTTCCACGACGCCGGTCCGACAGACATGCTCGAGTGCATGCGCGCGTATGAGGAGATCGGCTTCGACGGGCCGATGCGCCCTGACCACGTGCCAGCCTTCGAGGGCGAGTCGGGCCAGGAGTTCGGCTACGCCACGCTCGGCCGGCTCCACGCGATCGGTTACATCGCCGGACTACGGGAGGCTACTTACGGCAAGCCGGCTAGTTCCCCAGTTGAGTACTGAGATGTCGCTTCGCAGATCGCCCGTGCGACCGTTCGACGCGTCGCTGAAGACGAACGCTTCCGTCGCACCGAGATGAGCCGCGGGGCGCAATCGAGGTTCGAGGCCGCGGGCAGCTCATCGTCTCGACCCGCCTCTCGCCGAGGCGATTCGAATCGTTACCCGAGACGCTCCGGCCCACGAGCGAGGCCGAGGGGTACGCCGTGCAACGCTTCGTCCACGCCAGTCTTGAGTCGAGCGGCTTTGGGAGGCAAGCGGGGTGGAAGATCGGCTGCACCACAGCGGTCATGCAGCAGTACCTCGGCATCGACACACCCTGCGCTGGAGCGATGTTCCTCGCCAACGTCTGGCACCACGACCATGGCTTCCACGCGCCCGCTTCGCGCAGGCTCGGGGTGGAGCGCGAGATCGCGGTGAGAATCGGTCGGGATCTCAACGGGCAGGATCGCCAGTATCGTCCGGACGACGTCGCCGGTGCCGTCGCCGCCTGCATGGCCGCGATCGAGGTCGTCGAGGACCGGTACCTCGACTATCAGGCGCTCGACACGCCGACCCTCATCGCCGATGACTTCTTTCATCACAGTTGCGTGCTCGGGGCCCAGCTCGAGTCGTTCGATGCGAGGTCGTTGCGCGAGGTGCGCGCCTCCATGTCCATCGACGGGGGGAGAGGTCGGCTCCGGTGTCGGAAGCGACATCCTCGGGGAGCCTCTCGAGGTGCTCAGCTGGCTCGCGAACAGCTGCGTCTCCTGGGAGTCGCCGCTTCTCGCCGGCGACGTCGTCCTGCTCGGTTCGCTCGTCCAGACGCACTGGGTCGAGTCATGCTCCACGGTCGAAGTGCTGAACGACTCGCTCGGTCAAGTTCGTGCGTCCTTTGCTCCCCCGACCCGCAGATCGCAGGACGAAGGCATCTGCTCAGACCAGACAACACAAGACGCTGAGCGCCGAGCAGCGTTGACACCTCGAACTGCGGGGCGGTACGGTCTCGGCGGGGATTTCGTTGAGGGAAGTAGCAATATCACTCAGCGAAATGAAACTCTCAGGGGGAGCAATCCGTCCGTGATGATCCGGCGTGTGGAGCAATGACCACTGCCGTCGGTGGGGGCTCGCAATTCGTTGATCTCGGCGAGCTCGTTGGGGAAGTACGCAGCGGAGACCGGATAGGCGTAGGTGGCGCGCTCCTCACGCGGCTCCCGCTCGCGGCGCTCCACGCACTTGCACGAAGCGGGGCAAAGAATCTCACCTATGCGAGCTGGGGCGGTGGCATACCCCTCGAGATCCTGCTCGGTGCGGGGGCAGTCGATCGCATCGTGTTCTGCTTCTCGAGCCTGGACATCTTTGGGCTCGCGCCGCTATTTCGCCGCGCGCTCGAGGAAAAGAGCGTCGAGGTCGAGGAGCTCCCCGCATACGCGTTCACGGCGCGCTTAGAGGCGGCGCTGCAGAACGTGCCGTTTATGCCCTTCCGGCTGCCCGGCGGGTCTGACCTGCTCATGGCCGATGCGATTGAAACCCACCTTGATGAGGCAACGGGAGAGCGGGACATCGGGTTCGCCCCGCGCCTCGACCTGGACTGCTTTTTGATGCATGCCCAGCGCGCCGACGAGGCGGGCAATGTCGAGGTCAGCGGAGCTCGTGGTATGGACACCACGGCTGCCTTTGCCTCACACAAGGTGCTCGCAACGGTCGAGGAGGTCGTTCCCGTCGGTTCGCTTGGCTCGTTGCGGCACTCCTTTGTCATCCCTCGCCACTTCGTTCGCGCCATTGCTGTCGTGCCACATGGCGCGTATCCGACATCGTGCCTGCCTTTCTATACCGCCGACTTTGCTGCGCTGGCCGACCTGACTAGCTCGTCGCCACCTCGCGAGCTTCCACTTGCTGCCCCGGCCGTGCTGCACCGAATTCGCGACGCCGCGACGCTCGGCGTCGATCGGGTGCGGGACGCCGTTCACGAGATGGCTTCCACGCGTGACGAGGCTGCGCCAGATCCCGCGATTGCGAGCGTCGACGAGCTAATGGTCTGCTGGCTCGCGAGGCAGTTCGACGACGAGTCGATTTGCTCCGCCGGGGCCGTTTCCCCCTTGGCGGTGACCTCCTACTTGCTGGCCAAGGCAACGCATGCGCCGAATCTCACGATCTTCATGACCAGCGGAGGCCTGCTCGACGTCGCCCTCAGGCCGATGCTGCTCAGCCTCGGCGAGGCGCTCGACACCGCGACCGCGGCAGTGCAGTGCGGTGGCGAAGACTCGTACCGTTGGTACTACCAACAGGGCCGCGTGAGCTACGAGGTCGTGACGTCAGCCCAGATCGACCGCCACGCGCGCACCAACAACATCTCAGTGACGAGCCCCAGTGGCCGTACCGTCAGGCTGCCCGGTCAGGGAGGCATGGCCGACGTTGCGGACCTCCACCAGAACTTTCTTCTCTATCTCACCCGGCAGTCGCCGCTCTCCCTCGTCGACTCCGTCGAGCACGTCAGCGCATCCCGTTGCCTGCACGATCCCGATGCTCGTCGTCGCGCGGGACTGCGACCCGGCTCGGTGGGCCTGATCACCAACCTCGGTGTCTTCGGCTTCGACGGCACGCGCTCCGAGCTGGTCCTCGAGACGCTGCACCCCGGAGTGACGCTTGAGGAGATGCGTGGCGCGATGGGTTTCGATCCGGTGCTCGCCAAGGAGATCGGTGTGACCGATGGGCCATCGCCCGAGACCCTTGCCTGCTTGCGCAAGGAGGTCGACCCACTTGGCATCAGACGCCTCGAGTTCGCTCCAGCGAAGGACCGTTCCGCTCTGCTTTCCGCCTGCATCGAGTCCGAGCGCCAGCTGGTCGAACGGGCGCTCCGCCGGTGAAGCGGCACCGTCTCTCCCCGCCGGATGCACCGAGCGGACCCCCCGCGACGATCGACGACAATGAAGGAAGACGCTGATGCGCATCGCGCTGGGCCAGGCCGCCCGCCCGACCGAGGAGTATCTGAGATTCGCCCAGCAGCTCGGCGTCGGCGGGGTGCAGTTCAACACGCCGTTACTCCCCGGCGACGAGCGCTGGGAGCTTGCCGACCTCGTCGAGCTGCGTGAGAAGGTGGAGAGCTTCGACCTGCGCCTCGAGGCGATCGAGAACCTCCCCAACTCGTTCTACGACGATGCCATGGTGGGGGGTCCGCGCGCTGGCGAGCAGATCGATCATGTCATCGCGACCGTCAAGAACCTCGGTGCCGCACGGATCCCGATCCTCGGGTTCCACTGGTTACCCAACTCGGTGTGGCGCACGGCGCTGTCCCCGACAGGACGTGGTGGGGCGACGGTCTCCGAGTTTGACCTCGGGCGCGCGCTCGACCCCGAGCATGCCGATGAGATCTACGTCGCACGCCGGGACCGACGGGTCGAGGACAAGAAGGACTCGTGGAGCCGAGGTGCCGCTTACGAGCTGGGCGTCGAGCGGAACGACGAACAGATGTGGCAGTCGTTCGAGCACTTCGTGAGGCTCGTTGCCCCGGTCGCTGAGCAAGCGGGCGTGAAGCTAGCGCTGCATCCGGACGACCCACCCGTGGCCACGCTCGGCGGGATCGCGAGGATCTTCCGTTCGGTCGAGGCACTCAAACGGGCGATGGAGATCTGGCCCGGACCGGGCCTGGCGGTCGACCTCTGCCTGGGCACCGTCTCGGAAATGGGGGGCGAAGAGGCGGTGCTCGAGGCGGTGCGCTACCTGGCGCCACGCAACAAGATCGCGTACGTCCATCTGCGCGACGTGAAGGGTTCGGTGCCCTCCTTCGCCGAGTGCTTCCTCGGCGAGGGCAACTACCACCCGCCTACCGTGCTGCGCGAGTTGCGTAGCGCAGGATTCGACGGGTTCGTTCTCGACGACCACACTCCCGCTCTCATCGGCGACTCGCCCTACGGCCACCGCGGGCGTGCCTTCGCCCTCGGCTACATCCAGGGACTCATCGAGATGATGGAATTTGACGATGCGGCGCGGGCCGATGCCGTCTGACTCTGGCGGCGATGACGGCGACCACGTCTCGGGGGTAGTTGGTTACCGCGTCGAGGGCGGCATCGCATTCATCACGCTCAACCGGCCCGAGAAGCTCAACGCGCTCAACCCGGCCGTCTTTTCGGACCTCGACGACTTCATAACGGAGTTCAACGATGACCGCGATGCCGCCGTGGCGATCGTCCATGGCAGCGGACGTGCCTTCGCGGCGGGCGCCGACATCGAGCACTACGTGGGCATCTCCGTCGCCGAGTACGCCCAATTCATGCGCGACGGCAACAGGGTTCAGGAGAAATTCGCCACGAGCACCAAGCCCGTGATCGCCGCCGTGCACGGCTACGCCCTCGGCGGCGGCTTCGAGCTCGCCCTGTCCTGCGACCTCATCGTCGTGGACCCGGAAGCGCAGCTGGGGCTACCGGAGGCCCGACTTGGTTTGCTGCCCGGTGGCGGCGGGACTCAACGCCTAGCGCGTCTCGTCGGTGCAACGCGGACCCTTGAGCTAATCATCACCGGCGGTCGCCTTTCGGGCCGCCAGGCAGTCGACTGGGGGCTCGCCCTTGGACTCGGGGAGGATGAGAACGTCCTCGAGGCTGCGAAGCGGCTCGCGCACCAGATTGTCCGACAGGCGCCGCTTGCCGTGCAACTCGCCAAAGTGCTCGTCCGCTCGGCGTTCGACACCCCGCTCGCGAGCGCTCTCGCGCTCGAGCAGGCCGTTGGTGCGATGCTCTTTTCCACCGACGACGCTCGTGAGGGAATAGCCGCGTTTGTCGACAAGCGCGTGCCCCAATTCCAGGGGCGATAGTGGAGTCGCCTGAGTTCGGTGAGCGCGGCCGGTATCTCTACGGATCGACTCCGCCGGGGGGCGCCCTTCCTTGTGCTCGGACCTCCGCACTCAGCGAGCGCGAGATCGGGGAGGTGGTCGATCTCATCGCTCGGGGACGAGCGGAGCGCCATGCCGAGGTGATGCCGGAGCGTCTCAAGACGCGCGACTGGGCATCGGTCGAGTCGGTGCTGCTCGCACTCGACGAGCGGATCGCGTCACCGGGCGCAGGGTGGAAGATCGGCGCGGCGAGTGAGGAGATCCGCCAGGCCGAGGGGCTGCCGAGTCCGTCGCCGGGCCGGATCTACCGTGCGACGGTCTTTGCCAGCGGCGCCCATCTGGCCCCCGAGCTGTTCATCAACTACCGGAACATCGAATGCGAGATCGCGATCGAGGTCGGAGTCGACTTTCCCCCGCGCGAGCAGCCCTACACCGAGGCCGACGCCCGAGCGGGTGTCGAGTGCATATTGCCGACGCTTGAGCTCGGCGACACGGTGTTTCTCGACTGGTACGGCGCGAGCGCCTACTTCGGGTCCTGCTTCGACAATGGGGGAGGCGCCGCGCTCGTCGAAGGAACGCGCACAAAGGCGTGGGAGCAGATCGACCTCGCGAATCTGGAGATGC
>JAODBO010000103.1 GCA_025464005.1 Acidimicrobiaceae bacterium | reverse complement strand
ATCGTCACCGTCGCCGGCTGGCCGACGGCGAGCTTGGTCGCGTCCGCCTCGGCGAAGGGTGCCACGACCTCGAGGCCCTTCAGGTTTTCGATCGTGATGAACCCGGAGGATGTCGATGAGGTGCTCGAGCTCGAGGAGCTCGCGGTGGAGCCCGCGCTGCCCGCTGCTGCGCCGCCCGCACCCGAGCCGGTGCCCGTGCTCGAACCCGTGGTTGTGCTCGAGCCCGTCGAGGCGCTCGATCCGCTCCCGCTCACCGTGTTACCGACGGTCGCGGTGACCGCGGTGACGGTGCCGGAGATCGGTGCGGTGAGCGTCGTCTCGTTGACGAGCTTCTGGTCCGTGGTCACCGTCGACTGGTCGCTCGTCACCTGTGCCTGGTCCTGTGCGACGGTCGTCGGGTCGGACGCGCTCGCGGCCTTCGCCGAGGCGATTGTCTGTACTTGTTGAGCGTCGGTGGTGTTCTGGCGCGAGACGGTCTGCTCGTCGTTGGTGATGGTCGTCTGGTCCGTGCTGCACGAGGTCACCGCGGTGCTGAAGGTCCCGGTGATACCCCGAGCGGTCCCGAGCGAGCTCGTCGCGACGATCCGGAACACGTAGGTCGTGTTCGCCTTGAGGCCGGTGACGAGCGTGCTCGCCGAGACGGCACTTGTCCCCGACCCGGCGCTGGTCGAAGGCGTCGTGTGGCCGAAACCCGAGGTCGTGCCGTACTGGAACACGTAGCTCGTCGCCACCCCGCCGGGGTTGACCGTGCCGGTGAGGTTCACCGTGGTGGTTGTCGCACTGCTGCCCGAGCCGGTCGATGCCTGGGGCGCTGCGTTGGTCGTGAAGCTCTGCGCCGCACCGTAGGTGGTGCCCGACGCATTGGTCGCGACGAGCCGGTAGTCGTAGGTCGTGCCGGGCGCGAGGCTCGCGATCGAGGCCGAGACTGCGGTGTCCGCGGTCCCGGAGCCGGCATCAGCGCTCGAGGTGCTCGATCCGTAGGACGTGGTCGTGCCGTACTGGAAGTAGTACGTCGTGTCTTGACCTGCGGGATTCACGGTCCCCGGGAGCGCCGCGCCGCTCGTCGAGAGCGCTGTCGGTGTCTCGGTCGTCGCCGCGGGCGCGCTCGTCGGCGCCGTGGTGGTCTGGGTGGCCGCGGGCGAGCTCGTGCTCGTCACGGAAGTGACGTTGGCAGAGACCGTCCCGGAGCCGGCGCCCGACCCCGATGATCCGCCCGACGAGTTCGCCGTCCCGGAGCCGGTGCCCGACCCGGCGGAGGAGCTCCCCGATCCGGAGCTCGAGGCTGTCGACGAGCCGGTACTGGACGACCCCGAGCTCGATGAGGCAGCGCCCGACGAGCCGGCGACCGTCGCCGGGCAGCCGAGCGCCTCGTCGGCGCTCAGTTGCTTCTGCGCGGCTGTGAGGTTGGACTTGTCCGTCGCGAGCGTCGCTTCGTCGGACTGCAGCGTCAGCTCGGCGGAGTTGAGGTTCGCCGAGTTCTGAGCGAGCTGCGAGCTCGTGCCGCCCTGCTGCGCGCTCGTGAGTGTCTGCTGGGCGACCGAGAGCGCGGACTGCGCGGCGGTCAGGTTCTGCTGAGCGGTCGTCGGGTCGATCGTCGCGAGCACCTGGCCAGCCTTGACTGTGGCGCCGACCGCGACGTTGACGCTCGAGAGCGTGCCGCTCTCGGCGAAGTTCACTGACTCAGCGGCCTGCGGGCTGATGTTGCCCGAGGTCGTCACGCTCGACTGGACGGTGCCTCGGCTGACGCTCACCGTGCGAGCGACGGCGCTCGAGGACGCCGTGCTCGCTCCGAAGATGGAACTGAGGCCGAGGCCGAGCACCGCGCCCAACGCCGCCACGAGGGCCGAGTAGAAGCCGAGCGTTCTTTTGGAAAGATTTCGAAGCTTTTTCTTCACCGGACTGTGACCACCTTCATCTCTGACGCCGCTCCGTTGTTGTGTGTCGTGTCGAATCGCGTTCCGGCCACGTCAACCACCGAATCCTCCGCCGCCAGGGCGGCCGGCGAGCCCGATGATCACGGACGTCGCGTCCTTGACGCCCGACGACGTCGTGCCGAGCACAGCGACCTTCGTGCCGACCTTCACGTTGGAGAAGTTCGGCGACTTCACAGCTCTGTCGCGGTACGTGGTCTTGTTCGACACCTTCACCTTCACCTTCGAACCGCTCGACGTCTTCACCGTGAAGGTGTCGGCCGACCGGTCCACCGACGAGACCGTGCCGAGCGTCCCGCCGCTGAAGCCGCCACCGCCGCCGAAGCCGCCGCCACCACCCGGGGCGCCGCCAGACCTACCGCCGATGATCACCGACGAGGCGTTGTCCACCCCTGACGAGACCGTGCCGATCACCGCGACGCTCCCGCCGACCTTCACGTTGGAGAAGCTCGGGGACTTCACGGCGGTGTCGCGGTACGTGGTCTTGTTCGAGACCTTCACCTTCACCTTCGAGCCGCTCGACGTCTTCACCATGAAGGTGTTCGCCGATCGATCCAGGGAGGAGACCGTGCCGACCGTCCCTCCCGAGTTCGTGGCAGCCGAGCTCACCGTTGCGCCGGCGACGGCGGTCACCGCCCAGATCGCCGCCGATACGCTCAAGATCGCGGCGACGCCGCGGAAGCGCCTCACGACACGGGATCCGCCACGTGAGACGGACATCTCGGTCACCGCGTCCATCGGGGTGCGCTTCGCGTCAGCACGGCGTGGTCGCCCTAGCTCAGGCTCGTCTTTTTTGGGTTTCCTGCCGTACATCGAGTCCCGTCCTCCTTGGGCGAACGATCGCCGCGCCGTGCGACAGGAGGCAACGTACGATACGAGTCTCTGGTAGCCCTGGGCGTTATCTGGATATTTGCTGTGGCTGTGAGGCGTCTTGCGACGACGAGAAGTTCGCCAAGTTGCCATTTCGCGCTCCGCGACACCTTCCGCCCAGCACCGTTCTGGCCCGCCACGCTGGACGCACCCGAGTCTCGCTCGAGACGCTCCGATCGCATCTCATGGCGCCAAGATGCATAGAACGGTAGTGAGAACGAAGATTCCAGAGCCATATCTCGGCTCTCGATCGATGCTCATGTCGACCTCTCGACCAGGAGGGCTTATCGTGGGCTTATGCGACGAGGACTTTCAGGAGTCGACGCTCCGGTCCTCCGGGACAGGTTGCATTGGGCGACGTGATCCAGCTCACGAAGTCACAGCGGGCCGCAGTGGTCATCGCGCAGCTCGACGAGGATCGTGCCAACAAGGTCCTGAAGGACATGAGCGAGCGCGACGTCATCGAGCTCATGACGGAGGTCACCCGGCTCCCCGTCATGACCGCCGAGGAAGTCGACCAGGTCATCGGAGAGCTGGCCCACCTCACCGACTCGCGCGCCGACGTGCGCCAGGGTGGCATCGAGATCGCCGAGCGGCTGCTGCGAGAGCGCGTCGGGGCAGTGCGCGCCGCCGAGATCATGGACGAGCTCCAGTCCGCCGGCACCGACCATCCGCTCGCGTTCATCAACCGCATCGAGCCGTCGCAGATCGTCACCTTCATGTCGGGGGAGCATCCGCAGATGCTGGCGATCGTCCTCGCCCATGTCACCCGGGAGCACGCGGCTCGCATCTTGGAACGCCTCGACGACGCCCTCCGGACCGAGGTCGCCCGCCGGGTCGCCAAGCTGAGCGTGCTTCCGCCGGAGGTCGTCCGCCGCGCGGGCGCCGAGCTCGAGCACCGGCTGGCGACCTTTGCCCGCGCCCGCGGTGGGACGTTCGACGTCGTTGGAATTGCCGCCCTCGTCGGGATCCTGACAAGCGCGGATCAGGCGACGGAGAAGCAGATCCTGGCCGACCTTGACGAACGCGACCCGGAGATCGCCCAAATGGTCCGTGACGAGATGTTCGTCTTCGATGACGTCGTGGAGCTCGACGACCAGACACTTCAGACGGTGCTGCGCTCGGTCGAGCTCAAGATCGTCGCACTTGCGTTGAAGGGCAAACTGGAGCACGTCATCGCCAAATTCACCCGGAACATCTCTCGTCGCGCCGCCGAGGAGCTCGTCGAGGAGATGACCGCGCTCGGCCCACAACGGCTCTCTGTCGTCGAGGGAGCAGAGGCGTCGATCGTCGATGTCGTGCGCGCGCTCGCGGACGCCGGCACGATCACGATTGAGCGGGGAACCGACGAGCTCGTTAGCTGACCGGGCCGTCGAGAGCGCGAGGATCGGTCCCTGAGCGCTAGGCCAGGGAGTGGCGCGTGATGACATCGCTCTTGAGCCAGGTCGGTGGGGCGATCCTTTCCAGCAACGCGCCGAGCGCCCGTCGACACGTGCCGAGCTCGCCACCCCAGGCCGTTAGGAGCACCGCTGGCCCGGTGAGCGGCGAGCTCATCGCCCGGGCACCGTCGCACTGCACGACCAGAGCGGGCCACGATCGAACGTCGCGTGCGGGATCGACGAGGAGCAGTTCGCTCCACGCGCGAGCGCCGTCGAGCACGGACGCGAGCCGCCACGCCGGTGCCGCAGGCCCGAGCCCGACCTCGGACGCGAGCAGCGGGCGCCCGGCGCGCGTGACCTCGAGCGAGGTGGTCCAGCTTCCCGGGGGCTCCTCCCCGTGACGGCCGAGGACGACCTCGTCTCGCCAGGCGAGGCGGGCTCCCGATGCCAGCTCGATCCGCGCTCGGCTCGCGTGGCACGAGCCGACGGCTGCGATGCCCGGCTCCACGAGCCATTGCAACGTCGCGGCTTCGCCGACCGTCGCGGTGGTGAGGTGAGCCGATCGGCTCGTTCCCGGCATGCCGCGCCGGGAGAGTGTGGCGCCCGTCGAGCGGACCTCCGCCTCGGCACGAGTCCCCAGGGCGAGGTCGAGATGCGTCCGGTCGTCGCCGACGGGGTGCGCCGCCGTCGCGACCAGATAGATCCCCCAAGGCGTTGGGCGTGCCGCTAGCGCGCCCGATGAGCGGAGGCGCTCGACGGAACTGCCTCCGCGACCGTTGTCGACGAGCGAGACGTCGAGCCGGCCGTCGAGCCCGGCGTCAATGAGCTGCGGCGACAGCACGAATTGACGTGACTTCGTCGAGCACCCACCGGCGGACGGCGTCCATCCCGATCCCGTGGCGCACCGAGGTGAACATCGTCGGTCGATCGCCGCGCCGTTCGGCCGCGTCTTTCGCCATCATCGAGAGGTCCGCGCCGACCAACGGCGCGAGGTCGACCTTGTTGACCACCAGCAGGTCCGAACGGGTGACGCCCGGGCCGCCCTTACGAGGCACCTTGTCCCCACCGGCGACGTCGATGACGAAGACCTGTCGGTCGACGAGCCCATAGCTGAACGTCGCGGTCAAGTTGTCACCCCCGGACTCGACGAGGATGAGCTCGAGATGCGCGAAGCGCGTCTCGAGCTCGCCGACGGCGTCGAGATTTGCCGTTATGTCGTCGCGGATCGCGGTGTGGGGGCAGCAGCCGGTCTCGACAGCGAGGATCCGTTCCGAGTCCAGCACAGCGGCCCGTCGAAGGAACTCGGCGTCCTCGCTCGTGTAGATGTCATTCGTCACCACGCCGAGCTCGAGCTCGTCGGCGAGCGTCCTGCACAGCTCGGCGACGAGCGCGGTCTTGCCCGAGCCGACCGGGCCGCCGATACCGATGCGTGCCGGGCGACCTCCCGACGCCGGGCTCGACAGCGCGCCGGTCGCGAGTCCCGAGCCCCCGCCCCCGTGGTCACGATGCAAAGAGCCGTTCCTTCCTCGTGTGGTGGGCCTCGGCGAGCCAGTCGAGCACGGGCGCCGAGGCGAGCGGAAGGTTGCTGTGCGCGCCTCCCGCCTCCTCGGCGAGATCGTCGCATCCGTCCATCAGGTGCGCGACGCAGACGACCGCCGCGCTCGGATCGAGACCGAGGAGGCGGACCGCAGCGGTCGACGGTCCGACGACGCACGAGTACGCCGCGATGCGCGCCGCCTCGGTGGCGTCGAGCCGCGCGCATGTCGCCGCGACGCCAAGGGTGATCGCGAGGTGCGGCGCCTGAAAGCGGTTCGTCAGCACCTCGAGTCGCGGATCGGAGAGAATCTCCCGAACGGTCCTCAGGTACTGACCGCCTTGGCGCCGGGAAACGGATCTCGCGGCCGCCGAGGCCATGCGCGCGTCGAGCTCCGCGTCGAGGAGCTCGAGCGCGTCCGCGACCGCATTCGTGTCGCTCGGGCCCGAGTCGCCGGCGATCCGACAGGCCATGGCTGCGGCGTGAGCGTCGACTCGCCCCGACGTCGCGAGCCGACCCCGGAGAAAGTCCTCCAAGGTCGCGATATCCACGACGATTTCCTCGTCGACTGCCTGTTCCATGGCGTTCGAATGTGCGTGGCCGCCCGCAGGCAGGCGACCGTCCGCGAGGAGCAGCCCGAGCGCGCGCCAGCCACCCATCTAGAAGAGGAAGTAGCGCTGGGCCATCGGGAGCACTGCGGCCGGCGCAGGCTCGATCGGCTCGCCGTCGATCGTGACCTCGAAGCTGTCCACGTCGACCTGGATATGGGGTAAAGCGTCGTTGTTCACCATGTCGGTCTTGGCCCGCCGGCGCACGTTCTCCACGGCGATCATCGGCCGTCCGAGCGCGAGCAGCTCGGCCAGACCCGCGTCGATGGCGTCGCGCGCGACGAAGGCGATGCTCGACGCGGCGGCGACGCGCGGTGACGCTCCGAACATCGGTCTCGGTAGCACTGGTTGTGGCGTCGGGATCGAGGCGCTCGCATCGCCGATATTGGCCCAGGCGATCATCCCGCCCTTTACCACGACGTGCGGTCGCACGCCGAAGAACGCCGGCTGCCAGAGGACGAGGTCCGCGAGCTTGCCTGCCTCGACCGATCCGACCTCCCGCTCGAGGCCGTGGGCGACAGCCGGGCAGATCGTGTACTTCGCAACGTAACGCCGGGCGCGCATGTTGTCGGCACGACCGTCGCCGGCGAGAGCGCCGCGGCGCCCCTTCATCACATGCGCGGTCTGCCACGTGC
Source organism: Acidimicrobiaceae bacterium (assembly GCA_025464005.1). Lineage (GTDB taxonomy): Bacteria > Actinomycetota > Acidimicrobiia > Acidimicrobiales > Bog-793 > RYN-46. The sequence goes on along the minus strand of JAODBO010000103.1, from coordinate 28,935 downwards.
GCAGTATCACCTCGCCGACGCGGCCCATCGCCTGGGAGTCCGAGCCGATCATGGAGATCGCGCCGAGGTCGTGGAGCACGTCTTCGGCCGCGATCGTGGTGGCCCGGATCCTGCTCTCGGCGAAGGCGAGGTCTTCGGGCACCCGGGGATTCAGGTGATGGCAGACCATGAGCATGTCGAGGTGCTCGTCGAGGGTGTTGACGGTGTGCGGCATCGTGGGGTTGGTCGACGACGGGAGGATGTTCGCCTGGCCGGCGGCGACGAGGATGTCGGGGGCGTGGCCGCCTCCGGCGCCTTCGGTATGGTAGGCGTGGATCGACCGTCCGGCGATCGCCTCGAACGTGCTCTCCACGAAGCCGGCCTCGTTCGTCGTGTCGCTGTGGAGCGCGACCTGCACGCCTGTGCGATCCGCGACGCGCAGGCATGCGTCGATCGCGGCGGGCGTTGACCCCCAGTCCTCGTGCAGCTTGAAGCCGGAGGCCCCACCGCGAAGCTGCTCGAGCATCGCTTCCTCGGACACGGTGTTGCCCTTGGCGAGCAGGGCTACGTTGACGGGCCACGTGTCGAGTGCCTGGAGCATCCGTCCCAGGTTCCAGGCACCAGGGGTAACCGTCGTCGCGCGCGTCCCTTCCGCGGGGCCGGTTCCGCCGCCGATCAGCGTGGTGAGCCCGGACGCCAATGCCTCTTCGACGATCTGGGGAACGATGAAATGCACGTGGCAGTCGATCCCGCCTGCCGTGAGGATCAGGCCGTTGCCGGACAGGATCTCCGTCGAGGGGCCGATCACGAGGTCTGGGTGAACGCCGTCGGTGATGTCTGGGTTGCCGGCCTTTCCGAGCGCGACGATCCTGCCGTCGCGCACACCGACATCCGCCTTCACGACTCCCCAGTGGTCGAGCACAACCACTCCGGTGATCACGAGGTCGGGCGTTCCGTCGGCGCGCGTCGCGACCGATTGCGCCATCGATTCACGGATCGTCTTGCCACCCCCGAAGACTGCTTCGTCGACAGGGCCGGACCAGTCCTCGGTCACCTCGATCAGGAGATCGGTGTCCGCGAGTCGGATCCGATCGCCGGTCGTCGGCCCGAAGAGCGCCACATAGCGATCACGGGGTAGCTCGATCACGAGATGGCGCTCGTGCTCTCGCCGTCGCCGTCCAGTGCGCCACCGACCGCACCCCGCAGACCGGGCACGCGTCGGTTGCCCCGCAACGGCACGAGGCCGACGCGCCGCTCGATTCCCGGTTCGAAGCGAACCGCTGTCCCCGACGCGATAGCGAGCCGGCAGCCGTGCGAGGCGGCCCGGTCGAACGAGAGGGCGGGATTCGCCTCGGCGAAGTGGTAGTGGGAGCCGACCTGGATCGGTCGATCACCGGTGTTCAGCACTGCCAGCTCGACGGTGGGCTCCGCGCAGATTGCCACGGCTCCAGGCGCGAGAAGGACCTGCCCGGGAATGAGGTCGTCCGCGCCCGAGGCATTGGCGGCGGGATCGCTCACGGTATGGGCTGGTGGACGGTCACGAGCTTCGTCCCGTCGGGAAAGGTCGCCTCCACTTGGACCTCGTCGAGCATCTCGGGCACGCCGGTCATGACGTCGTCTCGGCCGAGAACGGCACGTGCGGTGGAGGACAGCTCCGCGACGCTACGACCGTCACGGGCGCCTTCGAGAACGAAGGAGGTGAGCAGTGCCACCGCCTCCGGATAGTTGAGCTTGACGCCGCGCTCCTTGCGCTCGCGGGCGACCATCGCGGCGAGGGTGACGAGCAGCCGCTCTTGCTCGTGCGGCGAGAGCTTCACGGCCGTGGCGGTGTGCGCGCACGCCGCTCTCCGGACATCGGATTGCCAGACATCGCGGTCACGGTACAGGAGACGCTCAGTCCGGGAGCGGTCGAAGTGGCCTGGAAATCGAGCGTTCACATGCGCGCCGGAACGAGACACCGTCCCGGTCGCGCGGCACCGCGCGGGTGGGGGAGGGGATCACCGCAGTCGGGCCGGTGATCGTGACGTCGATACCCTCAGTACGCGAGCGCGACGGATTCCCGCCGCCAGTCGGCCGCTGCCATCCTCGTTCCGGTCGCTCGATCGATGGCGATCGCTTGCCCGGAGCCGAACAGCTCGTCGGAGTCTTCGACACGGTGTCCCCGATCCTCGAGTGCCGAGCGGAGCCTGGCGTCGACTCGCCCATAGCGACGCTCGAAATCGACCGAGCTCCCGTCGGACGCGCTGAGAAAGCGAGGGGCGTCGACCGCCTGTTGCACGTTCATCCCGAAGTCGAAGACGTTGGCGAGCATCTGACGGACCGTCTCGACCCGGGTCTTGCCGCCGGGGCTGCCGATGACCAGCTCGAGCTCGCCCTCGGCATCGAGGACCGTCGCGAGACACGGATTCTGCTCGATCCCCTGTCCAGGGATGACGCGGTTGGCCCCGTCGGTCCCGGCGTAGGCGAAGTACAGGCTGCTGTTGGCCAGCATCCCGGTACGGCCCGCGACCGCAGCCGTGCCGAACAGCGTGCCCACCGTCTGCATGAGGTGGACCGCGTTGCCGTCCGCGTCCACCACGACCAAGGTGATCGTGTCCTCGGGAGCCCTCAGCGGCGTGCCGCTGGCAAGGGCGCGCCTTCCAATGCGCTGGCGTTGTGATCGAACGTGCTCGGCGCCGAGGAGCCAGTCGATGACGGAGGGGTCGGTGTCGGCGCCGAGATAGCGCGCCCGGTCGGCACTGACGAGCTTCGCCGACTCCACGCTGGCGTGGATGTAGTCGGGTTCCAGCGGGTCCCCGAAGGTGGGGAACGCGTCGAGCAGCTGGAGGCCCGAGACGAACGAGACGTCCCCGAGCGGGGCCGGCGCGCTGTGGACGACGTGCCCCCGGTAGGTGGTGACCAAGGGCGCGTGCCAGCTGGGCCGGTAGGCGGCGAGGTCGGCGGCGGAGAGGGCTCCGCCGTGAGATCGATGGAGCTCGACGAGAGCTCTTCCCGTCTCGCCAGTCGTGATCTCGTCCGAACCGTTGCGGGCAATGCGCTCGAGGGTCGCGCCGAGATCGCGTTGGACGAGGCGCTCACCGGCGCGAAGCGCGCAGTCGTCTGCGAGGAAGATACCGGCGCTCGCCGGCCACCGCCGCAGCCTCGCCGTGCTCCTCTCGAGGACGTCGTGCAGCAGCTCGGAGACCGGGAAGCCCTCGGTGGCGAGATCCACGGCGCGCTCGAGGGCCCGCGCCAGCGGCCAGCGGCCCTTGCGGGCGAGAAGCTCCTCCCACCCCGCGACCGCGCCCGGGACGAGACTGCCGAGGAGTGCCCCACCCTTGCCTTCCAGGAACCGCCAGTCGACGAGGCCGGAGGCGTCCGGGCGGAAGACGTCGGGGTCGAGTCCCGCCGGCACGGATCCGTTGAACTGCAGCACTTCGGTGGTCTTGGTAGAGCGCTCGTAGACCGTCGCCCAGCCGACGCCGCCCACGCTGCTCGAGAACGGCTGCACGACGGTTGCGACGGCGGCCGCGGCGACGGCGGCGTCTACGGCGTTCCCGCCGGACCGGAGGGCGTCGATTGCGGCCTGGGACGCGAGCAGGTGCGGGGAGGAGACGGCCACCCGGAGCCCCATCGCCATCGGCCGACTCTGAAATCGAGCGCCGCTCAACACCTTCGACAGGGCGCTTCGTTCGACATCTGCCAATACTGTCGCGTCGGCCGGGTGCGCGGAGCCACTTCGCCGAGGCGCGAGACGGCGCGGCGGCGGGTCCGTCGTTTGCGGGTCCACCCCGGTTTACACTGGCTGCCCTGTGAGCGAAACCATCCGGATGTTCGTCAACGGCGAGGCGATGTCGGGGGGACGGCTCCACTACGCGATCGGCGGCGCCACGTTCCTCGGAGCGCGATCCACCGCGCCCCGCTACCGATTCTTCTCGGTGCGCGACGAGTTCCCCGGCCTCTACCTCGATCAGCGTGATGGGGTTGCGGTACCCGGTGAGCTGTACGAGGCCAGCTACGAGATGATCCGTGAACGGCTGCTACCGGCAGAGCCGCCCGAGCTCGAGCTCGGCGTGATCGAGCTCGACGACGGGACCGGTTCGCTCGCCATGGGCATGCGAAGCGACGCTCTCGGGCTGCCGGGGGTCCTCGACATCAGCGAACGAGGCGGGTGGAAGGCCTACCGGGCGACATCGCTCTGAGTACTGAGGGCGCGTCACGTTCGCACGGGCATGGCTCGCGTCGCAACTGCTGATCCACAAGGAATCGACGTCCGACAACCTACGAGGAGTACCGTGCGCGCTGTTCGAGTACAACGATTCGGTGGTCCGGAGGTCCTTGAGCTCGTCGAGCTCCCGGCCCCGATCGCTGGTCCGGGCGAGCTCCTCGTCGACGTCGTCGCCGCGGGAGTGAACTTCCGGGACCTCCTGCACCGAGCCGGCACCTTCGGCGCCGAGCTCCCGTTCGTCGCGGGGACTGAAGGCGCGGGGCGCGTCGTGCGGGTCGGTGAGGGGGTCGATCGTTTTCGGCCGGGAGACAGGGTTGCCTGGAAGCTCGGGTCGAGCTACGCCGAGCAAGTTGCTGTCCTCGAGAGCGAAAGTGTCCTCATCCCCGACAGTGTGGAAGACGAGCAGGCGGCGGCGTCGATTCTCCAGGGGCTGACCGCACACTTCCTCGCGACGACGAGCTACGCGATCGCGCCCGGAGACGTGGCGCTCGTGCACGCCGGTGCCGGCGGGGTCGGCTCACTGCTCAGCCAGATCGTCAAGCTCCGCGGCGGCCGCGTCATCGCGACGGTCTCGGCGCCGGAGAAGCAGGCGGCGGCTCGCTCCGTCGGCGCCGACGAGGTGATGATCCGCGCGGACGACGGGGCGGGCGCGGAGTTAGCCGATGCGGTCCGTGGGCTCACCGGTGGCCGAGGGGTCGACGTCGTCTACGACAGTGTGGGCAAGGCTACCTTCGACGCCAGCTTGGCGAGCTGTCGGACCTGCGGGACGCTCGTGCTGTACGGCGGCTCGAGCGGGGCGGTCCCGCCTTTCGACGTCATGCGGCTCATGTCCAGCGGATCGGTCGTGCTCTCTAGGCCGAGCGTGCGCGACTTCACCGCGACGAGGACCGAGTTCGAGCATCGCTCAGGGGAGCTGTACGCGTGGATCGCCTCGGGTGCGATCCGACCGATCATCGGCGGCCGCTACCGTCTGGACGAGGCCGCGATCGCCCAGGGCGAGCTCGAGAGCCGGCGGTCGATCGGGAAGCTGCTGCTCGTGATCTGAGCGGCGGCACTGCTCCCGAACGAGGAACCACCCTCAAACGGACGAGCCGGCATCGACCAGCGAACGCGAGACGTCAGCGTCAAGCATCGGACGCAGGATCTCGATCGCTCTCGCAAGCTGCTCGTCGTCGACGTCGAGATGGGTGACCGCCCTGACGACAGTTGGGGAGATCGCGCCGAGGAGCACGCCACGCTTGGCGGCGTCGGTGACGAAGGCGTTGGCATCGCAGACTTCGAACAGCACCAGGTTGGTCTCGACCCGGTCGGCGACGAGCCGGCCGGGCGCGACCTCCTCGAGCGCCAGAGCGAGGCTCTTCGCACGGAAATGGTCGTCGGCCAGCCGGTCGAGGTGGTGACGAAGCGCGTGCAGCGCCCCGGCCGCGACGACCCCCGACTGACGCATCGCTCCGCCGAGCTGCCGGCGGAGGGTCCGGGCCCGCCCTGCACGCTCCGCGCTCGTAACGACCAACGACCCGACCGGTGCGCCGAGCCCCTTCGACATACAGACCGAAAGGGTCGCGAAGCGACGGCCGTACTCTTCGAGGCCGATGCCGGTGGCCACCGAGGCGTTCCAGATGCGCGCCCCGTCGCAGTGCAGCTCCACGCCGACGGGCTGGGTCACCTCGACGAGAGCGTCGATCTCCGCAAGTCTCCAGGCGCGGCCGCCTGAGCGCACGTGGGTGTTCTCGACGGCGACGGCGCGGGTCTCGACCATCGCATAGTTCGAGCCCTTTACGCTTCGACCGTGCGGGTCGACACGTAGCTGCGCCGCGACGGCTTCGTGGCCGAGGATGCCGCCGTCGCTCATAAGGGTCCGCGTCTGGATCCCCCCGATTGCGGCCAGGGAACCCACCTCGTAGGTGACGACGTGACTGTCGTTGTCAGCCAGTACCTCGGTCCCTGGATCGGCGAGCAGACGGAGCGCGATGTTGTTGCCCATCGTCCCCGATGGGACGAAGACGGCGGCCTCGTGGCCGAGACGTTCGGCGACCTCGCCCTCGAGCGCTCGCACGGTGGGGTCCTCGCCGTACTGGTCGTCGCCGACCTCTGCCGCCGCCATAGCCTCTCGCATCGCCGAGGTCGGACGGGTGACGGTGTCGCTTCGCAGGTCAACGGGGATCACACTCATGAGGGCGAGGATACCGGCCGAGCGGACCTACCATCGAAAGCCGTCATCGGTCGTCGCACCGGACTGGAGAGCGCATGGGACAGTTCCTGGAGGGCTCATGACGGACACGACGAAACCCGACGGCGCCCGAGGTTCCCAGACGCTCGCGCGGGGACTCAGCATCCTCGGGGCACTGCGTGACGCGCCCGAGGGCCTGTCCGTCGCCGATCTCGTGCGCGCTCTCGGCCTGCACCGGCCTATCGTGACCCGTCTGCTCGCCACCCTCGAGGACGAGCGCTACGTGGAAAGATCCGGCTCGCGTGCCTATCGTCTCGGGCCCGAGCTCATCGCGCTCGGTAAAGCCGTTCGGTCCGACCTACGAGACCTCGCTGCGACCGTGCTTCGCGACCTCGCCGAGCACGTGGGCGCGACAGCCGTTCTCGTGCTGCGCGACGACGCTCATGCCGTCGTCATCAGCGTCGTGGAGCCGATGCACACCGATCTGCGGCTCTCCTTCCGCCTCGGCTCACGCCACCTTCTCCACCAAGGTGCCGAGGGAATGGCGATCCTCGCTGGCAACCCGCCGGTACGGGGCGAACGTCCAGAGGTCACACGGGCCCGTGAGTCGGGGTACGTGGTAAGTGCAGGCGAGATCCTGCCGGGGACCTGGGGTCTCGCCGTGCCGGTCGTGACGGGTGGCGGCCGGTGCGAGATGAGTGTCGGGGTGATCGCCGCCCAGGCGCTCGACGAATCGAAGACGTCCCGTCTTGTCCTGGAAGCGACCGACGAGCTCGCGCCGCGCATCAGTCTCGGTGGCGAGCTGCGTTGACCGAGCGAGTGTGGAGCGCTAATCTGCGGTGACCGGTTGGCGGCCTATTGGTCCGATTATCGGTCATCCAAATAAGAATTGCCCGTGGGCATGGATCGTGCGGGAAAGTATCGCTGTGTCGACAGCTAGTTCGACCCTTGCGTCCGTGATATGACGCGCGGAGAAAAGCGCTAATGGTGCCGCGTAATTCCACATGGCATTGCGGCATCAGCGAGGTGCGGGTTGTGGCGCTGATTGCGCTGGCTTCGGCGTGCCCGGACCGGGACCGCCCGTAGCTCCTGCTTATTAGGTAGCTCCTGCTCATTCGGAGTGACCGCTCGTCGCCATCCCCTGTCGCCATAGCTCTGACGGGCCGATCCCTCGTCGCGCCGGCGTTGCTGTCGCCCGGTGCCGCCGCACTGCTGAATCCGCAGGCACTTGTTTCATAGTGGTCATGCCACGTTCATTTTCTGGAAACACTCGATAGTTATGGTCCCCACATGACTTGCTCCATCCCCTGCTGCGGGGAGGCCTGATGCCCGTCGCCTCGTTCTCGCTTCCCGAGCTGATCGACGCAAGCCGGTCGCACTCCCCAGGGGGACGTGTGGTCCTCGATCGCTTCGACGCTGCACTTCGGGACCCGGGCGCCTTCCGTCTCAGCGACTTGCCGATCTCGGAGGCACTCGTCGAACAGATGCACGACGCGACGTGCGAGTTCTTCGAGCTGCCGATGGACGTGAAGGCGGGGTACCGCTTCATCGACGATCAGTACGTCGGCTGGTGCGGTGGCGAGTTCCTCAGTCAGTACGGCTCGGCCGACCACAAGGAGATGTACCACGTGGGGCCGCGCGTGGCCCCGACGCTCGTCGCACACGCCAAGGACGGCTCGGTCCCGCTCATCGATGAAGGGACGACCATCCGGGCACTCGCGACGTGTGGGCTCTGGCCGGCCGCACCGCGCGGTTTCATCGCCGTCTGGCACGAGTACTACGGCGCGATGCAGGGAGTCGCGGCCTCTCTCGGCGCCGTCCTCGCTTCGCTCCTGGGAATCGAGCGGGACGAGTGGTTCGACACGATGCAGGGCAACTGGGCGGACTTGGCAGCGAACTACTACCCGCCAATCGTCGACAGCGGTGCCGCGGGCCAGCCGGTGTACAACGCCGCGCACAGCGACCTCACCGTGTTCACGATCCTCCATCAGGACCAGAGTCGTGCAGGAGGCTTGTCGGTCCAAGCAATCGACGGCTCGTGGGACGATGTCGAGCCCGTTCCTGGAACCTACGTCGTGAACGTCGGAGAACTCCTGACGTACCTGAGCGCAGGTCGCTGGCGCGCCGCCCCACACCAAGTAACGGTGTCTCTCGACACCGCTCCTTCCACATCGCCCCGAATCTCGGTGCCGTTCTTCTACCGGCCGAGCGATAAGCGGATCGTCACGTCGTTCGTGGACCCGAACGCGGCCCCGATCGCCGTCGGCGACTGGGTGCTCGAACGCAAGCGAGCATCGCGGGCCGTACCGCGCTGAGTGTCATACCCCAATTTTCCACAAGGGAGCTGGACGAACAGTGAACACGATGAAAGGTGAGAATATGGAAAGCAACGCTCGGTGGTCGAGACGGCAGTTCCTGGCGAGGTCCGGCCTGATCGCAGCAGGCACGACGGTCGCGCTGTCGTCAGCTGGCGTGTTGTCCGCATTACCGAGCGGCGCGTCGGTCAAGGCGGCGGCCAAAGGTCTCGAGACGGTTAAGTTCCAGCTGGGCTGGCTGAAACTCGCGCAGTTCGGCGGCCACTTCATTGCGCTGCAAAACGGCTACTTCAAGGACGAGGGCATCGATGCACAGTTCCTCTCCGGTGGAAGCGGGATCAGCGGCCTGACGCTCGTCGAGAGCGGCCAGGTCATGATGGCCGACGCGAACGGCTCTGACATCTTGACTGCCGTGAGCAAGAACATTCCGCTCCAATGTTTCGGGACGATCTACCAGAGCACGCCGAACGCGCTCATGTCGCTCGGCAAGGAGCCGCTGACGACGCTGAAGTCGCTGAAGGGCAAGACGGTCGGCTTGCCGAACGGAGAGCAGCAGCTGCTGTCGGCGATGCTCACTCGAGCAGGCGTCGCCCCGAGCTCGGTGAACATCGTCACGGTCGGGTCGGACCCGTCCGTGCTCACCTCGGGCCAGGTCCAGGCATACATCGGCTACGGCACCGAGCAAGGACTCGACCTGCAGAAGTCCGGCGTCGACGTGAAGATCGTCTACTTCAGCGAGCTCGGAGATCCCGACTACGGCAATGCCTACTTCGCCAAGACGAGCACGCTCAAGAGCAAGTCCGACCTCGTCACCCGATGGATGCGAGCCGACCTGAAGGGATGGCAGGAGTACTGCAAGCACCCCAAGGCTGCGGCAAAGCTGACGTGGGACCTCTACCACACCCAGACTCAGGCAGTTCTTGCCAACGAGGAGAACTCGGCGCAGGTCTCGGTCCCGCTCATCAACGGTGGCGCCGCCGCAAAGAACGGCTTGCTCTGGGTCGAGGAGACTGCCTTCCAGCAGGTGTACGAGCTCTACAAGACTGCGGGCATCATCACCGGCAAAGTCGACCTCCGAAAGGTCTTCACCCAGAAGTTCCTCGTCGGAGCGGGCGACAAGGCCTAATGGGGATCGACCACTAGTGCGAGCGTCGTGATGGTCTCGACCGCGGATCTGCCGATCCTCAAAGAGCCCGAGGGAACCGGTTCGGTGACCGACGGCCGCTGGCGGCTCGCGGGCGTTCTCGGAGTGCCCGACGAGCTCGGCGGGAGCGGACCATTCGAGCTCGTCGTTCGCAACGGGATCATCGCGACCTTGCGGTCTATCGATAAGAGGGACGAGCACGAGCGGGCTGCGAGCCGGCTCGTGCTCGTCCCCTTGCTCGTCAATGCGCACGATCACGGACGTGGCACTGGCAACGTGCTCGCTGGTATCGCCGACGGGCCGCTCGAACCATGGATCGCGTCGCTTCGCGCCCGGAAAGACACGACGAGCCAAGTGGCGCTCGTCGGTGACGCTTGCCGTGCGATGCTGGCCTCGGGCGTCGGCGCCACGGTGATCTGCGTCAACCCACAGGGACCCGACACCGCGGCTGAGGTGTATGCAGCGGCGCAGGCCGCCCGGGATGTCGGCATTCGTGCCGCAATCGTCTATCCCTTCGCGGACACGATGGACCAGGTATACGGCAGGAGTCGTGACGCCGTGGGATGGGACCCCACCGAGGTCGAACGACACCTCGAGTCCGTGGAGCGAGTCGCAGCTGGCGTCGAGGACGGGCTCATCGAGGTGCAGCTCGGGCCCGTGGGTCCTCAGTGGGTCAGCGAGTCGACGCTCGCCGCCATCGCAGTGAGCGCTCGGCGCACCGGGCGACGCGTGCACATGCACCTGCTCGAGTCGCCGGCGCAACGCGCCTGGGCCGATCGCACCTACCCGGAAGGGATCGTCAACTTCCTCGATCGGATCGGCCTGCTGGGAGCGCACGTGTGCTTCGCGCACGGGACCCAGCTTCGTAGCGACGAGCTCGCATCGTTGGCCGACAACGGCTGCGTGCTCTCGCTGAACGCCAGCTCGAATCTTCGCCTCTCGTCGGGAATCCCACCCGTGGCAGAGGCTCAACGTGCCGGGCTCGACCTCGGCGCCGGACTCGACGGCATGGCTCTCGGCGACGATGCCGATTACTGGAACGAGCTCCGGCTTCTTCGTGGCCTTGGACAGGCGCAGACGGGACAGGTGATCGAAGCGGGGCCGCTGTTCGAACGTCTGGCGCGAGGGGGGCGCCGCGCGCTCGGGAGCTGCGCGCCGAAGGTCCCCGCGACCGACGGTGTCGCCGACTTCGTACTGCTCGATCTCGGCGACTACCGGCACCTCGTAGGCCGCGACGACTGGAGCGTCGCGGACGTTGCGCTCGCGGCCGGAAGGCCGGAGTTCGTGCGCGAGGTATGGGTTGGCGGGCGCGCCGTCCTGGCGCGCGCCGCATCGCCGTCGACGACGACAAGGGCCGAGCCGAGTGGTGAGGTCGCGTCGTGAGCGTCGCCGAATCGGAACACGAGGTGCAGATGAGCATTGACGTCACTGCCGCGGCGACCGCGGCGTCGCCCAAGGTGCGAGCGACGATTCGAGAGGGAGCCCTCCGGATCGACGCCGTTTCGTACAGCTACGACAGCGGCCACCAGCCGGGTGTCGCCGCGGTCGACGACGTCGATTTCGTCGTTCCCCGCGGCGCTCTCGGGGTGCTCGTCGGTCCGTCGGGCTGCGGCAAATCAACGTTGCTGCGTCTCGCCGCGGGCTTGATGGAGCCGACGCTCGGCCGCATCGCATTTGGCACGATCACGCCGGCGGAGCTGCGCAAGCAGCGACGCATCGGGTTCGCATTCCAGGATCCGGGCCTCCTCTCGTGGCGATCCGTGCGCCGCAACGTCGAGCTGCCTTTCGACCTCGCGAAGCTGCCCATCGATCGCTCGTGGATCGGAGAGCTGCTCGAGATCGTCGGGCTTTCCGAGTGGGCCGATCGACGTCCACGCGAGCTTTCGGGCGGGATGCGCCAACGTGTATCGCTTGCCCGAGCGCTCGCCACGCGGCCCGATCTGCTGCTCCTCGACGAGCCGTTCGGTGCGCTCGACGAGATCACCCGCTCGGAGCTCAACCTCGAGCTGCTGCGGATCCTCTCGGCGACCGGGACGACGTGCTTGCTCGTTACGCACTCGGTCGAGGAGGCCGTCCTGCTGGGCGACAGGATCGTGGTGCTATCCAGCCGCCCGTGCACGGTGAAGCTGGTCCACGATGTGCCCGAGGCGCGAGACGCGCGCGGAGCGAGCAGAGACACGGTCGCGTTCCTCGACCACTGCCGCGCGCTCCGGGCCGCGTTGGCCGCGTAGTGGCGATCGCCCGAACGGCCGTGGCGGACCCAGCTGGGCGACGTGCACGGCTGGCGAGCTCGGACCCGAAGCCAGCGCGCACGCGGCTTTTGGCACCACGCTTCGCGGTGCCGCTCATCGCGGTGTGTGTGGTCCCGGCGATCTGGGCATTCGCCGCAGACAGCAATGCGTTTGGAAAGGCCGTCGTCGGACCGATTGCGACGGTACGCGAGATCCACAGCCACTGGTCGGTGCTCTGGCTCAACGCGCGCCCGACGCTCTACGCGACGCTCATCGGCGTCGCCGTGCTGCTTGTCGTCACGGCGATCGGAGCGCTCGTCGTCGCGCTCGCCCCCCGCGTCACACCGGCGCTAGCAGCTCTGTCGATCGTGATCGGCACGTTGCCGCTCATCGTGTTGACTCCGATCCTCTCGCTGTTCATGCCCCGCGGAAGGTCGCTCGTGGCGACGGTGTGCGTACTCGCCGGTCTCGTCCCCGTGGCGGCGATGTTGAGCGGCATGGCGAGGGTGGGGGAGCGTGGTCGGGACGAGCTCGGAGCGGTCTACGCGACGTCGCGTCTTCGATGGTGGCGTTACGTCGGCTTCTGGCAGACGATTCCGGTCCTCGACATCGGGGTGCGGGCGATGATCCCCTACTGCTTCGTCGGCTCGATCGTCGCCGAATGGTCAGGGGCGTCGAGCTCTTTCGGCCTCGGCGAGGTGATGACGAACGCGCTCTTCAGCTACGAGCCGCCGCTGCTCTGGGCGACCATCTCCCTCGCTGCGGTCGGCTCCCTGGGCCTGCTCGGAATTGCGACGTTGATCATGTACCCGCTGCGCCGGCGGGTCCGATGACCCGGTCGCGGGGCACTCTCAGCATCATCGGGGTCCTGCTCCTGCTCCTTGCCGCGTGGCAGACCTACATCTGGGTGTCCCACGTGCCGTCGTACGTGCTCCCCACGCCGCTGCAGACCGCGCAGGCGGTCGCGGGCAACCTCTCGCTCCTGCTCGAACGGTCCCTGGTGACGCTCGAGGGCGCCGTGCTCGGTCTCGGGGCCTCGATCGTGTTGGCCGTCTCTCTGGCGCTCATCATCGTTCGCTGGCCGCTCGCGGAGCACGTGATCCTTACCTATGCGCTGCTGATCCGCACCCTGCCCATCGTCGGCGTCGCGCCGATCGTGACACTCGTGACAGGTCGTGGCCTAACCACCTCCGTGCTATGTGTCCTCGTCATCACCGTCTTCTCGCTGCTCGTATCGGTGATCCAGGGCTTCGAGTCCGTCCCGGCCGAGATCACCGAGCTCGGCGATCTCTACGCGACTCCGTTCCGCCGGCGGTTTCGCATCGCGCTCCTGCCGGGGGCGACGGCGAGCCTGCTCCAGGGACTACGCGTAGCGGCCCCGCTCGCTGTGCTTGGAGCGCTCCTCGCCGAATGGCTTGACGGCTTCAACGGGATCGGATCACTGATGATCAGCGCGAATGCCGACCAAGAGATCCAGCTGCTCATGGCGGCGTGCTTGACCGCTGTCGTGCTGAGCCTCGTCGCATTCGCCCTCGTCGAGCTCGCGACCGTCATCGCCGCGCGCCATGGCCACCTCGTCGACCAGATGGCGATCGGCTCGCGTTGACGCGACCTCGACCAAAACGAAGGGACCTACGGACATGAACCTCGAAGGTGTGCGAGGCGGGGCGGGTACATCGGGCCGGGAGGACAGCTACATCGGCGGGAAGTGGGTTCCGAGCGCGTCGGACGATCGCTACGAGGTCGTCGACCCGGCGACCGAGGAGGTCCTGGGCGAGGTTCCCGCAGGATGTGCCGAGGACGTGGATCGCGCCGTCGATGCCGCCCAGGAAGCGTTCGAAGAGTGGTCCACACTCCCGGCCAAGGAGCGAGCGGCGGCGTTCGCAGGGCTCGGGACACTGATCGACGACGTCGCCGACGAGCTCGTCGAGCTCATCGTCGCGGAGGTGGGCGTCACCCTGGCGTGGGCGCGCGATGTCCACGTCGGTCGCCTGTCGGCGAACATCGGCAATCTCTTGAAGCTCGCAGACCAGATGCCTCCTCCCGAGGGAATCGGACAGTCGCTGATCGTGCGGGAGCCGGCGGGGGTCGTCGGCAGCATCAGCCCATGGAACTATCCGTTCGGGTTCTTCACGAAAGTGGTTCCTGCGCTCGTCGCCGGCTGCACCGTCGTGGCCAAGCCGTCGGAGGTCACGCCCTTCAGCGTCTACCGGCTCACCGAGCTCGTCGACAGGCTCGGCCTCCCGCCCGGCGTGCTCAATGTCGTTATGGGCACCGGCGAGAACGCCGGCGATCCGCTGGCCCGCCACCCGGGGATCGACGTGCTCACCTTCACCGGGTCGGTGCGGACCGGTGGCCAGGTCCTTTCGGCGATCGCTGGCAACATCACTCGTCCCATCCTCGAGCTCGGAGGTAAGTCGGCCGCGATCGTGCTGGACGGGGCGCCGTTCGAACAGGCCGTGCGAGGAACGTTGTGGAACTGCTACATGAACAACGGCCAGGTCTGCGGCGCCCAGACTCGTCTGCTCGTCCCGAGCAGTCGCCTCGACGAGGCGGCACAGATCGCGGCCGACGCCGCCAGCGCGTACATACCGGGCCCCCCCCGGGACCCGGCCTCGACACTTGGTCCGGTGGTGAACAGCTCCCAGTACGACCGGGTGCTCGGCTTCATCCGCTCCGGCATCGAGGAGGGGGCGACGCTCGTCTGCGGAGGTCCTGACCGGCCCCTTGGGCTCGATCGGGGTTACTTCGTCGCTCCGACGGTCTTCAGCGACGTCCAGCGGGACATGACCATCGCACAGCAGGAGATCTTCGGTCCGGTGTTGTCGATCCTCGGCTACGACGACGAGGACGATGCCGTGCGGATCGCGAACCGCTCCCAGTACGGCCTTTCCGGAGCGGTATGGGCATCTTCGGACGACGAGGCGGTTCGGGTCGCGCGCCGGATCCGCACGGGCCAGGTGCAGATCAACTCGGGCGTCTTCAACGGATTCGCGCCCTTTGGCGGCTTCAAGAAGTCCGGGTTCGGCCGCGAGGGCGGCATCTACGGGCTGCTCGAGTACTCGGAGGTGAAGTCGCTGCAGCTTCCAGCCGGCTCACCGCTTACGATCAGCGCCTGATGCCCTACGACTTGGTGGTCCGGAACGGTCTCGTCGTCTCGCACGAGTCCGTGAGGCGAATCGACCTCGGCGTCTCGGACGGTCGGATCGTCGCCGTCGGCGAGGACTTGAGGGCAGGTGATACCGAGATCGACGCCAGCGGCCTCACGGTCCTGCCCGGTCTGGTCGATGCACATGTGCATCTTCGCGAGCCAGGGATGACGGAGAAGGAGGACTTCAGATCTGGCACACGCGCCGCCGCCGGAGGCGGAGTGACGACCGTGATCGACATGCCCAACACGATCCCGCCGGTCGCGAGCGCGGAGATATTCGAGGCGAAACGCGAGCTCGTCGAGCTGAGCGCGCACGTCGACTTCGGCCTCTACGGCATGCTGGGCCAGGACAACTCCGGGGAGTTCGAGCGCATGGCCGAACTCGGCGCGCTCGGCCTCAAGCTGTTCATGGGCCAGACCACTGGAGACAATCCCTGCCCGGACGACGGCGCGATCTTCACCGGACTGCGCCGCGCCCGGGATGCTGGGCTCGTGGTCGGTGTGCACGCCGAGAACGACAAGGTCCTGCGCCTCCTCGCCGAGGAGCTGCGGGCATCGGGGCGCACCGACGCGATCGCGCATCTCGAGTCCCGGCCGTCGTTCGTCGAAGAAGAGGCGATCTCGCGCATCCTCACCCTCGCGCACGCAGCCGGCACGCAGCTACACATCCACCATCTGTCGACATCGGCAGGTCTCGATCTGCTCAACGCGGCCAAGCTGCGCGGTCACAACGTCACCGGTGAAGTCCTCGTCGCGCACCTGCTGCTCGACGATCGCGCCTACGGCGAGCACGGAAACCTCATCAAGCTCAACCCGCCGATCCGTCCGGCCTCTGATGTCGCCGCGCTCTGGCGGGGGATCGCGCTCGGCCAGGTCGACATTGTCGCGACCGATCACGCTCCCCACACGATCGACGAGCAATGTGTGTCCGACGTTTGGGCGGCACCGGGTGGGTTCATCGGTCTCGAGACGATGCTTCCGCTGTTGCTGACCCAGGTCGCGAAGGGTCGGCTGTCACTCGAACAGCTCGTGCGACTCGGATCGTGGCGACCGGCGTCGATCTGGAAGATCGCCGACCACAAGGGCCATCTCGGCGTGGGCGCCGACGCCGACTTCAACCTCGTCGACCTCGACGCCGAGGGGGTCATCGACGCTCGCCGGCTGCACTCTCGCCATCCGGTCAGCCCCTACGACGGCTGGGCGACGAAGGGCGCGGTACGGGCCACTTACCTGCGTGGGAATCTCATCGCGAAGGATGGGCAGGTGATCGGCGATCCCGACGGAAGATTCGTCACGTCGACCGGTCGCCGTGGTCAGGGCCACGGCTCGTGAGCCCGCGTGGCGCCAACCTCGTGAGCCGCGGTGCAGAACGGTTCCTCGACGCCGAGATCAGGGGTCGGAGTGCACCCGGTCACGTCGCGACGCCACCCGAGCTCATCGCCGATCTGCTGCCGGCGGACGCGGGTGGCAGGTCTGTGAACGTCGCAGCCATCGGCACGACCGCCGCGAAGGCAGTGCGAGGCGAGCTTCTCGCCCGGGCGATCGTCGCGCAGGGTTTCGTGCTCGACTCTGCGAACGCGCGCGCCACTCCCGACGAGCTCTTCGATGACCAGCTGTGGCAGCTCGGCGTCGCACTGAGCCCGTGGAAGAAGGAGATCGGCGAACGATGCGACGCCCTCGCGCCTAGCGCACGCGCCACGGGGGTCGTCGATACCGTGCTGCGCACCGAGGTGGGGGCCGTGGGGTTCAATACCAATACGTGGGCCGCCATGAGCGCCCTGGAGCTCCTGACCGGAAACACGACGCCGAGCCGCTTCCTCCTTCTCGGCTCAGGGGCATCCGCGCGTTCGGTGGCGTTGGCGATCGAACGGGGGTGGCCGCGAAGTGAGCTCGTCGTCGCGGCGCGAACTCGAGCGTCGGCTGCGCAGCTGGCCGGAGACTTCGGTGCCCGGATATACGGGGAGGGTGATGATGAGCCGGCGTCGCTGGTATGGGATGTCGTCGTGAACACCACGTCGTGGGGAGAGACCGAGGACTCCGAAGCCCAGCCGCTCGGAATCGACCTCGAGGGAGTGTTCGCGCCTGGTGGCCGGCTCTTCGACCTCAACAACCGCATCAGCGCCCTACAACACCAAGCGCTCGCGGCCGGATGTGCCGTCATGTCGGGGAGCGTCATGCAGCGGGTGACCAATGCGTCCCGGGCCGCCCTCCTTCTTTATGCGCGGGACAACTGAGTACTGCGCATCGATCAGGCCACCACGACGGTCAAGCGAAGTCCCTCCGGCGGACACTGCCGCTACTTCGAGGGCGTCGAGTTGGCGGACGGCCCACGCCCACGGTTCCAGGCCGGAAGATCGCGTGGCCCCGGGGACTGCTGAGGACAACTGTGGCGCTCCAGCGGAGCGGGAGTGGGGAGACGATCGCCGGCTCGCCAATCGCCGACTGACCGAGAAGACCAGTGCGGGTCGCCGAGTACCGGGTCGCGGGCCGCCAGGCAAGGGAAAGGCGTGAGCGGGAAGTTTCCGCCCTGCGGCGCGGCTCCCTGAGAGAGACCGCTCAGGCTCCTTCTCGTCGACTGATTGGGGCGACGGGGCGCATCGGCGCCAGGAATTGGGCTTCAAGGGTTTCGGGGTCCAGAGGCCGTGCGAAGAGGAAGCCCTGGACTTCGTTGACGTGATCTGACCGCAGGAGGTCCATCTCGTCCGCGGTTTCGACGCCTTCCGCGAGGGTCTTGAGGCCGAGGTCCTTGCCGAGCTGGACGAGGGTGCGAACGAGCGCTTTCGATTCGGGAGACGTGGCGATCGCGTTGGTGAACGACTTGTCGATCTTGATGCAGTCGATCGGGAACTGCTGGAGATAGCTGAGGGAGGAGTAGCCGGTGCCGAAGTCGTCGACCGCGATTCTGACGCCGAGGTCCTTGATGGCTTGGAGTCGACGCACCGCAGAAGTGGTATCGCGCATCAAGGCAGTTTCGGTCACCTCGACGATCAACGACGTGGCGTCGAGTCCGCTCGTCTCGAGGGCATCCCGGACGTGTTCGACGATGCGGTCGTCGTCGAGTTGCCGTCCGGAGACGTTGACGGAGATGTCGAGCGTGTCACCTCGGGCATGCCACGCGGCCATCTGCGCACAGGCTTCGCGCAGCACCCAGGCGCCGACTTCTCGGATCTGGCCGCTCTGTTCGAGGATCGCGATGAAGTCGTCCGGCTGGATGATGCCTTCAGCGGGGTGCTCCCAGCGCAGCAGTGCCTCGACGCCGACGACGGTCAGGTCTTCAAGGTTGTAGATCGGCTGGTAGACGAGGCGGAACTGCTCGCCGGAAAGTGCGGATCGAAGATCGAACTCGAGCCCGATGCGGCGACCGATCTCGGTCTGCATCTCGGGGTGGAAGAACTCGTACCGGTTCTTGCCCCTCGCCTTGGCTTGGTAGAGCGCCACGTCTGCATCACGTAACAGCTCTCCACCAGTCGAGCGATCGCCGACGGCGATCCCGATGCTCGTGTTGACGACCAGCGGCATCGACGCCTCCTCGAGCTCGAAGGGCTGGCGCATGACGTCGAGGATCCGTTCCGCGACCAGTTCCGGCGCCACCATGTGTTCGCCCCCGTCGATCAGAACGACGAACTCGTCACCACCCATCCGACCGATCGTGTCGGCTCCCCGCAGCGTGCTTCCCATCCGAGTAGCTACTGCCACCAGCAACTGGTCACCGGCCGCATGACCGAGCGAGTCGTTCACGTTCTTGAAGTCGTCGAGATCGACGTACAGCGCCGCGCCGGCCGTGCCGTTGCGACGATTCCTCGCGAGGAGCTGCTCGATGCGATCCATGATCAGCGCGCGATTGGGCAGTTGCGTCAGCGAGTCGTGCAGCGCTTGGAATCGAAGCTGATCGGTCTGCTCCTCCACGAGCACCATCGAACGTGCTCGGCCCGTGCCCAGCACGTAGATCAACGCACCGAACAAGATGCTCAGGGCGACTCCGCCGAGAAGAAGGGCAAGCGCGCCCACGTCTCCGAACACTCCGCCACCGGCAACGGTTCCGGACACGAGCACCGTCCAGCCGTCGTGGAGGTTGATTCGAGCGGTCTTCGTGTCTCGAGGAGTCGCGCCACTGCGAAAGACCACCGTCGAAGCGGGCCCGCCGAATCGCAACGCCAGGCCGGTGCTCGGATGTCCTTGCAGGGCCGTTTGCAAGAGGACATCAGGCACCACGCTGAGGCCGATCAACCCGGAGAATGCCTTCTGACGGGCCGCGACGGTCGCGGGCACAGACCCACCTCGGTAAAACGGTATCTCCAAGGAGAGTGTTGTCACGCCGAACTCGGTATAGGGCAGCGCTGAGTTGTTTCCGGAGTCACGGGAGGCCAACACCGCCTGCTCCAAGGGGCCCGGGCATACGTTGGTATCTATGGGAATGATCGCTGCGGCCCGACCGACCGTGATTGGTGCAAAGCAGTAAAAGGGCTCCTTGGTGGCGGGGATGACCTGAAAGGGCGTGGACTGCGTCGTCGTCGCGCTTTGCGCATAAGCGCCGAGCTGTGCTGCAGGGACGTAGTGGACGATGCCGAGTCCGGTCACCTCCGGGTAGCGCTGAAGCACCTCGATGTCGTCTGCCCACCGTGTGAACTGCGCTTGCGACGGATTGGGGTTGCCAATGACGAGCGACTCCGTGCTCCCGATGAGGTCCTGCTCGTGCTGGATCGCCAGTCGCAACGTCGATGCGATGTTCGCCGATGATGCGAGAAATGCCCTTTCCGACTTCTGGGCCGATGCGTGGGCGACTGCATTCGCGCCGAAGATCGACCCCACAGTGCCGGCGAGCACAAGCAGCGCGGTCAGCATCGACCAGAGGCGTGGTTGGGCGGAGGGGCGTCCGCCGCTGGCGGGCACCGAGAGTCGACCGCCTACATCGTGCGTCGAGTCTCCCGACTTGTCATTCATGAGCAGTTCCGAATGCAGAGAAGCTAACCGAACAAGTCGCGAGTCTCATGCGAACAAGTATCTCAAGGTATTGACATTGGGCCGTTCACCTATCCCCAACGGTGGCACAACTTTTTCTCGGAGATGCCTCACGATCGACGAGGCACCCCCTCCGCTGTCGACGGCCGAGCAGCGACTTTGCCGGCGCTTAGCTCTTATGCTCGAACACCAACGGCGCTGGAGTGCATTCATATCGCGCTGAGGCACCGGGTTCGGCCCATCGGGACAGACCGGACTCGTCCGCGATGATTACGCCGTGCCCGACGCCGAGGCCCCGGATCGTCATGGCATGTGCTGCTGTCGTGGCAGCCGAGCCAAGACCCGGAAACCGCCTCCCGTGCGTGGGCCGGCCGAGAAGGTTCCGCTGAAAAGGGCGACGCGTTCCTGCATCCCGACGATTCCGTGGTGGTCGTCCCCGACCGCGGAGTCGAAGAGATCGTCATCCGCGAACCCCTTTCCGTCGTCGGTCACCTCGATGGCAAGAGCATCGAGGTCGTTACGGGGGTCGACGCGCGCCGACGCCGGACCAGCATGCTTCACGACGTTCGTCAGAGCTTCTTGAACGATGCGGTAGACCGACAGCTCCTCGGTCGTGGAGAGAGTGCGCCCGAGGCCTGTCTCGACGTTGAGCTCGACGGGGATTCCGGTCGATCGAACCTGGTCGGCTAATGCATCGAGATCCGCGAGGCCGGGCGTCGGCGCAAGCTCCGGCGCGTCAAGATTCTCCCGCCGCAGGACGCCGAGCATGCGGCGCAGCTCGTCGAGTGCGGCGCGGCTCGTGGTCTCGACCGCTGCCAGTGCCTTTTTCGCTTCCTCTGGGCGGCTGTCGATGACGTGACGTCCGACACCGGACTGCACAGCGATGACGCTCAGGCTGTGGGCCACGACGTCGTGGAGCTCCCGGGCGATCCGTAGTCGCTCCTCTGCCACACCTCGCAGTGCCCGTTCGAGCGTTTCTCGCGCCCTCTGGGCCGCCTGCTCGGCGAGCCCCGCGGTGTAAGCGCGACGGACCCTCGCACTGTCGCCGACGAACCACGCCGCGATCGCGACGAGCACGCTGAAGCTCGCCTCGCCCTCTCGAGGATGGGTCGTCGCCCCGATCGCAGCGCCAACGAGGAGCGCGGCGCCGACGATGACGAGCGCCGGGAGTGACTCACGTCGGTGTCGCTCTGAGGCGACTTGGTACAAGGGAAGCGCGATCAAAGGATCGGGCGCGAAGGACTGCCCGATAGCGCTCGCGATTGAGAGGGCGATCGTGGCAGTGCTCAGCGCAACGATCGGGGCGCGGCGGCGAATTGCGATCGGGAGGGCCGCGCCGAACGCGAGGATCGCGTCGCCGGGACCAGTCTGCGAGGCGCTAGCGCTTCCGAAGAGGTGGGGCAACGTCGCCAGCAACAGGATCACTGCGACGGCGAGGTCGATGGCCTGGAGGTGCTGAGAGGCGACGCGTTGGATGAGCGGCGGGCGAAGTGGGGTGCGCTCGCGCCGGTCGTCCATCGCTCTGACGGTACCCATGGGGAGCTCGACAGTCATCATGCTGGGGTCTCCGTCGCGCGTACCGCTGTGGTTGTACGCGAAGACGCAAATCGCCCCGGACTCATCCTCCGGGAGTACGCAAAGAAGCGACTGGGAGCCGATGTATGCGCCGGCATCTCTCACAATGATGTGAGCAGCGGATCGGCCGGAGTGCTGGTCTAGAGAGGAGCAGCAGGGTGATCGAGGCAACTGGCCTCACCAAGCGGTACGGCGACAAGCTCGCCGTCGACCAACTCAGCTTTCAGGTACGACCGGGCATCGTCACGGGGTTCCTTGGGCCGAATGGGTCCGGCAAGTCCACGACGATGCGTATGGCGATGGGCCTCGACGCTCCGAGCACCGGTCGAATCACCATCAATGGACGTCAATACCAGGACCTTGCCTGGCCGCTGCGCGAGGTGGGCGCGTTGCTCGAGGCGAAGGCGATTCATCCCGGCAGAAGCGCGTTCGCTCACCTCTGGATGCTCGCGCAGACCAACGACATCTCC
Organism: Acidimicrobiaceae bacterium; assembly: GCA_025464005.1. Lineage (GTDB taxonomy): Bacteria > Actinomycetota > Acidimicrobiia > Acidimicrobiales > Bog-793 > RYN-46. Next base: position 6,734 of record JAODBO010000103.1, on the reverse strand, counting down.
CGGACTCGTGTCGAAGAGGTCATCGAGATCGTCGGTCTCACCACAGTCGCGAGACGGCGTGCCGGCAAGTTCTCCCTCGGGATGGGTCAACGACTCGGGATCGCCGCGGCGCTCCTCGGCGATCCCGAAGTGCTGCTGTTCGACGAGCCGGTCAACGGCCTAGACCCCGACGGCATTCGCTGGGTCCGCAACCTCTTGAAGGGCCTAGCGAGAGAGGGGCGGACCGTCTTCGTCTCGAGTCACTTGATGAGCGAGATGGCGCTCACCGCCGAGGACGTCATCGTCATCGGCAAGGGGCGCCTCATCGCCCAGATGTCGGTCGATGATCTCATCGCGCAGAGCTCGCAGCGCTTTGTGCGGGTGCGTTCACCCGAGATCGGGACCTTGCGCACTGCGCTTGAGCGTGAGGGCGCAACGACCGTGCTCGAGGATGACGGTTCGCTGTCCGTGCGCGCCATCACCGAGGACGTCATCGGCGAATGTGCGGCCGGTATCCCGGTGGTGCTGCACGAGCTCGCCCCACAGTCCGCGTCGCTCGAGGAGGCGTTCATGGAGCTCACCGAGTCAAGTGTCGAGTACCGAGGCGAGGACACAGCATCTGTCGCCGCGAAAGGAGCAGGAGCGTGAGCACCTCAACGATCGAGCTCAGGGCCGCGGTCGGCACGACACCGCGAACGGGGCACTACCACATGAGCGGATTGCTCCGGTCGGAGTGGACGAAGCTGCGGACCGTCCGATCCACCATGTGGACGCTCGGGATGACCATCGTCCTCGGGATCGGGCTCAGCGCGATCGCGACAGCCGAGACGACCTCGCACTGGTCGACGACGTCGCTTGCATCGCGCGCCGGCTTCGATCCCACCAACGAGAGCTTGATCGGAGTGGCCTTCGTCCAGCTCATCGTCGCCATTCTCGGAGTCCTCGTGATGAGTGACGAATACGGCACCGGCACGATCCGATCCACTCTCGCAGCTGCTCCCCGGCGGCCGAAGGTGCTCGTGGCGAAGGCGACGGTTTTCGGCGTGGTCGCGCTGGTCGTCTCAGAGGTGGTGTCCTTCGTAGCGTTCTTCCTCGGCCAGGCGCTTCTCAAGAGCCCCACACCTCACACCTCGCTCGGCAGTCCGGGCGCGCTTCGCGCCGTGGTGGGTGCGGGTCTCTACCTCTGCGTGCTCGGGCTCTTCTCGCTCGGTCTCGCGACGATCATCCGTCACACGGCCGGGGCGATCAGCGCGGTCGTCGCTTCGCTCCTCGTCCTGCCGCTCGTCGCCGCCGCGCTGCCCTCGTCGATCGGCGACCAGGTGCGGAAGTTTCTCCCGGCGAACATCGGGAACTCGTTGACTTCGCTGCACTCGGGGGCGCACCAGTTCGCACCCTGGACCGGATTTGCCCTGCTCTGTGTCTATGCGGCGGCAGCGCTGCTGATCGGCGGCATCCTGTTCGTCCGGCGAGACGCCTGACCAACAAGGTTTTGCCTGCCTCTGCGAGGGCCGCGCAGCGGCGCGTCGACGGGCTAGGGGCGAGTGGTCGGCGCGGCGGGGGCCGAGAACTGCCGCGAGGGGCCTGGAAGTCCTCCGAGAGGGTGCGCAGACCCGTAGACGGGCGACGATTCCTTCGTAGCGCTCGTCGACGGGGATGTCAGAAGCCGACGCCTCACCATGACCGGTCATCGTGGGTCGCCCGTCGTGTCAGACTGGGCCTCGACCGAAGGGATCATGGATGCCACGCAAGCCCAGCCTCATCAGGAAGCTCGAGCAGCTTCGACCTGGTAAGTCCGAGCGCCAGATCCCGACCGGTTGGTGGCAGGACTCCAAAGGTCGTAGCCAGCCGCCAGGGTCCTATTTGGACCCTTCGCTGCGGCTGGGTCCTGACGGCTCACCCGCCTCGGATTCCAAGGCGACCCGCTGAATCGGTGATCCGCTGACGGGCGGCCTATGACACCGAGGTCGCATTGGGATTGCCGACCATCTTGGCCGGGTCGACGACACGGTCGAATTCGGCCGGAGTTACCCCAAGTGCGAGAGCGGCTTCGCGAAGGCTGGTGCCCTCGTCGTTTGCCTTGTGTGCGATCGCGGAAGCTCTGTCGTACCCGATGACGGGCGAGAGGGCCGTCACGAGCATCAAGGAGCGTTCGACGAAGTTGTCGATCTGCTCGCGGTGCAGCTCGGCGCCTTCGATGCAGTACTCGCGCAGTTTCGTGGACGCGTCGCCGAGGATCCGGGCAGAGTGTAGGTAGTTGTTGATGATGATCGGCCGCATGGCGTTCAGCTCGAAGTTGCCCTGGGAGCCCGCGAAAGCCACGCAGCTGTCTTCGGACAGCACCTGGATGCAGACCATGACCATCGCCTCGCACTGAGTAGGGTTCACCTTGCCCGGCATGATCGAGCTGCCGGGCTCGTTCGCCGGCAGGATCAGCTCGCCGATCCCGCATCGGGGGCCCGACGCCAGCCAGCGGATGTCGTTGGCGATCTTCATGAGCGGGACTGCGAGTGCCCGCAGGCCGGCCGAGGCGGCCACCATCGCATCGAGCCCTCCCTGGGCCGCGAACTTGTTCGGCGCCGTCTGGAACGGATGGCCGGTCAGGTCGGCGATCTCGGACGCGATACTGGTATCGAAGCCCTCGGGAGCATTGAGCCCTGTCCCCACCGCGGTGCCGCCGGCGCTCAACTGGTAAAGACCGGAAAGGGTGGCGTTCACGCGCTCCAAGGCGTCGGACAGCTGGACGGCGTAGCCGGACCATTCCTGCCCGACGGTGAGCGGCACCGCATCTTCGAGATGCGTGCGGCCGATCTTGACCACATCGGCCCAGGCTCGGGCCTTTGCGGAGATCGTGTCCCGCAGCGCGCGCACGTTCGGGACCAGATGCTCACTGATCTCGTGAATGGCGGCGATGTGCATGGCCGTCGGGAACGTGTCGTTCGAGGACTGACCCATGTTCACGTCGTCGTTCGGGTGCACCGGGTCCTTGCTGGCGAGCGTGCCGCCGACGAGCTGGATTGCCCGGTTGGAGATGACCTCGTTCACGTTCATGTTGGACTGCGTGCCCGATCCGGTCTGCCAGACGTACAGCGGGAAGTGCTCGTCGAGGGCGCCAGCGATGACTTCGTCCGCGACCCGAGCGATCAGGTCGGCTTTCCACTTCGCCAGACGACCGTCGCGGCCGTTCACGATGGCGGCTGCCTTCTTGACGTAGCCGTACGCGTGATAGACGGCCTTCGGCATCCGGTCGTCGCCGATCGAGAAGTGGAGGAGCGAGCGCTGGGTCTGTGCCCCCCAGTACCGGTCCGCGGGCACCTCGATCGAGCCCATCGAGTCGGTCTCTTTTCGCTGCCCGCTGGCGACGATCCCCACGGGCAGGTCGTGGACGGTCGGGGTCCGCTCCTCGGTGCGCTTCGGGTGCAGGGAGGTCCTCGTCACCGTGCGAGTTCGCTCGAGTAGGCGGCCTGCCACATCGCGCTCTGGACGAGCTCGACCAGTTGGCTGTCGTCACTGACGTCACCGAGCTCCGCGTCCGCAACTCCGTCGTCGACGGCCGCCCGGATGACCGCACCGGCCACGATGGCCGAGCTCGCGCGCAGGTTCTCGACCGGCGGCAGCAGGGGAGCACCGAGTTGGCTGGAGATGACCTGACTGGCGACGGCGTCCGCGGCGGCGAGCAGCATATGGTCCGTGACGTGCCTGGCCCTCGAGACCACCGTGCCGAGCCCGAGCCCCGGGTACAGCAGCGCGTTGTTGGCCTGACCGATGGTGAAGGTCGTCCCGTCCAACTGGACGGGAGGCACCGGGATGCCGACGGCGCAGAGCGCCTTGCCATGAGTCCACGCGAGCACGTCGGCGGGCATCGCTTCGATGCGCTCGGTCGGGTTGGAGAGCGGGAAGACGATCGGGCGCTCGACTCCCGCGGCCATTGCCTTGATGATCTCCTCGGTGAACCCGCCGGCGACGGTGGAGGTGCCGAGCAGGATCGACGGCTTCACCTGACGGACCGTCGTCAGCAGGTCGATCGGTGACTGGTCGGACCACCCCTTCACCTCGCCGGCAGGACGGGCGTACGGCTTCTGGTAGTCCCGCAGGTCCGTCATGTCGTCGGTGAGCAGCCCCTGTCTGTCGACGAGCCACACCTGACGGCTCGCCTGCTCCGTGCTCGCACCATCGGCCACCATGGCGTTGCGGAGCTGGTCGGCGATCCCACAGCCTGCCGAGCCTGCCCCGAACACGACGAGGCGTTGATCCTTGAACCGTTCGCCGGTGACCTTGAGGGCTGACCGCATCGCTGCGAGCGTGATCGCGCCGGTGCCCTGCACGTCGTCGTTGAACAGCCGCACCTTGTCCCGGTACTGATCGAGGATGCGACGGGCATTGCCCGGCCCGAAGTCCTCGAAGTGGAGCAGTGCCTTCGGGTAGAGGCGCGACACGGTCTCGATGTAGGCGCCTATGAAGTCGTCGTACTCCTTGCCCCGTCGCCGGCTGTGCCGCTCACCGAGATAGAGCGGGTCGTTCAACAGGGTTTCGTTGTTTGTTCCTACGTCGAGTGAAACGGGGATGGACCGCTCCGGGTGGATGCCGGCGGCGGCGGTGTAGACGGCCAACTTTGCGCGACGGCATTCACGAGTTGGCCGATCCACGCGTCGCCCTGTCCGATGTCCTCCGGTGGCTCGGTGCTGTAGCCGACGCCAGGACGAACAAAGGAGAAGTCCGGCAGGTTGCCGGCGGACAGGTCGGCGAGGAATTGACTTCCCGTAGTCAGGTCCTGGGAAGAACCCGACGGGATGATCTGGTTCCAGATCGTGCCGGTCAGCACTGACGGCGGTAATGCGTAGTAGATCTTCCACGTTCGATCGTGCGCAGTCAGCTCGTCGAAGATCGAGTTCCACGGCTGTGTGGCCCCCGGCTCGAGGTTGTTGTACACCCAGCCGTGGTCGGTGCCGTTCAGCGCGGTCATGACATTCGGCTGAGTTGGGGCGATGATCGGCTGAAAGTTGTTGTCGGCGAGCTCGTAGTTCGTCGCGAGGTACTGCTCATTCGGGTCGAACTGCGGTCCGAACTCGGTGATCGCCGACATGCCGTCTTGCGGGAACACCGTGTAGTGGTCCATCTGATAGCCCTGACCAGGCTGGAAATCCATCGCCATCTGTTCGCCGCCGGCGCTGTTGTTGATCGCGCCCTGGACGTCGCCCTCGTTGGGCGTTGCCCAGATCGGATGGACGTTCGGCGCCGAGTCGTAGTACGCGTTTGGGGAGAGCATCGAAGCATCCGCCGGAATGCCGTTGGTTCTAGGAAAGTTGCCGAACAGGTTGTCGAACGTATGGTTCTCGACCATTATCTCGATGACGTGCTTGATCGGCGAGTTGCCTCCTTCGAGGCCGCCGAGGCGGGCATCCGTCAAGATCGCCGCGCCGCTCGCTCTCGCCGGCGGTCCCGACCGGGGCACAAGACCGGCAAAGACCGCAACCGCGGATGCGGCCAGTGCTAGAGGGACAGAGACTCGGCGCCGCCGAGACTGCAGTGTTGAGGACATGCGCATCTCCTTGCTCGTGAGCGTTGCTCGCCCGTGTGGCAAGTAGCACCGCTCACTGAACAATGAAAACATGGCCTCCTGACCGCAGCTCGACCTCCTCGCGACCACGAGTTGAACTCTTCACCGCCGAGGCCCGTCATTCGCTAGGTAGGTGCTGATTTACCTGGGTCAATGCTCGCGATTTGATCCCGGTCTTGGAAGACTTGACCCATGGCCCTTGGGACGTCAGATAACCAACGCCGCTTCGATGACCCGGTCGCCGTGCTCGGGGATCGCCTGAAGGGGGGCTCGATCTACAAGCTCCTCGCCGAGAACGGTCACGAGCTGTTTCCCGACGACTACTTCGCCGATTGCTACTCGGGCGCACGCGACGGTCGACCGACCGTGCCGGCGCGGATCCTCGCCACGGTGATGCTCCTCCAGGCCTTCGAGGGGCTGTCGGACCGCGAAGCGACCGATCGGCTCGGCTTCGACCTGCGCTGGCAGGCAGCAGCCGGCGTGGCGGTCGGCGCGGAGGCCTTCCACGCGACGGTGCTCGTCGGAGCGCGCAACCGCCTCCGGGCCTCGGAGCGTCCCCGGCGGCTCTTCGAGGACACCAAGGTCGTCGCGAAGGCGACCGGAGCGCTCGGACAGCGCGCCCGGGTCCTCGACTCCACGCCGATCTATGACGCCGTCGCCACCGAGGACACCGTCACCCAGCTGCGTGCGGTGATCCGCAAGCTCCTCGTCGTCCTGGACCAGAGCGCCGATCCGCTCGCCGCCGAGGTACGCAGGGCCCTCTCGCGCGACGACGAGTACGCGACCCCGGGAAAGCCGCCGTGCGACTGGGACGACCGAGGAGCTCGAGAAGCCCTCGTCGACGCGCTCGTGAAGGACGCGAACGCGGCCCTCGACGCGCTCAGTGACCACGAGCTCGAGGGAGCGACGAAGGCCGCGGCCGAGCTGCTCGCCCTCGTCTCGGGCCAGGACGTCGCGATGAGCGAGGACGGCATCTTCCGCATCGTGCGCGGTGTCGCGAAAGACCGGGTGATCTCGACCACAGACACCGAGGCCCGCCACGGGCACAAGTCGAAGAACCGCCACTTCGACGGGTACAAAGCTTAATGCCGATATCGGCATTAAGCTTTCAATGCCGAGCTCCCCGTAATGCCGCATCCGCCATCGCACGCGCCCTGATGGCCAGTTCACGCCGCTGAGCGGCGGTCACGGTCGCGATTCA